>JAJRBZ010000056.1 GCA_028679185.1 Methanoregula sp. | reverse complement strand
GTTTCCCAGTCCGTAATCAATAATTGCTATCTTCAGCATCCCTGGTACCTTCTTTCAGCCGCCATTTTCCACCGGTAATCCACTCTTCGGGAAGCCCGCGTGCCTGTTGCCACTGGACAAGCTGTGTGCGCCAGTTCTCCCAGAGACCAGGATACTCTGTTTCAATCAAATGGATCAATGCCATATCGCTCGATGGACACATGAAACATCCGATCCTGTCCAGGCGGCGCTCATACAGGATGTTGTACGGTGCATGCTCCCGCATCAGGTAAAGCCAGACGTGCAGTGCAGTCCAGTTATGGATAGGGGCAGCCGAGAGCTGGGAATGGACACCTGAGTTACGCCATACTTGTTTACTCTGTGCCCGTTTCTCCGATTCGTATCTTCTCTGGCCAATAAAGGAAAGACATTCGCCCCACTGTTCGCGAATCAGATTTTCTACCGGCGTCAGTTTGCATACCCGGCAGCACCAGCGGGAATTAACTGCCGGAGGCCCCTGTCGTTCAAACGTTTCCCGGAATTGCGTTCTTCCATCAGTACGGATTATATCAAGCCCGTAACGCCGCGAGGCTTCCTCCACATTTGCATAGGTTTCCGGAAACTCCAAACCAGTATCAGCAAAGAGCATCACTACCTTACCCAGGGCTTTTGTCACCACAAGCAGAGTGGCAAGGCTGTCCTTACCCCCGGAATACGAGATGTTTGCTACCAGATGCGGATTTTGGTCTGCCACCTCCCGTACAAAACGGATAGCTGATGATTCTGCATTTTCGAGCACTTCAGCGTTTGCTGTCACTGCATCTTCCCATTCTGCGAATCCAGGCACAATAACCGATGTGATGTTATTCCTTGTCCTGACAAGAGACCCTTTTTTCATATTTCGTGCAGTTGCTGCGTCAACTTTTGCCCGACCGACACCGGCGCATGAACCATCCTTTGCACGAATGAATACTTCATCACCGGCACATACGGCATCATCTACTGAAACAAGCCCGGGTGCGAGGACGCTCATATGCTGTTCCCTGATAAAGGGGAGTGCATCATCATCTATCACAACACAACGTTTTTTGGGTGAAAATAACGTGCATGCTTCCGGGCGAGGGATGGGTTCCCACCGCCGCTGCTCAGGAAAATACCTGATAATCCCTGCGATTCCACCCCCGACAACAATCTCTTCCATACGGTCACGGTCCGGTACTTTGTTCAGGAGTACCAGATGACCTTCTGGAATCAGCTCTGCGCCAAAATGCTCTTTGAAGATCCGGTTGATGAGTGCGATGTCTGCCGGAAAAGCCGGGCGGGCGTCTCCCGGAGGTGTGACTGGGACTTCCCGGGTCCTTGCGCCGCAGTTACAGTATTGTGCAAGAACCGGTACATGGCACTGGTCACACCAGCGTAAAAGTATCTTCCCAAGATAGGACGGACGCATCTTCTATATCATTCGCTATTGAGAGATAAAAAAGGAAGGGCAGCAAAGAGACTCAATTATAAGGAATAATAGGGCCCTGCCTGTGTATGAACACGAAAAGTTTGGGCACTCATTTTTCTCTTTTTAAGGCAACTGACCGGCATGGAGCGGGAGGATTGATAAATATCAATTCTGCATACTGTACTGTTTACATGATCGATACCTGGCTTTTTGCAGCACTCTGCTTTATCTTCCTGTCATTGTGCGCCGTTCTGCGGATCATACCCGGGCCGACACTCGATGACCAGCTTATTGCAGTAAATGCGGCAATCACTATTGCCGCTGGGGCAGCACTTGCCCTTAGTATTTCGTCGGGAAACCTGATCGTACTTGATGCATCCATCGTGCTCGTAGCACTCTGCTATGCAGGAACCATTGCTTATGCACGGTCCGGGAACGGGAGTGGTGAGGGAGAATGAGTGATCTGATTATTGATGCAGGAATTTTTATCCTTCTCATACTCAGTGTCGGATTTGGAGGGATCGGGGTTTTTGGTCTGTTGCTTTTCCCCGATATTCGCAGCAGGATGTATACTGCAGTCAGAGCGACTCTGATTAGCATCGGTACACTTATTCTGTCCGTGATCATCTTTGCACTTTTCATATTTCTTTCGGGTGGTGGTGACCAGTATAGTGCCCTGATTATCCATTCCATGGTTCTCTTGTCCATTGTTGCAGTGGCCAATGCGATCTTATACAGGACGATTCTTTCCCGGACAAAAACTGTAAATTCCTGCCACGGATCACTTCAGCAAACCAAGAATCGACCAAATTCAAAATAAAAAAATCAATAATTCTTCAAAAACAAAAATCTCTGCAACCTGGGCATATGTCCTGTTGATTCTTTTACAGTCATACGGGTAAAATATTATTTATCCTTCAGATAATTGCTTTTTCGCTAATCGGATTAAAATTTAAAGAATTGCGTATTTCAGGCAATATTACATTTTAAATTGTTATTGTTCAGAAATGCCATTTTACTGCGAAATAAGTGGTAATTACTAAGGATTCTATGAATAAAATCGGCGTTACGACCAAAATATTTATTAATTAAGAGATTAAAGGATTTTTTAACCTTTTCCGGTAGGAGGTGGAAACAACATGGCAGCAGCAAAGAAAGCAGCGGCAAAGAAGCCGGTAGCAAAAAAGCCAGCCAAGAAGGCGGCAGCAAAGAAGAAATAATCTTCACTTTTCACCAACACATTTTTGAGTGGTCTTTTCTGAAATTATTCCGGATATCGATCCAATCTTCTATCATCAGTCTAAAATACCTGACCTGGCACAAACCCAGGTGAATTTTCCTTATCACCCTTAGAATGGTTGAATCAGGAAATTCGGGTTAGCGCTAAAAAATATCTTCGTTTACCAATTTAAGGATTTAATGAACATGATTTATTTGTTTCGCAAACCGGCAATCTCATATCGAAAATTCAAGGTCAAGGATCAAAGTTATCAAAATGTGTCCCTTAATTAGCAGTGGCGTGATTTTAATTTTAACCGCTCTGCAAGAGAGGAATATTTTTCCACGCGGAAAAATATAAAGAAAATCCTGGGAAAAATAATTGTTAAAAGTATTCCGGAAAGAACAGCAGAAGGACCTGCCATGTGAAAACGTGGCAAAATGATTATCGATTTTTCAGACAGACTTGACTGTCTTTCAGTGTATCGCTGGTCTTTTTACGTTCGGTGATATCCCTGATCGATTCAATTGCACCTACTACAGTTCCCTGGTCGTCATAGAGCGGTGACGCCTTTGCCCACAGAATGGATCTTTTTCCTTTCGGTTGCGGCAGAGTTGTTTCAGCAATAAGGACATCCCGATTCTTACGGATAATTTCCGAATAGTTTTGGGCTATCTCTTCATCCGAATGAAAAATCAAGTCTATTAAAATCGGTCTTCTCTTATTATAAAATGGTATTGCATACTCATAATTACCTTTTCCTATCATGTCCTCGGCTTTGACCCCGGTCAAATCTTCAATTGCCTTATTCCATGCAATGACTTTGCCATTCGGATCAATTACCAGGGTCGCATCCGGAAGGTTGTTGATGATATCAGAAAACCGGTGTTCCGATTGTTTCAGAGTTTCTTCCACATTTTTACGGTCAGTGATGTCAATAACCTGTATCAACACCTGAATCATGTTGCCCTGACCATCCATAATCGGCTCCCATGACAGCGACCCATACCAGACTTTGCCATCTTTTTCTATTCCTTTGAACTCGACATTATGTCTGCTGATTTTATTTTCCAGTGCGTCCTTCAAAAGGGATTTCATTCTTGGTGTATCATCCTCATGCACCCACCAGACACGTTTATCCATAATCTCTCCTTGCGTATATCCGGTGATATTCCTGCAATTCGAGCTTACATACAGTTTTCTTCCCCTGGAATCGCAGATTATAAGCATTCCCGGGGCAGTCTCCACGATTGTCCGGTACAGCTGTTCACTTTTCTGGAGTGCTTCTTCAGCACTCTTGCGTTCAGAAATGTCTGTCACCATTGCAAATGAACCGACAAATTCGTCATTTTTGAATACAGGTGTCGCTGAAACAAGTGTCCATAACCATGTCCCGTCCTTCCGGAGATAGCGTCGCTCGTATCGGTCTCTTATCCCTTTGCGACGCACTGAAGCATGGAACTCATGATCAGGGAAATCATCCGCATGAATAAAATCCGTGATTAACTGGCCACGTATCTCATGAGGCTGGTAACCGAGTATCTCTGCCATCCGGTTATTTACCTGAATTATCCGGAACTGACTGTCAAGAACCCATATTCCCTCATACGCAGTTTCCACGATGCGGCGGTACTTTTCTTCACTTTCCCGCAGTTTCTGCTCTTTTTTGTTCAGCTCATCGTAGTTTTGTCGTAACTCCTCTTCTGTTGCAGCAATCTGTTCATATGCTGCTTTGAGTTCCTCATTAATTTTGCGCAGTTCTTCTTCAGATTGTTTGGTTTCTGTTATATCGCGGCCCACTGACTGGTATTCGATAAGTGACCCCCCATCATTAAAGATTGCCCGATCGCTCCAGCGCTGCCAGCGGATCTCACCATCCGGCATAATAATGCGATGGTCAATGGAGCCAATCGGGTTTTCCTTTGTCAGGGAGAGAAAATATTCTCCGACGAGTTTCTTATCTTCCTGTGGAATATCAGGTTTAAATTTATTTCCGATGATCTCGTCACGGGATTTTTTAAAATAGCGGCAATACGCTTCGTTCACAAATACATGGGTAACGTTTGGAAGAAACCGCGAGATAAATTCAGTCTGGTCTTCCACAACGTTACGGTACCGGGTTTCACTATCCTGTAATGCTTTCTCCGCCTGCCTCGTCCGGACTGCAGCAATGATCTTGTGTCCAAGCTCTAAAAACTGCGGTGTCGGATTTCCTCCTTTCTGGAGGTAAAAATCAGCTCCGTTGTCAAATGCTTCTATAACTACCTCTTCCCTGCCTTTACCTGTGAATATGATGAAAGGAAGATCAGGAAATTCACGACGGATCTCCTTGAGGAATGCAATACCATCCATATCCGGCATCTGGTAATCAGAGACAATCGCATCATACGGCATTGATTTTATTTTTTGCAGTGCTTCCTGGGCCGATGTTACAGTGTCAACACGGAACTGACCAGAGTTCTCTAAAAAGAATGTGCCGATTTCAAGTAGTGCTGGGTCGTCGTCTACATACAATACCGAAATCATGGATTTACCTGTGCTGCTTTTCAATGGATTTTAGAAATTATATAGAAAGATTAATATTCAATTGAAACTATTTATCATGAAACGGATCCGGCTCGTAAACCTGTGCGGCATCTTTCCTGAGCTTCATATCCGGAATGAAAATTGTCGAGATTGTCATTTATTTATCACGGATTTTCAGATTATCCGCTGCGATTAACATTCACCGGCAAAATGAATGTTTCTTTTGTCCCTGATTTAATCACATGGATTCTTTCAGCTGTGACGGGTATAACAGCCCCGGGCATTTTGTATCAGACATCAGAAATACACTCTTTTCAAGATTTCGTGATTATGGAGAATTCCTGCTCTATAGTTCATTATTTCTTGGTTCGGCTGCAGTCGGGATGGCATATACTTCATGCTTCATTCAGGATATTTCCTGGACAAACCACATCGCTGCGGTTATGTTCCTGATTGTATTCTCCGTTTATAATTTAAATCGAAAAACCGATGAAGTGGAAGATGCGCTCAACCATGAACGTCGTTTCCGGATCACTAAAAAATTCGAACGCCACCTCTTTATCGCTGCACTCGGTGCATACCTCACCGCACTTACTATTGCCGCGTTTTACGGAATTGCAGCATTCTGTGTGGTTATGATACCGCTCATAAGCGGAATATTCTACAGCGTTCCTATACTGCCAAAGTGGTGCGGATACCGGCGGTTAAAGGAGATCCCGGTGATGAAAAATCTTGTGGTCTCCATTTCATGGGCACTTGCGTTTTCGCTGGTGCCGGTATATCTGAGTACTTCAGCACCGGGTGCAGCGTCCCTGGTTGTATTCATGTTCATATTCTGCTGGACGTTTGTTGCCTCCGTACTCCCCGATATCAGGGACCGGACCGGAGATTTTGCATCCGGAGTTGCAACCATTCCGGTTCTTGTGGGTGTTGGACGAAGCCGGAGTATCCTCACAATAATAAATATTTCAGCAGGAGCCCTGATCCTCATACCGGGTAGTAATGTCATTCCTGTGCTGGCCTGTGCCATTATCATCACTTCTCTTGTGTATTCCCAGGTTTGCATCATTTCTATCGATCGAACGACAATGAATGATCTTCTCTGTGATGTAATTTCTGATGGACAGTTCCTGACCATTGGAGGATTATGTCTGTTGATTTCATCGGTTCCGTACCTGCAATTCTGAGATGTGAGAGCTGATATCCAAATGCAACATCTGAATGCCAGAGGTGGGAAAATAATAATG
>JAJRBZ010000055.1 GCA_028679185.1 Methanoregula sp. | reverse complement strand
GCGGAGAGGGGTATGGAGTTTCGCTATATGCGGGGACTGCGCTGATTGAAGCAAACCTTTTCGATTATAACCGGCACTCCATAACTGGATCAGGAGTAAAGGGTGAAAGTTATGAGGCACGGTATAATCACGTACTAGGTCATGGCAATGCAATTGGTGCTTCCCATTTCGATGTCCATGCTGGCGGGGATACATATAAGATACACCACAACACCTTTGAGTTTGTTGACCATGCAGTGTATGTTATAGTTATCCAAAGTGGAGTACCCGGATCCGGGCTCTGGATAGATCATAACATCATAGAATGGGACGACAAATGGTCGGACAGGCCGGTATGTATGCCTACCGCGACTAAATCTTATATCTCACAAAACATGGTCGGAATACCACCAGCATTAAAAACGAGTGCATCCGGCGTAGTAATGTATAAATCTGGATAAATAGGAAATCTATCTCAATTCCTCGTATGTTACAGAACGCCTACATCAGAGATCCAATCGGCCAATCGTAAAAATCAACGTGTGGAATAAGACCACGATATGGTCTGCTTCCGAATTACCTCCTTTTTTACTGAATGCTGGAAGAGATTATTTCACGCTATAATACATAAACCAGAAATCCCAACGTGCTTTTTTATAAAATGGGAAATTGTTAGAGATCTATAGCGCTAAACTTCTGATACGGGTCTGTTTGCAGATATGCAAAAAAAGGTATTGTGAAATATGATGGATGTTAAAATATGACACTAAATGACCCTAAATTTAAAACAACTGGGTGTCATAGCGGGACTAGTCATAGTAATCATAGTATTACTCATTTTGGTGTCAGGAGAATGCTTTGGTGCAGAAACATGTAATCCAACAGGCAATCCCATTGGTGGCGGAGCAGGATATACCAGGATAATTTCCGAGACAGATGCCGGCGTGAAGTATGTCGTATCCACCAGCGATCAATTGCTCACAGCACTTAAGAATGCACAATCGGGCGATGTTGTGTTTGTAAAAGGAGATGCTGTTATTGACCTGTCGGGAACATCACAACTGAACATCCCTGCCGGTGTGACTCTTGCAAGCAATCGTGGTTCTGGCGGATCAACGGGTGCGGTAATTAAAAAGAGAACCGGAGGTTCCCCGTGGACATGGACACAGTCTATGTTCAATGTCGGGAACAATGTCAGGATCACCGGGCTGGTCCTCGAAGGCGAGATGAAACCACAGGATGATGTATCTGTTACCGAGGAATACTACCTCGTCGGTCTCCGTGCAACTGGCGGGATCTCCGGGTTTGAAGTTGACAACTGTGAGATACGCGGCTGGTCGTGGGCCGGAGTGCTCCTCGGAAATGGTATCTCCACTACAGGGAATGCATTTATCCACCACAACTATGTACACCATAATCAGGCACGCGGAGAGGGGTATGGTGTAGAACTTTTCGGAGGGACCGCACTCATTGAATCAAACCTGTTTGATTATAACCGGCACTCCATAACCGGATCAGGAGTAGCGGGAGAAAGTTATGAGGCACGGTATAACCATGTATTAGGTCATGGCAATGCAATCGGCGCATCCCATTTCGATGTTCACCAAAACCCGGATGGTGAATTTTCAGGCTATGAGTATAAAATACATCATAATACGTTCGATGCGTCAAAGGTTTATGCCACAGGTTTTCAGGGGGGAGTACCCGAATCCGGTATCTGGATAGATCACAATATCATCGTCTGGGATGCTTTATGGTCGGATCGCCCGGTGTTCCAGTACGCATCAAAAAACAATAAGACGCATGTTACACAGAACATGATAGGTAATCCACCGGTACTTGTTCCCATAGAGGAAGGCGTTATTATGTATCTCGACTGATACCACGAGTAATTATTGCAGCTCCTGTCTGGCGTGCAGTCGAATCTCAGATAATATATAATCTGGTCAGGAACTGATCTGATACCCGATGCAGAAGATCGCATCAACCGGAACCCTTGGGGTGAATATGGCACTTTTCCCAACGGATGGCAAGAATTCCTTTGTGGTATGAAAAAATGTGTGATAATAAATTTATTTAACGCAAAACCTGTTTGGCCTTCCTTCATCACCAATGATGTGTCCTGATTCACATAAGTTCATCGCCTGCTTGCTATTATCTAATCAAAATATTGTAGTTGCTTATCTAATTGCTTAATTTAATGAGCAATCACCTGATAAACCGCCCCAAAGAACAAGGGAATTTTAATGGGATAGTATTGGGTTGACTAGAATATGATCAAATTTCAAAGTTCAGGAGATGACGGGCCTTTCGGCTTTGTACTTGATAGTATGGGAGAAGGCTCGGATTAAAAGACGATGCGAAACTTGACAACTGAGGGACATTTGCCATCATAATATTTATCATTGGAATGCCCTGATTTCTCAACATTTTTAATTCTTCATTCATGAGGAAGGACGAAGCTCCCGAATTCAGGAACCTGGAATCAGAGACCGCCGATAAGCTGAAAGCCTGTTTGCTATCCCAGATAACAATCTCAGCACAGGCAATCTCATCGTCTGTGGTTTTTGCGACCACCATTTTACCGCAGTTCTGATTCCTGATGAATGAATATATGTCCGTAAACAGACGTTCTGGAACCGGAGGTTCCAGGTTCTTTCGGGTATATGTCTCGCAAAAAAGAGTATAGTATCTGGAAATATCAGAAAAGGGTTCAAAAATTATGCGGTTCTTTTCCGCTTTCCGAATATTCCTTTTAGCAGAAGAATCATAATTGGATTCGAAATAATTATCGAGATTGATATAGTATGCATAAAAAACACTTGATCTCCAGCCATTTAAGGTAAATGGCCTTATATCAAGAAACTGCGGAGAATTTTGAATGCTAATAGAATAAAATTGTTCTTTTTCAAATTCTTTTATCAGGGATTCGATAATCTCCCTGGAATACGTTTCCTGTCTATGAACGCTTGTGCTTGGGGAAGCGGAAAGGACAACGCCCCCGTAAGGTGTCATGATACAACATGTGGAATTGGCCACAGTAAGGATTCCATATATCTTCTCAAGAAAAAGGGAACAGCCTCCAATGAGCTGTCCATCCTGAAAACACCCGAAAATTTTTACCTTTTTTCCAAGAGCCCGGGCACATGCATCCAGCCAGCCAGTTTTATGGAAAATCGTTCCATGCCTCGAATAATCAACGAGTGTATCCCATTGATGGTAATCGTTTCGGGAGAGTTCAGCAATATCAAATTTATACATTATCCCTCAATAATTCTGCAATTTTCAATTAAATAATGATCCATTCAGGGAAAAAATTCCAGATAATCATTTTTTTTCAATATATCAATATTGTTCGGTAATAGTCATGGCACACATGAGATATTGATTGTTTTTGAATTAATTTTTCAGGGAAGAAACTCCAGGACGATCAATTGTAATAAGTACGGGGAAATATTTTTTTAAACAACCAGTCCTGTCATTTAATGCTGTATAACCGCTTGGGAACATGAATCTCGTACCGTGCCCCTTTACCGGGTTCACCGGTTTCCTTTATGCTGAGTTGGGTAATGGCCAGGATTTCACGGGCCATGAACAAGCCATACCCGATATTTTTTCCATAACCCCTCTCAAATATCTTCTCTTTCTCATCAAATGGTATGCCGATACCGTTGTCTTCGAACAATATATCCAGCCCGTCCTCTGATTCGCGATAGGAAACCGTGATTTTTGTTACATGTTCTGCATACCGCAGGGTGTTGTCAATCAGGTTAAAGAATACTTTTTTCAGCCACGGATCAGCAAAAATCTCGAGGTCACGGGAAAAAAGATCCAGTGTTACTCCTTTGAGATCCACGTTTTTTATAGATTGCTGCAGGGTATCAATAACATTCTGCCAGTCGGCCTTCTCCAGGCCCATATTTTTATAATCGCGGGTAAATTCGATCTGTTTTTTAATTGCAACTGCCGCTTCTTCCGCTTTTTTCAGATATTCACGATAGGTGGGATCGGGTATTTTTTCCTGTAAAAGAGAGATGATTCCATAAATGACCGTCAGTTTGTTAAGTATATCATGACGGGCAATACTGCTCACCAGGTTCAGTTTGGTGTTAATCTGCTGGAGGGCATATTCTCCATGGCGTCGTTGGGTAATATCCATTCCCACAACAAGAAATTCTTCGGGATTTCCCTTTGCATCATACATTGCCTTAGTCGTCCATGCAACCCACACCTTGTCTCCATTCTTCCGGATACATTCAATCTCATTGAACGTCGTGGAATCCGCAGGTTTCAAAAACGTCCGGAGCATATCCGAAACGTTTTTTCCCGGTTCATCCGGGAGAGGAATGAGGATACCAATAATATTTTTTCCCAGTATCTCACGTTCTGAAAATCCAAAAAAGTTCACCGCAAATTCATTGAAAAAAGTAATAACACCCGACTCGTTGACCCTGATAATAATACTGTTTGCATATTCGACAAGCTCGCGGTATTTCTTTTCACTCTGTTCAAGAGCGAGACGGGATTTCTGACGTTCCTGAATTTCTTTTACCAGCTGCTCATTGGCATCTTTCAGCTCAAAGGTCCGCTGCTCAACAAGCTGCTCGAGGTGCTGCTGGTATTTTTTGAGTTCGGTGATATCTTCAAGAATGATCGCAAGTCCCTGGCCCCCCTGATCAAAAACAAGGGGGATGAGTTTTATCCTGAAAAAGTATCCCTGATCATTGATCTCAAAGCGATCAATTTTGCTCTGTTCAGTTCCCCGTACAGCTTCCTGGATAAGAGACATATTTTGCTCAGATATATAGCGCATAACAGGAGAACGGGTGACTGGTAATCCTATCAGCGATTCCCGCGAGAGTCCAAACACTCTGATGAACGGTTCATTTACCTGGTTGATGACAAGATTTTGATCCAGAACCAAAAGAAGATCTGAAGAAAGGTTCAGCATTTGTGAGAAAGGAACACGCTGGGAGAGTGTAAAGACTTTTGCGCGGCCGAATGTCCGCATTTCAGCCTGTCCGGAAATCAGGAGCGTGTTGAGATATTTTGCCGTAGAGGTCCTGTTCAACGGTAATTTTTTGGCAATTTCTTCTATAGTTGATCCTTTGGGATTATTCATTAATATTGTACGAATACGGGTTATTTCATCTGCCTGATCTTCCATAGCTCCCCTTTCCAATCGTTTTTACGCGATCATTTAATATTATACACTAGTGTTTGTCTTTATCCATTATTTTTATGTATTGTATTAATGGAAACCATTGAAGATGAATCGGTTTAACCGGGAGGTTCAATGATTGAACCTGAACTATTGTGGTAATATAACATATGATAAACAAAAGAGACGAATCATGACCGATAATCCATGCGACAGTTGCCGGGAAGATTGTGTTGGTGGCATAATCTACGGTAACTGCCAGAAATTCCTCACCTGGCGCAAAGTCCGGTCCTGGTATTCAATTCATCATACGGACGTTTTACTTAACGCCGGACTCCCTTCAAAATCGGCGTGTTAAATTCCGTGGACCTGATGACTGTGTAAGCCAGCGATGGGCTTGAATAATTATTTTTTGTAATCACAAACAGTCCTCTTCCCGCTGAATAGTGAAATGCGGGATTTTCCTATTTTTCCTGTCAGAATAGCCAAGCGAGCTGTGCATGTCCCTTTCTTGATGGTATCTATGCTTCTGCCGGGTGGATGAATTAAAAATTCCAATGCAGCAAGATTCCATCTTCGGGAGATCAAAGATGAAGGATCACATCTGAAGTTTTATTATTTGGACAGGATAAAAAAATTGTCCATTACCATCCGATATTTCTTTCCTGTTCCATATCAAAAAGCATAGCAAAAAGCAGAAACATCGAACCCAGCAAAAAGAGCAGGATCGTCAGAGTTGCCCGGATGAATAAATCCGCATCCATGAACAGTGAAAGGTAGATAGAGTATAAGCCCAAAATAACGCTTATCAGGATGCCTGCTACCCCGAACAGGTAAAAGAAAACGAGCGGATGAAAATTAAGGATAACATATTTTTCTTTTAATCGCCAGAGAAAATCCTTAAGAAGGAGGCGGGATAGTCTGAAAATATACGTGCGATATTTGATACCCGATTCCTCGCCAATATTATACCGCGCCCTGTGATTGATATTTTTCGCTTTAAATCCGAAAGCATTTAATTTCACCAGCAGGTCGTTGCAGTAACCATACTGTGGATAAATAGCAGCCAGATCGAGACGTTCAAGTGCTCTCCGGGAAATCGCCGTGTAACCATTCTGGGGGTCCATCAGCTGCCAGTACCCGGATGCGATCTTGGTGAGAAGCGTAAGGAGGGCATTTCCAAAAAATCTCAACCCTGGCATCCCTTTTCTGTATTCAGTGGTCTGGAGCCGGTTTCCCACCGCATAATCGGCCTGCCTTTTGATAATCGGATCAAGAAACGCCGGCAGAAATGCAGGATCCATCTGATTGTCCCCGGCCATCACCACTGCAATATCCATACCCTCTTTCAAGGCTTCCTTATAGCCGGACGCGATCGATGCACCGACCCCCTGATTCTGTTCATGCCGGATATGCATAATCCTCGCATCTTTTTCCGCAAATTCACGGATAATCTCCGGTGTGCGGTCAGTGGATGCATCATCAACGGCATAAATCCTGAAGATATAGTCCGGGATCGAATTCAGTGTTGGTCCGATAAGTTTTTCTTCATTATATGCAGGGACTACGACACAGATATTATTTTCACGATACTGCTCCTCGGTCTTTTGCTTCAGGGCAGCCTCGTGAATCATCTTGCGTAATTTTGCAAACTGGAACCGGGGATTTTCACTCTTCTGCAGATAAAACGTTGCACCGGAGTTTAAGGCTTCAATCGCAATCTCTTCCCCGCCTTTACCGGTAAAAATAATGAAAGGTGTCTCAATACCCTGAAATTTCAGTGTTTTTAACAACTGGATACCGTTAATCTCCGGCATAAGATAATCGGACACAATCACGTTGTAGATCTTATTATTGAGTTTGCGTAATGCCTCTTTTACAGAGGAGCAGACATCGATATTGAGTTCCAGGTCACGCTCAAGAAAAAGCCGGGTCAGCTCAAGCACATCAGGATCGTCTTCAACGAGTAACACTGAAATCATGGATATCTCCCGGAATTATATAATGTATCAGAAATTTAGGTGGCTCATTAATTATAACCTTTCTATAATTTACAGGTGACGGTGCAAAAAAGAGTTTTATCGGGCGCAAATAATGTGGCAGAACCTGTTTTTCCGCGTAGTGAGCCCCCGAAACAGTAATTCCCCTGAGATCATAGGACTGCCGATGTACCAGACGCCGGCTCTTGTCATCTGCAGGAAATAACGGCATATGGGGAGAAACATGGTATCAGGGTATATTTTTAATTGTACCAGCCCGTCAGGGCCAGCGATATTTTTTTATATTGTTTTTTAAAAAAATTATCCATGGGTCCCTTCATCTCTGATAATTCCGGTGACCCTGCCGATACGACCATCCCGCAGACGGACTTTGATTCCATGCGGATGGAACAGGGAATGCGTCAGGATTTCCTGGACTACTCCCCGGGTTGTTTTCCCGCTGCGCTGATCGCCTTTCTGAATGATATCCACCGTTGAACCGGTTTTGACCGATGAGCGGTACCTCCCGTTATGTGTCATGTCCATGATTAAATGCAGAATTAAATCCCTGTTGTATGCCAAAACGCCAGCTGCTTCATGAATACGAGTGAATTACCGGTTTTGCTATTCGATGGGTTTTTCCGGGATGGCAGGTAAGTGGTATATCCCAATACCTTGTTCAAGTTCTCCCTGCATTACGCTCCAGCCATGATTAGCACCGCTCATCACGACAGTTACCCGGGAATGATACTCACTGAATCCGGCATCAAAAATTTTCCAGCTGTTGTTCCCGGTAATGACCGCCGTGATATTCACCGAAGCGTCCGGTGGAGCCTGGTAGTCGGCATAGAGGGAGGTATGGTACTGATAGCACTGAGGGGCTGGGGTTCTTTGTTCAGGTGAACTGCCTGGGGGACAGGAGACCTGCAGGAAATCCTGAACCGGGCGAAACAGGGCACTGTTATTTACCGGATCCAGGGTATCAATCATGGTCTCTGCAAGTATCTGTGATGACAGGGTAACCGAATATGGCGTATCCTGACGGGCACTTCCCGGGGGACGGATTGCCGGAACGGTAATTTTGACCAGTGTTGCTTTCCCGGTATCATACAGTGTTGCCGTCCAGTCGCCGGGAAGACCGGTAATGTCCTGATCGCTGAATCGTGCCACAACAGGAGAATTCCCTGAAGGATCAGCCGGTACCGGGATAAAGAACGTAACATTGGAGAGCGTGGACGTGGTGGTGATAGTGCAGCTGTACACATAGGTACTGTTCAGCGAATCACGGTACGCTGATTCTACAAAACCGTTGTAGGTAGCTACTGATGCAAAAATAAAAAATATAATCATAAAGAGGCCAAGCGTGTTTCTGATAATTCTATCCATTGCAAAAATCCTCCTCCACTATTACGGTTACCTCGGGACATTATCCGCAGGGTCAGTGTTTTTTATTTCCGGAGTACTATTGGCACCGGGCAGATGAATAGCTGCCGATGAAAGCAGGTGATTTCTGCTGGCAGGGGGTTTTTGGTCTTTTTGAATGAATCACTATGCCTTTATGGTTGCGGGAAAAAGAAACTACCATGGATACCCGGGCAACCCTCATCCTATGCAATGTCACCCTCCCCACAGGGCGTGTTGCGGATATCACGCTTGGTGACGGAAAGGTTACTCATGTAGGTGCAGTCCGGGGGATGGCAGATCGTATTGATTGTTCCGGGCTCCTTGTTCTGCCGGCAGCAGTCGATATACATGTACATATGCGGGGGGGCAGCCAGTCTGCAAAAGAGGACTGGAAGAGCGGGAGTATGAGTGCACTTGCCGGTGGCGTAACAACTGTCGTAGATCAGCCCAATACCCTGCCTCCCGTCACAAATCCTTCACGGTTTGGTGATCGCGTCTCGGATGCGCTGAACAATTCACTCTGTAATTTTGCTGTCAACAGCAGTGTTACTCCTGATACGCACCTGCCTTCGATGTGGGAAGCAGGCGCCATGGCCTTTGGCGAGACATTTTTTGCTCCATCCAGTTATGGGGATGGGATCAGTGATGCCGCTTTGAGCCTTGCGCTCAAAGACATCCAATCCCTGGGGGGTCTTGCTACTATCCACGCTGAGACCGTATCTGACCTTACGGACACCGATCTGGTCCTCCATGATCAGGTTCGATCGCCTGTGGGTGAATTGCAGGCAGTAAAGGCAGTGCAGCGACTGAACACGACCGGATGCCGGGTGCACTTCTGTCATCTCAGCACAAAGAGATCGATAGACGCAGCAGCCGGTTCGGTGGAGGTGACACCCCATCACCTGTTCCTGTCTTTGGAAGACTTTGAAAAAAACAATCCCTTCGGGAAGGTGAACCCCCCGCTCCGTACCGAGAAGGAGCGAAAGCACCTCCTGGGAAAATGGGACAGGATCGATATCATTGCGTCCGATCATGCGCCCCATACCCTCAATGATAAAGCGCAGGAATTTTCCCGTGCCCCTTCCGGTATACCCGGTGTTGAAACCCTCCTGCCACTCCTTCTGGCATGGGTCATGAATGGAAAAATTTCCCTCCACTCGGTCATACAGAAAACATCCAGGGTGCCAGCGGAGCTGCTGGGAATTCCACCTGCCGGTTTTAAGGCAGGGGATCGTGCAGATTTTGCCCTTTTTCCAAAAGTTCCGTGTCCTGTAACCGCCGAAATGCTTCACAGCAGATGCGGGTGGACACCGTTTGAAGGTCACATGGCAGTGTTTCCCACAACAGTAATAATGGGCGGCAGGGTTGTATATCAGGACGGGGAATTTTTCAAGTCAGAACCGCGGTGGTTTTCCGGAAAAGGGTACAGGAGGCACCACTACTATCCATGAATTATTCCGGGGAATATTACAGGCCGTATCCCCAACTGCTAAATAGCAAAAACGAAATAAGAATACTGCCGATACAGCGTATCCATAGGTCCCCGGGTGATTTATTGACAAGTGTCTGGATGTGATCTTCGGGACAACCCGGATACGCGACAGGCACGCCCGGCATGGGTTTAAACACAGGTGAAGAACGGCAGCACGCCACTGGTGATCCATGTGCGTTTATGCCGGGCGACATTTCTATCATGGAGAGAGACCATGCCATATCTCGCTGATGCTCTTTTGGATGACCGGCATGGCACGATCATATCACTTGAGGTTACTGCCGGTGCAAAAACAGACTCCTTTCCTGCCGGTTACAATGAATGGCGGAAGACCATCAGTTGTCGTGTCACCGCTCAGGCCGTCGGGGGAAAGGCAAACCGCGCTGTAATCACTCTTGTGTCAGAAAAACTTGCCGTCCCGGCCACGGCTGTTACCATCCTGTCCGGTTCAACAAATTCCCAGAAACGGGTGCTGGTGGCAGGGATAGATAAAAAAAATCTTCTTTTTCGTTTGCAGGAGATTTCCTGATTGCCGTAAGGGACTAAATTTTTTTAAAAACCCGGCTTTTTTTAATCAATGCAACAAAATAAAGAAACCGGTCCGGTTTTTTCCCGCTAGAATTACCATTATCAGACAGTTTAAGTAATTTTACATGATATATATAAGGTATACCTATGATCAGGAATTACACCGGTTGTATGATTCATGGGGGTGCGTTTACGTGTATTCACCAGATACTACCAAGTACCTTATTCACATCAGCCTCACTGCAGAGGGGGTGGTCGAGAAACCTGACGTAGTCGGAGCCATATTCGGGCAGACTGAAGGGTTACTCGGCGAAGACTTAGATTTGCGGGATCTCCAGAGAACAGGACGTGTCGGACGCATAGACGTCCAGATAACCAGTAAAAAGGGCGAGACAAAAGGGGAGATTTTAATCTCAACTTCCCTTGACCGGGCAGAAACTGCCATACTTGCTGCCTCTCTCGAGACGATTGACCGTGTCGGACCATGCATCGCGCATGTCATCGTTGAATCCATCGAGGATATCCGCGTAGTCAAGCGGAAAAAGATTGTCGAGCGTGCAAAAGAGATCCTTATAGACCGGTTTGAGGACGGGACTATTGACAGTGATGAACTGCTGGATGATGTCAGGCAGAGCCTCCGGATTGAGAAAATAGGATCCATCGGCGATGAACGTGTCCCGGCTGGTCCTAATGTACTTGACTCGGATGCAATTATCATCGTTGAAGGCAGGGCTGATGTACTGAACCTTCTCAGATATGGTATAAAAAATGCCATTGCAGTTGAGGGAACACACATACCAAAGGTTGTAGAGGATCTGTGCGAAAAGAAGACCTCCACTGCATTCCTGGACGGGGACCGAGGAGGCGAGCTGATCCTGCGCGAGCTCCTGCAGGTTGCCGATATCGATTTTGTTGCTTTTTCTTCAAAGGGTAAAAGCGTCGAAGATATGACGAGAAAAGAGGTCGTCAAGACCCTGCGCAATAAAGTGCCGGTTGAGTACATCCGCGATCAGTATATTGAAAATCCTGAAAAACTTCCTCCGGAGATTCGTATTCCTGATGTTTCAAACGAAGAAGAAGCGGAACCTGGAAGAAAGGCAAAACACCCTGCTGCTATAAAAAGAACAAAGGAAGGAAGTAAAGAACCGCTGACATTGCGGGATCATATTGATGTCGTAAAGGGACACCGCATTGCCCGTTTTCTTACCGAAGATCTGTCCGTAGCAAAAGAACTGAAATCCGACGAACTGGAAAAAGCTGTCGAGACTGTCGACAGTTCAGTCACCGGGCTCGTGGTAGACCGGACGATCGATCAGAAACTACTTGACCGGCTGGTAGGCAAGAGTATTGCATATGTGGCAGCGAAAGATTTTAAAGGAATAATCAAACGTCCTTTATCGATCCGGCTGATGA
The DNA here is from genome assembly GCA_028679185.1 of Methanoregula sp. Classification (GTDB taxonomy): domain Archaea; phylum Halobacteriota; class Methanomicrobia; order Methanomicrobiales; family Methanospirillaceae; genus Methanoregula. The sequence goes on along the minus strand of JAJRBZ010000055.1, from coordinate 14,831 downwards.
AAATGGGATCCTGATACCCTCTTTGGCATATGTATTTATGCTGCGTAAAACTACGTTAATGTCCGGAGTGATAGCATGCACAAAGATGAACTAATCCAGCTTCACCTGATGCTTTACAATGTAAAAGTGTATTTTGAAGGATTAAATCCTGAACTCAAATTTTCCCAGTATAATGCATTGAAGATCACCCCCTTCCAGCAGCATAAAAGTAAGATGGAACATAAATACGCGATCTTTGTTCTCGGGACAGAGATTGCAAACGCGATGAAAGAAGTGGATTATTCATCTTCAAGCAGGATATCGGCACGAATGAAAGAACTTGCCGATAAAACTCTTAAAGAGATAGATGTTTCCTGATTTATTTATCATGGTCACCATATCCCGGCTGGCAGGTTCGCTCATTTTTATCATTCCGTGAATTCCCAACCATCATCCGGAAATGAAGATACGTTAAAATCAGATCACGAACGATAATCGCTCATGCAGTATTATACCGACACTGACATGGGACTGGATTTCAGACAGGTGAATCTGGCTGTGGAATCGGCTTTCGCTGATCACGGGAGAGGACTTGTCCAGATGCCCCCCAAGGTATACGTAACCCTGCCGTATGGGGACTTCCGGACGATGCCTGCTTACCTTCCTTCACTGGCCATAGCAGGTGTAAAAATTGTGAATGTCCATCCCGATAATCCTGCAAAAGGTTATCCGACAGTAATGGCACTGACGGTGATCCTGGATATTGAGACGGGGCGCCCTACTGCAGTGATCAATGCTACACGGCTTACAGATATGCGGACCGGGGCAGCTGGCGCGGTTGCCGGAAAATATCTTTCTGCCAGAAAAGAGATTGTTCTTGGGGTCATTGGCACCGGGAGGCAGGCACAGGCCCAGGTCTCGGCCATCTCCCGTGAACTGAGCATCAGACAGATAAAAATCTGGGGTCGTAAACCTGAACACATCAGGAGATTTGCCGACAGGTTTATGGATTTTCCCTGTCGTGAATCATCGATAGAAGATACCTGCGATTGTGATGTACTGGTCACTACCACACCCTCAAGAACCCCCATTATCAGGAGTGAGTGGATCCATGAAGGGACTCATATCAATGCCATTGGTGCAGATGCACCGGGAAAGGAGGAACTGGATCCTGCCCTGCTCAGGCGTGCACAGGTTTTTGTCGATGACCCCGTCCAGGCAATCCATTCAGGTGAGGTTAACGTACCGATAAGTCAGGGAATGTACCGTGCAGCCGACATAGCCGGCACTCTTGGTGAAGTGGTAATCGGTACGAAAAAAAGGGCAGGTCCGGACACCATCACTATCTTTGATTCCACGGGTCTGGCTATTCAGGATCTTGCAATCGCAAAAATAGCCATGCAGCACGGAAAAATAATTGACCTGCCATTTCCCTGATCTTTGCGGTATAAAAAGTTTTTTTTTATAAACCATAGAATGCTGTTCTTTTTTGCCAGATAACCGATACTCCCCCGCATATCTGGGGAGATACCCTGCCAGGCGGGAGGAGGAGTATCGCAAAAACATATACGGGCATTTGGATTACAGGACACTACAATAGCACCGAACAGGCGGAATCATCGTCAGTTATACAGGAGTAATCAGGCGGAACATGCACTGCCTCCCCTCTGAATCATTATTTTTTTGCTGAATCAAAAAAGAGAATTATTCTTTTGATTGTGCGTATTTTTTCCAGATCTTTTCACGGTAGACAGGACCGCTGTTGTATGTACAGAAGGGTATGAGTTTTCCATCCGGGGTTGCATAATGGATGCAGCACCGCTGGACGCGGGCGAGGTCATAATTGTACCGGTCCATAAAATGCATAGTCCCGATAAACAGGGCATTCCAGTGAAATTCGCGGAGCGCCTCAAAGTTCTGCCCGATGAGCGTCTTGCCGATAATCTTCCAGAACTCAGTGGTCTTCCCCTGCTCACCATTCTTCACGGAATCATGCATATTTTTTACACCTTCCAGCAGAGCCGTATATTTGTTGATGGTGCCGCCTTTTTTGAGTTTGTCAGCCATCTGTTCGATTGATTCAAAGAACTTATCTACATTCACCATCCGGTTTACCGGAATAACTGAACCATCATTCTGGACAAAAACATAGGTAGCTGCACCGCAGTGCTGGTGGGCAGTGAACCTGACCTGGGGTCGCCCGGTATACGCCTCGACAAGATCGGAGAATGGCAGGACACACGGAACAGGGTAGAAATCATCCTTTTTAAGAACTCCGTGCATCTGTGTCTCAATATCCTTAAGGAGATCCGGGATCGTTATGCGGGAATTAATAACATCGTTATCGTTTGCTGCCCCGGTAAAAGCGATTGGCTGGAAGTTTACTCCCCTGATTACAGAGATATTTTTTATTGCAAACCGGATAATATCGCCAACCTCATTATCATTCTTTCCACGGATTATCGTGGGGACAAGCACGACACCAAGACGCACGGCCTTGAGGTTCTCGACCGCTTTCTGGTGTATTTTCAAAAGAGGATTGGATGCCGGCGTCACTCCATCAAAGTGCAGATAGACTGTATTAAGCCCGGAATCTTTGAGCTTCTGGGCAAAGCCAGGTTCATGTGCTATCCGGACACCGTTGGTTGCAATCTGAACCTGCGGAAATCCCATCTGTTTTGCCGTTATGATGATATCCACCAGGTCCTCGCGCATGGTTGGTTCGCCACCGGATAACTGCACGGCAGGAACCGGGACCGGTTTTTGGTCGCGGAGGAGTTTCAACATTTGGACAATAGTATCAAAATCCGGTTCGTACACAAATCCGCAGGCACGGGCATTGGCAAAACAGAAATCACAGTCAAGATTGCAGCGGTTTGTAAGATCGATGTTTGCAAGCAGGGTCTGGGAATGGTGATTGTTGCACAATCCGCAGGAGGACGGACAATTGTCTGGCGGTGCAATATTCTGGGGATTTGCAATACCGCTCCCGACTGTATCGAACTGTTCAAACCGGTGATACATAACCGGGTCTGACCAGTAGAGATTCTGGAAATTTCCGTGCTCAAGGCATGTACTCTGTATCCAGATCTTTCCCTTTTCTTCCACGATTTCCGCATCAATTACAGAATTACATGTGGGGCAAAGACTCCGAGTCTTTTTTATCAGCATTGATGTCCACCCAAAAACACGTTTGTTTTACGTTTGAGTAACCTTAATGTTTATACCTGCTGTTTATTACAGGTATTGGAGTGCTACATTATTAGTATTGAGTTGTTCATAATACCGTTGCTTGCCGCGGTCTGGATCATGCTCCCTGCGTATGTCCCCAATCCTGTTGCTGCGCTTGTCGGGGGAGGTACCCCCATTGATCTGGGTAAGAATTTTTCTGACGGGAAACGGGTATTGGGTGATGGAAAAACATTCCGCGGCCTCATCATGGGAATTACAGCAGGAATCGGTATCGGGCTCGTACAGATAGTTCTGTCTGGAACATACCATCTGGTGAGCCTGCCTGAACATACAGTTATGTCAGTAATTCTCCTTGCGACAGGTGCGCTTCTCGGAGATTTATGCAAAAGTTTCTTTAAACGGAGACTGGGCAAAGAAAGGGGGAGGAAATGGCCTGTCGCTGACCAGTATGACCTGGTCGCCGGATCATTACTCCTGGTCCTTTTGGTCGAACCCCGATGGCTCTTTGCAAACCTGAGCATTCCGATCTTTGTAGCTGTTCTTATTCTCACACCACTACTTCACAGGGCAGTAAATTTAATCGGATACCATCTTAAAGTCAAGGAGGTTCCATGGTGAACAGTATCGCAGATATGCTCATACGAAATAAAGCAATCGAATTTGGTGATTTCACGTTAGCTTCCGGCGTAAAAAGCCAGTACTATGTCGATATAAAATCCGCCATAACCGACCCGGATCTTCTCGGCGCCATTGCATCATCAATTGCCCGGACCCATGAATTTGATTTGGTGGCTGGTGTAGCTGTCGGCGGTGTACCTCTCGCTGTCGCGACCTCAATGATTACAAAAAAACCCTATGCCATAATCCGGTCAGCGGAAAAAAGTCATGGCAAAAAAGCGGTCATCATTGGCAATGTCAAAAACCGCAATGTCCTGCTCGTTGAAGATGTAACAACCTCGGGAGGATCGGCACTCTACGGAATTGAGATCCTGCGTGCTGCAGGTGCACAGGCTGATCGTGTTGTCACGGTTGTAGACCGTGAACAGGGTGCAGAAGAAATGCTCAAAAAACGGGGAGTGCACTTTTTCCCGCTGGTAAAAGTCAGCGAGATTCTTTAAAGAGTAAACCATTTTTATTGCCAGCGCAAGAGTACATGGAAATGAAAATACTTGTTGTGGGAGGGGGAGGAAGGGAACATGCAATAGCATGTGCACTTGCCCGCAACAGCGAAACTGAAATTTTTTCGGTGATGGCAAAACGGAATTATGGGATTTCCTCACTTGCAAAGGGTGTGCATCTCTGCGGGGAAACTGACGTGAACGGGATTGTATCATATGCCCAAAAAAAAGGAGTCGAGTACGCATTTATCGGTCCTGAAGCGCCGCTTGAAGCAGGGATCGTGGACCGGCTTTTATCCGCGGGTATTGAAAGTGTAGGACCCACGCGTTCAGCAGCACGGATCGAGACGGATAAAGCCTTCTGCCGCGATATGATGGAACTGCACAGGATCGACGGGTGCCCGAAATACCGTGTGTTCCACAATCCTCATGACGCGATTTCGTTTATTCATGACCATGACGGGGATCTCGCGATAAAACCTGTCGGGTTGACCGGGGGAAAGGGCGTGCGGATTATGGGGGAACAGGTTGACCGGGCCGGGGCGATAGCATATGTGAAGTCCCTGAGCAGCGGCGTGGTGCTTGAAGAGCGCCTTATCGGTGAGGAGTTCACCCTGCAGGCTTTTGTTGACGGAACCCATATGGTTCCCATGCCTCTTGTCCAGGATCATAAACGTGCGTTTGAAGGGGATATCGGCCCAAACACTGGTGGTATGGGCTCCTATTCGATGCCGGACCATATGCTTCCCTTTGTTTCAGACAAAGATTACAAAAAAGCGCTCGCGATAATGCAGTCCACCGTTGCGGCCATGGAGAGAACCGGACACCCCTATAAAGGGATCCTGTACGGCCAGTTCATGAATACCTCGGATGGTCCCAAAGTCATTGAATTCAATGCCCGGTTTGGCGATCCCGAAGCAATGAACGTTCTGCCCCTGCTGAGTTCAGATCTTTCCGATATCGTCCGGGCCATCACCCGTCGATCTCTTGCTGCGTCACAGATAACCTTTGAGCAGAAAGCAACCGTATGCAAATATATTGTACCGGCCGGCTATCCGGATTCCCCGAATGCGGGGGATCCCCTCACCGTCGACACCTCTTCAGGTGCCCTAATGTATTACGCAAATGTTGAAGAACGGAATGGAAAACTCTCAACACTGACATCACGGACCCTTGCTTTTGTAGGTATAGGCCCGACCCTTGAGGAGGCAGAACGCATCGCGGAACAGGCAGCATCCGGCGTCAGAGGACGCGTGCGATACCGGCGCGACATCGGGACCGGGTCTCTGCTTGAACAGCGCATCGCCCATATGAAGGAGTTACGATGAAGAAGGATTTTCTGTCAATTCTGGACATCAGCAAAAAGGAACTTGAGCAGTTACTTGCCGAAGCACAACAGCTCAAAATACGTAAAAAAGAGGGTAGAATACATGATGTCCTGCGCGGCAAAAACCTCGCCATGATCTTTGAGAAGTCGTCGACACGGACGCATATATCGTTTGAGGTGGGCATGAACGAACTGGGAGGACATGCCCTTTTTTTAAATGCCCGCGACATGCAGATCTGGCGGGGGGAGGAGATTCGTGATACTGCACGGGCAGCTTCACGGTACGTATCCGGCCTGATGATACGGGCTTATAAACACTCGACTATTGAGGAGTTTGCGCGGCACGCTACCATCCCGGTAATTAACGGGCTCTCCGATCTCGAGCACCCGTGTCAGCTGCTTGCCGATATCATGACAATTCAGGAGCATTTCGGTTCAACAAATGACCTCCGGGTGGCCTGGGTAGGAGACGGAAATAATGTCTGCAACTCCCTGATACTTTCGACCGTGCTTACCGGCATGAATGTGACGGTTGCAACGCCGAAAGGATATGAACCGGCAAAAGAAATCGTTTCAAAAGCGAAAATTCTGGGAGGAAAAATAACGCTTGTCAGGAAACCGGAAACGGCAGTGAAGGATGCAGATGTTATCGTCACCGATACATGGGTCTCTATGGGTGATGATGCTGAACGTGAAGAGCGTATGAGGGTGTTTGCCAACTTCACGGTGGATGCAGCTCTTATGCGGTATGCTTCACCAGACGCACGTGTCCTCCATTGTCTTCCTGCCCACCGCGGCCAGGAAATCGCTGATGAAGTGATGGAAGGGGGCCAGAGCCTTGTGTGGGACGAAGCGGAAAACCGGCTCCATGCACAAAAAGCTCTCCTTGTCCGGTTGCTGGGAACATAAATTTGGGTAAAGTATCAATTCAGCCCAAAAAAATGTTCCTGGTTTAGAATGATATTTTTCAAATGTATTTGGTTATTAAAAACGGTATGAAATAAAAAATTGCATTTCACAGAAAACAATTTCCCGCATGATGGTTCCTGGTGACAGGGCTACCGGACCGATGGATGCCCCCATAGCGGGAAAATCTCCGAAAACTTCTCTAAAAGGTAAAAAATTGCAATTTCTACAATTTACCAGGAAATATTTTAAAAGGGGATTAAAAAAATTATTTTTCCCTGATAAAAACATTCAGCTGGTCAATCATGTACTTTTCTACCTGTTTAACAACGTCATATTTGCCACGGAATGCCAAAAGCTCCCGCTCATCGCCCTCCATATTGGCAAACTTGATTTTTTCCTTGCGTTCAATAACGGTTACATCGAATTTTTTTGAGATTTCCACAATAAGTTTCTGTGGCACCCCTGGAGGGATGAGGACATCAAACAGCTGTTCTTCTTTTTCTTCTTGAGCCATAATCATTCACCACAACGTTATCTACCTATCTTGATCCGCCGGCTCATAATACATGGGCCCCCGCGGATGCCACCGATCGGATTTTTAGGTTTGCCCAGCGAGTTCATGCAGCGTCCCATCAGTGCCGCGCCGCGTGCAAGCCCGTCATCGACAAAAACAAGATGATCAATGGGGTCATCAAAGAGGTTGCGTTCAATGACCCCGTCAAGAATATATTCGGGTTTTCGCCCGGAGATTGCCGCTCTGCCGGTAAATCCGATCGAAGAATTTTTCATTACAAGATTCTGTTCAACTGCAACATCGATAAGCCGGAGTGCCATCTTTGCACAGACACGATCAACCACTTCATTGAGAGTTGTAAGATTGTATTTTTTAAAAATTTCGGATCCGACAGACACCAGTTCGTCCAGTTCACTGCTGTTCACGCCACAGTCGCACCCGATCATGGCAATACCTGATTCCTTGGCGAGCCGTGCATTCACCGGCACACGCCCGAACCGGTCGCGTTCCGGCGGCACGATGCGGATATCGATATGCTTGTGGCACCGTTCGACATAATCATCCACGACTTTACGGTTCCCTCCGCTGAACAGCCCCCCGGCCACGCTGTGTTCACCGAAAATATCCAGGGCAGTTCCTGTCCGCTCATGCACAAGACCGGTTCCCCGGACAAGTGCATCGGGAATCGCACCGGCCAGCCCGCAGAAATTCCCTACGGTTTTTGCAAAAGGATTAGGATTGCCCACAGGTACATCACTGGTAATGCGCCCGTCGAGCGTGGTTCCAAAATCAATTGAAACACAAGGGTTGCGGAAATCAACCGCTGTCCATTTTGCTCCTTCCTTGATTCCCGCCATGGCAAGCTCTCCTTCCATTTCATTGGCAACCATTTCGACACCCGTGGACCCCACAGGAGGGATCACACCTGCAACCGCGCCTACAAAAACAACTTTGTCTGCAAAGCTGAACGGCTGGAGTTTTTGTGACTGGTTATCCTTAGACATCGGCGGGGTCATTTTCCGGGGAGGGACACCTGCTATCAGACATCCGTTTGCAAGCGCAATAACAAAATCTCCAATCTGGTCCGGGGACTCCATCTCGGCAACAACACCTGTGCTGCGGACAACAAAATCAAGGTCTTTTATGACATCGAGATGGGCTTCTTTATGGCACTGGAGCAGGGTATCCCTGACGAGTTCGGTCACTGCTTCCCTTGTGAGCTCGGTTCCATCCAGCGTTGCCCCGAATATTGTCTCCCCCTGTTTTGGAGGGCGAATGTCCCTGCTCATACTTACGGTTTTATTGATCACATATGACATTCCGGTTTCGAGATTGACTCCGGTCAGGATGCACTTGGTGGTAGTATTCCCCATTTCTACTGAGGCAACAATAAAATAGGGTTTGTTTTTGTATTCGGGGACCCGCATCCCCGGCCCGTGTGCAATCTGGGGGGGAGGAGGGCTTTCAACAATATGCGGTTTTGGTTTTATGAAGCGGGAAAAAAAATTAGCGCACATTACTATCCGTTTTTTTATTATCAATCCATATAAGTTTCTATTTTTTTCTCAAGCGGACAGGTCTTTAAGGCAGCACAAAACATATGCATATCCGGAATATATGAGATTCTACGGCTACATGCCGGTGTAAGGTAGGTGAAAAATGGTAAAACTGACTCCAGAAATGAAAGAAGTATTTGCCCAGCAAAAAGTATTTGCTGCTGCTACAGCTTCAAAGAGTGCTATTCCCAATGTCGCGCCGGTTGCAACTGTCCAGCTCGTTTCAGACGATACCATATGGATTGGAGACAATTATATGGTAAAAACGCTGGCAAATGTCAAAGAAAATCCCCACATGGCACTGTATATCTGGGATCCTGAAAAGAAACGCTGCTTCCAGATTAAGGGAACTGTCACCGTAAAAACCAGTGGTCCGGATTATGAAAAGATCAAAGCCCGGATAAAGGAGAAAGGACCACACTACCCGGCAAAAGGACTCCTCATCCTTTCTATTACGGAAGTGTTCGAATGCACACCGGGTCCCCATGCCGGGAAAAAGATAGAATGAAAATTTCCGGTAAATGTTTTGAAAAATAATAAAAACGGTTGCCAAAAAAGGGGGGGAGAAAATCCCATCAACCCTTTTTCCCTTACCGCAGTGAAGGTGATACTTTCCTAAAGGGGAGATGGCACCCGTATGGCTTTTGTTGCCGGGGAAAATCCCTGTTCTTCCAGGTTTTTTTTTGAGCCGATACAATTATGCTTCTTTTTTATGACGAATTTTCTGATGTTTTTTATTTTTCATGGTATGCACAAGTCGCGCCTGCAGCCCGAAATACTGGGAGACACCTATCGCCTGACACTGGTCGATAGACATACTGTCAAATGACACAAGATCCTCAGAATAGAGTGCATCGGGAGAACTCCTGCCAAGTACCCTTACATTGCCCTTGTAAAGCTCGAGGTCTACCCTGCCATTCACCCGTTCCTGGGTTTTGTCAATGAATGCATTCAGGGCGGTGTACAGCGGTTCGTGGACAAGTCCTTTATAGGCAAGTTCCGACCATTTATCGTCAACCATGCGTTTAAACGCGAGCTCCTGCCGGGTAAGCACAAGCGCTTCCAGATCCCGGTGTGCCATAAGAATGACCGTTGCAGCGGGGTGCTCGTAGTTCTCCCTTGCCTTGAGACCAAGGATCCGGTCTTCTATCATGTCATTGCGGCCTACACCATGTTTCCCGGCCCTGTTGTTCAGATCCTGGATTAATTCATAACCGGGGAGTTTCCTCCCGTCCAGTGCAACAGGAATACCGTTTTTGAATTCAAGGGTGATTATTTCCGGTACATCAGGAGCTTTTTGTGCTGGCACCGTCCAGAGATAGATCTCTTCGGGAGGGTGATAGGCAGGGTCTTCAAGCTTCCCTCCTTCAATACTGCGGCTCCAGCAGTTCTCATCCATGCTCCATGGTTTGTCTTTTTTTACCGGTACGGGAATCTTATGGGTTTTTGCATACTCAATTTCCCAGTCCCGGGTCAGGTTCAGTTCGCGTATTGGGGCAACAACCTCAAGCCCTGCACCGCGAATGATAACATCAAACCTGAGCTGATCGTTACCTTTTCCTGTACACCCATGTCCGATGGCCTTTGCACCTTCCTTACGTGCAACTTTTACAACTTCCTCAGCAATGAGGGGGCGTGCAAGAGAAGTGCCCATCGGGTATCCCTCATAGGACCCGTTCGCCATGATTGCCGGGAAGATAAACTGGTTTACAAATTTTTCCCGGGCGTCAATCGTATAATGCCGGTCAGCGAGTTTTTTACCTTTTTTTGTTGCACTGGCGATCTCTTCATCCCGCTGACCAACGTGGACGGCAACAGTGACGACGCGATCATAATCATAGCGTTCCTTTAAAAGCGGAATGCAGATTGAGGTGTCAAGTCCTCCGGAATATGCAAGAACAATAGTACCTTTTCCCATGGTTAATTCTCCAATCTGATAGTAATGGAATACAGATAGGTGGTGAAAGCATATATTTTAAAGCGCAACAGTTCCGGAACACAATTGATATCCACAGCAGGGTACCGGATTTGCTCTGCTTTTAGGAACAGGGAAAAAGGGTGTTCAGGCTGAATAATCCTGAACGATTATTGGTTTTTACTTCGTGACAGTGATTTTGCCAGTTGTTTCAGGCTGGAAGGTTGTCTTATATTCAAACGTGCCAACCGTGTCAAAGGTAACCTCTAACGGCTTCCCGTAGGGGATTTGAACACCGGTCAGACCGCCGAAGTATTTTGCTCCCTGTGCGTCAATAGCTGCAATACCGTGGGGCTTTAAGGGATCGTCATTTTTCCAGATTATTTTGCCGCCGACCGGAATGGATAATGATGTGCTGGGCATAATGGTCATATCACGGGTGAATGTGATTGTTTTTGTTGGCTGGGGAGTCGGTGTCGGTGTTGGGGTTGCAGTCGCGGTTGGTACGGGCGCTGGCGGTATCAGCACCGTATCGATAACATGGATAACACCGTTGTTAGTCATGATGTCAGTAGCGATTACATTCGCATTGTTGACTTTTACCGTGCCATTTATCACGCTGATAGTCAGGTTGGATCCCTGGACGGTTGTTGCTGTCTTAAGCGTGACTACTTCAGCAGCTGTCACTTTACCTGCGACAACATGGTACAGGAGAATGTCCTTGGTTGCAACCGTCCCGTTGGGTAATTTCTTGAAGGCAGCGTCGGTTGGTGCAAAGACCGTGTAGACCTGGGTACCGCTGAGCGTATCGGTCAGGTTTGCTGCCTGGAGGGCTGAAACGAGAGTCGTGAACCGGCCATCGGCTGCTGCAGTATCAACGATGGATTTCAGGGGAGGCGCAGTCGTGGGAACCGGTGTTGGTGTAGGAGTGACTACAGGTGCCGGAGGCTGTGATGTACAGCCCGCGAGAAGAATCCCGACAAACAGGATCGCGAGAACAACAAATAATTTCTTCATGCATCTTTTTTTGTTATTTCGGTATATAAGGATATTCAATTAATATGTACAATACAATCGTTTGTCTGGCACCGTGATGTCGAATTCGTGTTGAAAAGAGCACCAACTTAAAAAAAGTACCAACACAAAAAAACCGGTGGCTTTATGCCATGGTTAGTTCAGATAATGGCCCAGTGGTTCAAGGGTGACCTTCTCATGCAAGATTGCATCAATGGCAAGTGCTGCCGCACGCGCTGCCTGAAGCGTCGTGATATAGGGAATCCCGAAATCAACTGCCGCACGCATGATCTGGTAATGGTCCAGCCGGGACTGTTTGTCCTGGGGGGTGTTGATGATAAGGCGGATCTCACCGTGCCGCATCATATCCAGCACGTTGGGTGACCCTTCCTGAACCTTCCTTACCAGATGTGCTTCAATACCCTCCTCATTCAGGTAATCAACGGTTCCTGCTGTGCCGTATAATATGAGACCGAGATCGCGCAGCTTACGTGCGATTGGAACTGCTTCGTCTTTCTGCTCGATATTGACCGAAATAAAGATATTACCCTTGAGCGGGAGCTCGTTATCTGCTGATATACATGCCTTGTAAAATGCAAGCCCGAAATCGTAATCTATCCCCATCACTTCACCGGTGCTTTTCATTTCCGGTCCGAGCAGGGTATCTACACCGGCGAGTTTATTGAAGGGGAGCAGTACCTCTTTGACTGCGACGTGTTTTATCACGCGCTCCGTATACCCCAGATCGCGCAGGTTCCTTCCCACCATCACTTTCGCTGCTATTTTTGCGACAGGGATACCGGTAGCTTTTGAGACAAACGGTACAGTGCGGCTTGCACGCGGATTTGCTTCAAGGACATAGACCACATTGTCCTTGACTGCAAGCTGGAGGTTGACAAGCCCCACCACACCAAGCCCGAGTGCTATCTTTTTTGTGTAATCCCGGATGGTGTCTAAAACTTCTGAAGAAAGCGACTGGGTCGGAATAACACAGGCAGAGTCACCGGAATGAATCCCCGCCTGCTCAATATGTTCCATGATGCCACCGATCAGGACTTCCTGACCATCGCAGACAGCATCAACATCAAGTTCGATGGCATTCTGGAGGTAGGAATCAATAAGCACCGGATGGTTCTTGCTGACCCGGACTGCTTCCCCCATATATGTCTCGAGTTCGAGCTCATCATGGACGATCTCCATCGCCCTACCACCGAGAACATACGATGGCCTGACGAGCACCGGATACCCGATCTGGGCAGCCATAGCCCGGGCATCCCCCTCAGAATACGCTGAACTGTTTGCCGGGCTGGGTATGTTGAGTTTTTTGAGCAGAACACTGAACCGGTCGCGATCCTCTGCAATATCCATGGCATCAGGACTTGTCCCAAGAATTCTGGTAGTAAGACCCAGCCTCCTGATTTCCTGCTCGATAGGTACCGCGAGGTTAACAGCGTTCTGACCACCGAACTGTACCATCACGCCATAATAATTGTCCTTTTTTAAGATGTTTACAACATCCTCAAGCTGCATCGGTTCAAAAAAGAGCCGGTCCGATGTATCAAAATCAGTGGATACTGTTTCGGGATTATTGTTAACGATGTGTACCTCTACTCCTTCATCACGCAGGGCCTGCACAGCATGAACCGTGCAGTAGTCAAATTCGATTCCCTGCCCGATGCGGATTGGGCCCGAGCCAAGGATAAGTATTTTCTTTTTGTCAGTGGGGACAATCTCACAGGCCTGTTCGAAGGTCGAGTAGAAATACGGTGTATTTGCGGGAAACTCCGCTGCACAGGTATCCACCATCTTGTACGTGGGAAGACCGGCCATCGCTTCAACCTGTTCAATCGAAAGCCCGGTGATTTTTGCTAACTCTGTATTGGTAAACCCGTACCGTTTTGCAGCGACAATATCCTGGGATTCATGATGATTCACGAGCTGTTTTTCCAAATCAATGATGTTTTTGAATTTCTCAAGAAAGAAGGGAGTTATCGACGTAAGCTGTGCAACCTCATCTATCGAAAATTCCTGGCGGAATGCATCAAAGAGGCAATGGAACCGTTCGTCGGTCGGACGTGAGAGGATCATGCGGATCTCGCTTGGGCTCGTGTGGGGGATAACATCCGTATCAATCGAGCGTTTTGCTTTCATGAGGGCTTCTTCCAGCGTTCTGCCGATTGCCATAACTTCCCCCGTGCTTTTCATGGATGTGGAAAGTGTCCGGTCCGCTCCCTTGAACTTATCAAACGGCCAGCGGGGAACTTTGGCAACGATGTAATCAATTGTAGGTTCGAAGGATGCAGGGGTGCTCCCGGTCACGGTGTTTGTGATCTCATCAAGGCGTAACCCGATTGCAATTTTTGCCGCAACACGTGCGATAGGGTATCCTGTCGCTTTTGACGCAAGTGCTGATGAACGCGAGACGCGGGGATTTACTTCGATGACCCGGTAATCTCCGTTCTGATAAGCAAACTGGATATTGCACCCTCCCTGGACATCAAGAGCCCGGATAATTTTAATCGCTGCACTCCGCAACATCTGGAACTCATCATCCCTCAGAGTCAGGATCGGGGCAACGACCACACTCTCACCGGTATGAATCCCCATAGGATCGATATTTTCCATACCACAGATGATAATGCAGGTATCTGCAGAATCGCGCATTACTTCAAATTCAATTTCCTTCCAGCCCAGCACACTCTCTTCAATGAGCACCTGGTGAATACGCGAACGTGAGAGACCGAGTTCAATGATCCGGACTAACTCCTCTTTTGTTTTCCCGATACCTCCGCCCGCTCCTCCCAGCGTGTACGCAGGCCGCACAACTGCAGGCAGCCCGACGAGGTTAATTGCCTCATCAACCTGGACCAGTGAAGTCAGGATCATACTTTTCGGAACCGGTTCTCCGATCTGTATCATGAGATCCCGGAACTTTTCACGATCCTCACCCCGGTAGATTGCCTCAAGGGGTGTGCCCAGGATTTCAACATCTTTTAATGCACCCATTTCAGCAAGCTCGGCGGTCATGTTCAGCCCGGTCTGTCCCCCCATACCGGAAAGGACACCATCCGGGCGCTCCTTCTCTATGATTTTTGCAATGATCTCGGCCCGCAGCGGTTCAATATATATGGTATCTGCCATTTCCGGGTCGGTCTGGATGGTTGCAGGATTAGAGTTCACCAAAACTACCTTAACGCCCTCCTCGCGCATGGCGCGACAGGCCTGGCTCCCCGAAAAGTCAAATTCTGCGGCCTGTCCGATCTGGATGGGTCCGGACCCGATAATCAGGACTTTTTTGATATTCTGC
>JAJRBZ010000054.1 GCA_028679185.1 Methanoregula sp. | reverse complement strand
TTATTTTTGTCCGGATTGCTGGGAAGAACATCAGTGGAGTCATGGGAAGGCACCCGCAACGGGAATTAAGTACCACATCAATGGAACAAAATCCGGTTTTGATGGATCAGAACAGTAGCAGATAATCATACTTGAAATGAGACACTTCTCAAACGATCAACTGGAGTTACAGGGTTGTCAGGCTTAATGGTAAAGATTGTACATCTGAAGGGAAGCACTAAAAGTTGGTATCATCGCAAGCAGCGTTCCGACTGGCAACGGAGGAAAAGGTTCCTGGTACATGGTCGATATGGTCGGGCCGGGTTCCTGGCCATTATTAGAATGTCCGGATTGTGAGTACCAGCCAACCATCAATCCAAGATACAGGCAATACGGATTTCACGATCACCAGGTCCTCATCATATCCCTCCAATTTTTATTTACCTGTGTGGGCTGATATACTGGTCTGGAAAACGCTGGAATTACAGCGAGAACACCATCAGACTATGAAAACATATATTGTCCTCCTGCGCGGTGTAACGCAGAGCGGCAAAAACAAAGTACCGATGGTGCGGCTTCGGGAAGTGCTCAGCAGGGTCGGTTTCGGTAACGTGCGTACATATATCCAAAGTGGTAATGCATTCGTGGATACCGAGCTTTCGGCTCGTGAGGTCGGGAAAAGCGTGCGCGAACTGATCAAAAAGCACATTGGGCCGGATCTGGCGGTTGTGGTGAGTACAGGAACCGAGCTGCAGAAGGTGCTCGATGATAACCCATTTCAACAAGATCATGATATCTCACGGGTCTTTTTTGTATTGTTCACGCACATACCAGCTGAAGAGAACGTAAAAGAACTTTTAGCTCAGGACTTTGGCGATGAAAAACTTGCTATTACCAAAACCAAAGACGCCGCCTATATGTACATTCCGGGCGCCTATGGCAGGGGCATACTCAGCAACAATTTTTTGGAAAAGAAGCTTGGCGTTTCTGCAACCATGAGAAATTTCAACACGATGAGCAAACTGGTTGAGATGAGTAAAGATCAGATGTGAACGGTAATAACTATACCTTCCTTATTATAGGGAAAAACAAGCTTCATCATGTAATTCAGCACCTCGATTAATGACTCTTTTATCTCACATATCCAGAATTCACCGCGTATTATTGAGTAAATAGATGATTAATTTCCGTTCCTTCCGGCTAAAGGGAGTTTAAATTCAATCGAATAGCATCTTTGATTTCATCGCTGCGTTCTTTACAGATTGCCCGTTAACCAGTCACCACACAAGTGCGGTCCCCCACTACCAATTTTTTCACCCTGCAATTTCTGGATTTCCCCACGTTCATTAACAGGCAGAAGGGAAACAGGCATGAGTGAAATAAACCCTATACGGGCTCCGATTTTCTCCAAAGTTCCCACCTGTTTTTTGAAAAATCCCGTAAAACCCTTTGTTTCTTTTCGTGTGGAGAATTCACCCAATTATCGCCCTGTTTGCCAAAATAAGGCAGGTTTGCACCTCATCTATTGGCCAGTAAGGCCCTTTGAATCGGACTGTTTTCTGCCCCATACATTGACATCTGCAAACCCTGCCAGAACACGAATATGAGGCTCTTTTTTTTCGACGGAGGTTTTAAAAAAGGCAATAAGTGGGAAAAAGCATGGCACTTTTGGAGTACGACGCCCTGGTGATCAAATGCATGGACTGGTTTAACAGCGATGAGTTAGTTTTTAGCCGACCGATCAAAGCGGATGTTGTGTTCTACAAGACCGCAGTCTTTGCACTCATCGCACTCGAATTCCAGCGTGGAATGGAGGATCCGGTACTTCTTTAGTCGTTCTTTGATCTCCTGTTTCATCACCTCAATCTTTTCCACCTCCCGTTCGCAGGAATATACATGCGCATCGAGCACGTTGATATCGGAACAGAGACTCCAGAGATGGACATGATGCACGCCATCCACCCCTTTCACCGCAGTCATGTCAGCTATGACCGCATCAAAATCCACCGACTTCGGTGTGAACTGGAGAAGAATCGAGATGGTCTCGCGGAGAATTCTCGCGGCGGAGATCACAATGAGGACTGCAATAATACCGGAAAGAATAGGATCGGCGATTACCTGCCCGGTGAAGGTGATCCATGCTGCTGCAGCTATCACTGCGACCGATGAGACCGTATCTCCCACAACATGCAGAAAGGCGCTCCGCACGTTCAGGTCATGGCTCCCGTGAAGGAGGAACACGACACCAATGTTTGCCACAAGGCCAATTCCCGCCACGATAAACATCAGTCCACCCTCTACCGGGGCCGGGTTGAGTATCCGGCGGTATGCTTCCCAAAAGATACCAGTACTTACGGCGATCAGCAGCAGGGAATTCAGGAAGGCTGCGAAGATCTCTGCCCGATGGTACCCGTAAGTCCGCTCCTTGGTGGGAAGTTGAAGCGCAAGAGTCATGGCCGCAAGCGAGAGAAGGAGGGAGAGGACATCGCTGAACATGTGCCCCGCATCGCTGATAAGCGCAAGCGATCCGGAGATCAACCCTCCGGCAATTTCCACGAGGAAAAAGGTGAGAGTAATGAGGAGTGCTATCCTCATGGATTTCCGGTAGTCCCGAACAGTATCGTGCGTCATGATGTCCGCTGTATGTAGGGTGGTGTTGTGCGCCTTTAATCCTCTCCTTTAGGGTATATACCTTCTGAACGCCCTACATCCTCTTCGGCATCGTCCGCTTGTGCAGGAACATCGTAACGACCGAAAACATCAGCGTGAACACCGCAAGTGCTGTAATATCGGCAAGTACCGGGAAATAATGTGTATCGGTAAATGCGTATCGCACTAAATCAGTGAAGTAGGTGAGCGGCGAGAAAAACGCAAGCGCCAGTCCCCATGCCGGCATCTGTTCCAGCGGGATAAATATACCGGAGATGAAGACAAGGGGAAATTTGATCAATGATGAGAGCATCATGATGTTCGATGGCACGTTCGTTGGTGGCACGGCGAGCAGCATACCTATCGCAGAGAAGCAGCACGCGGCAAGGAGGATGGCAGCAAGCAGCGTGATGCCATGGACGAGTGTAAGCCCGAGCACCAGCCCGATGATCACGGTAATAACCGTAATCCCGATCCCAAAGAGGGTGGAGGCGATCATGTCGCCAAAGACAATCGCTTCGACCGTGACCGGGCACGAAGCAAGGCGTTCAAGGGTCTTTGCCTGACCCTCCCATGGGAAGATGGCGGGTGACACCGCAGTCGCGGTGAAAAAGAGCGACATGCCGACCAGCCCTGAAATGAGGAATGAAAGGGGGAGCTGCCTGCTGCCCATCAGGAAGGCAAGGAACAGAAAGAGCGGCATAAAAACCCCAAAGATGAGCACGGGCCCTTTGATGTAATAGATGCGGATGTCTTTCTTTGCAATCGCCCATGCCCGCCACATCTGGCCGGAAAATCCTGCCGGGTTCATGATTGTACCTCCTGAGTCAGCCGGAGGAATGCCTCATCAAGCGAGGGGGCAAGCGTGTTCAGCGTGACTATCGATGCACCGTTCTGCCGGCTGAAGGTCACCAGGGAACGGATAGCGGCATCCCGGTTTTCTGCGGTGATCTGCCATTTGTCACCGGACCGGTTCGCATCAATTACGCCGTCAAGTCCTGCAAGGGCATCAGCGGATACCTCATGGTCAAAACTTACTTCAATCTTGTGCACCCGGTCGATGGCTGTCTTGAGTTTCTCCGGTGCATCGATTGCAACCATCTTCCCGCCCCGGATAATACCGACACGGTGGCAGAGACGGTTAGCCTCCTCCATGTTGTGGGTTGTGAGAAAGATGGTAGTTCCCTGCGTATTCAGGTCACGGAGCAGGGAGAGGATCATCTGGGTGCTCTGCACATCAAGACCGCTCGTGGGTTCATCGAGGAAAAGGAGTCCCGGCTCGTGAATCAGCGCCATCGCGAGGATGAGCCGCTGCTTCATCCCTTTGGAATAGGCCTGCACTTTCTGGTCTTTTCTCTCAAGGAGCCCTACCATACCGAGGAGATCGGATGAACGCCGTTCTGCCCGGGCACGCGGAAGACCGTACAGCTCGCCCATCAGCATAAGGTTCTGCCATGCAGTGAGATCGGTGTAGGCATTCGAGGTCTCCGGCACGACCCCGAATTCCTGCTTTGCCAGCACCGGCTCGGACCGGATATTATAGCCGAGGATCATGGCGGTCCCGGCATCTGGTGGAATGACGCCGGTCAGCATCCGGGTAGTGGTGGTCTTGCCGGCACCATTCGGACCGAGAAAGCCGAAAATTTCGCCCTCCCGGACATCGAACGAGATATGGTCTACGGCTGTGCTTTTACCAAAGATTTTTGTGAGGTCTGAAGCATGAATTACAGCGGTCATGGGGGTTTCATCTCCTCATACGTCTTCGCGGATGCCGAGAATGACCATACGCTGATCGCACCGGATCCCCCGGTTCTCATCCTTTTTCACGGAGACAAGGTGGAGGGGTTTGACGGGATGTGCAACGGTCCCGGATGTGATGATTCCCTCTCCCTTCAGAACAACGAACACGACTGCGTACGGTTCCGGGTGGGGCGGGATTTCCTGCCCGTCTTCGAGGCACACGATGACGATGTTTGAACCTGCGGTTTTCATCAGGTCTTTTTTGACCGGGCCTGTAGCGGAAAATTCCGTTACCGTGAGGAGATCCATTGCTTCTTCACCGTTTTCCGAAACTCTCGAACCAGCGGTCATAATCTCCGGCAACGTCCTCCCCGTGTTTTTTTATTTCCGTAAACGTTTCCTGGCAAACAGCAGCGCCACGAGGATGCCGGCAGCTACGGTCAAAGGAAGGAATCCGGCCGCCCCGATACCACCGGACGGGAGCAGGACGACATTTACGGTGGTTGTCTGGTTAGTAGTTATCTGTACCGGAATGTTCTGGGTGACAAATCCCTCTTTAGTCACGTTGAGGAGGTGACTGCCCCGGGTAATATCCGAAAGCGTAGCCGGTGAAATGCCGGCAGTGAGACCGTCGAGCGTGAGCCGGGCGCCAGCCGGCGTCGTGTTGACAAAGAGCGAGCCGGTCAGCGCAACAAGGGTCGCGTTGACCTCCGACACGCTCCCGGCCTGGACGGTAACCGGCAGTGACAATGCCGTGTATCCAAAATGAGAGAGGGTTATAGTATAGGTACCGGGGTCCAGGTCACTGACGGTCAGCGGGGTCATCCCCTTGTACACGTTGTTGACACTGACAGACGTCCCGTCCGGGATCGCGTTGAAATCTATCGAGCCAGCCTGCAACGGTCCGGAAGTCTGGCCGGATCCACCGCTGGTCCCTGCGGTGAGGGAAGGTACCGAAAGGCCGACGGTAATCGTGTTGTAATCGACCGTGGAGAGGTGGGAGCGGTCAGCCGGGCGGTCAGCGACCCAGACGGTATAGCTGCCGGCATCGAGCTTGCCACCCACAGAACCGGTATTCCACTCGTAGGTCCAATGACCGTCCGCGTCTACATCCACCCGGGTTGCCCCACCCTGGTCCGCGAGGCGGTTGATGTTATCGAGCGCTACGCCATTTTGCGGGAGGTTTGGGCCGGTCAGGAAGAGCCAGACAGTGTCACCGGCATACGAATATCCCGACAACGTCACGATATCTCCCATATAGGTTTGCGTCACTCCTGCTGCAACGGCCCCGGAAAAGAGAGCCAGCACAACAATAAGCACGACCGCCCCGCGGGCTGTGGTCCGAACAATTTTTTGCATTATTTCCTCGCAGTCATCCTGTATGTACCCCGTCCGGCCCGGCACCTCCGGGCAGAACCGGGATTATGGACAAGTACGAAAGATCTAAAGTCCGATGATATAATCCTGCCGCTGTTGGTGGATATGTATAAGGTGACTAATGGAGTGAACGTGGATCGGGATACTCTTATAGGCTGGGTTTGAATGATACCTACATTATCACATATACTGAGATCGTGTGAAATAAGCCCTATACGGGCTCCGATTGGCAAAAGAAGCTTTTTTGGATCTGACAGGATTTGATCAGGTTACCCAAAAGTATCGAATTCCGGCACCAGTTTTTGAAATATGCGTGTATTGCAGGTTTTTCCTAAAAATATGGCAAATAATCGCTTTAAAATGTACTCTAATGGACGCTTTTGTG
>JAJRBZ010000053.1 GCA_028679185.1 Methanoregula sp. | reverse complement strand
TAACTGTTCAGTTCACAGACGAATCCACCAATGCTCCGACTTCCTGGCTCTGGTCATTCGGAGACGGCAACTCCAGTATACTCCAGAGCCCCTCGTTTGAATACTTGAGTCCCGGGCTCTATACTGTCTCACTCACAGCAACCAACACCGCGGGAAGTGATACCAATACTAAGGTTAGTTACATCAACGTCACTGCAACTGCCGTAGCCCCGGTCGCTGAATTCTCCGGTTCACCAACATCAGGTGTTGCCCCGTTAACTGTTCAGTTCACGGACTTATCTACAAACGCCCCTACATTCTGGATATGGTTGTTCGGAGACGGGAATTCAAGCACGCTCCAGAACCCGTCCTTTGAGTATGCAAGACCGGGCCTTTATACCGTTGCACTCACAGCAACCAACACGGCCGGTAGTGATACCAGTATAAAGACGAATTATATCAACGTCACTGCAACTGCCGAGGTTCCGGTTGCTGAGTTCTCTGCTGCTCCCTCTGAGGGTGTTGCTCCGTTGACCGTGCAGTTCACCGACACTTCAATAGGTTCACCGACTTCCTGGTTCTGGTCATTCGGGGATGGGAATTCAAGCTCACTCCAGAATCCGTCTTTCGATTATACAAGTCCCGGGCTCTATACTGTCTCACTTACGGTGACAAACAATGCCGGGAGCGATACCATCACCAAGGTTGGTTATATCAAAGTGATTGTCCTTCCAACGGACGAGGGGGGATCTGATGATGGCGATACCGGGATCATGGCGGTGGAACAGCAGGGTGACGCATCAACTTCGGTCAATGTTGGCGGAGACACTGCAGTTAGTCAGGTTACGGTCACAGGTTCAGGTCTGACCGGTCTGGTTGTCACCGGCATTATCCTTCAGAATCCTTCACAAACCATCCCTCCGTCGACAGGTACGGTATACCAGTATATTGACCTGATTCCGGCGCAATTCCAGACGATCTCAAGCGCTGAAATCCTGTTCGATGTCCCGGTTTCGTGGTTGGATGAGCACGACTACAATCCAGATGACATTTTCATTATGAGTTATATAAACAACCAATGGCAGACACTGCCAACCACTCTTGTTAGAGTTACTCCGGATAAGGTATTCTACAAGGTAGAGATACCAAAATTCGCTCCGATTGTGATAGTGGGGCGGCCCGCTCAGATATCCCTGGATGCTGGTCAGGCTTCCCAGAGTTCACCGATGGGATTTGAAGGATTGAGTTTCAATGATGATGGTACGAATACTCTCAATCTTGATCTTGATCAGGCGGAGACTATCGGAGCCCAAGTCACGATATACTTTAACCGCGTGGAGGTCTACCAGCATAATTCTCCGGGAGTACTCATTACTTTCTGGGGAGACCAGTTTGATATCAGTCAGCGGAATATCACCGGGAAAGTAACAAAAGCTGAATTTGTAACCGATCCTCTCAGTGCAAATCTGACGCTTGGTAATGTTTCAGGATCCGTCCGTGCCGACCTTTCCGCCCTGACGCAGACAGGTATACTCAATACCACAATCAGCGGTAATATAAATCAGGAAATTGCAGAAAAGTTCCTGACGATAACGTTAAAGCACAACCTTCAGTTGGACGGTGTTGCCTATACGCTTGATTTCCGGAAATATAATATAACCAGGACCGGTGCTGCAAATGTGACTATGAGTATCCCGCAACTCTGGGTAAACAGCTATGGAGGAAAGGAAACCGTCAGGATCATTCGGATCGGCGAAGAAACAGGTACTACAGAATTACTTGAAACTGTTTACACAGGTATCGATCAAAAGGGAAACATGGTATTTCGTGGAGATTCACCGAATGGTTCGTCTTTGTTCGGCTTGATTACTGCAAAAGCAACTACTATCGAACAGGAACAAAACCCTAATGCAACGATAGTCCCGGTATCGAGACCTGCCATGACAACCAACGTGGGTATGATTGGGTGGTTATGGACCGTTTTTGTTGATAATCCGATTATTGTATTTCTGATAATCGGTCTACTGGCTGGTGTTGCATATTTCGGCTGGTGGAAGAAACGATTGTGAATTTCTCTTTTTTTCTGATTCATAAATAAATGATTTAATCAGCTGATTTTTACATGATTTTAAAAAAGAAGAAATAATTTGCAGGATGTAAAGTTATAATTCCCGTATAGGTAATAGCCATGACATATGATTATAAGATGAGTAACTAAGAAGTGTTATTTGTTCCCAAAAAAATATTCTGATTAAGTATTATTCGACGTTCATCAATTCTGAATAGAGTAATATTAAACACAATATAATCAATGCGGATCCTTTCGCTGTCAATATCCACCAGCCCAAAGAAAACTTGTCAATAAAATTAGTACAATACACCAACATGATTCCAAAAAAGAATGAAAATAATGCAAATAAATGATTATTATTTAAAATTTTATCAGTGTCACGTAAAGATTCTATAAATGATTCTGCATCACCACACTTGTAACAGTCCGAATATAAATTCGATTCATTATCACTGATATTTCTGCAATGCATACACTTGGTGTAATCCATTACATCCATAATTACTAATAGATAGTATGGTATATAAAATTTTTTATTTGAAAAAAGGATGAATAATAAGGATAAATCGAATTTATTTATTTATAATAACCTATTTTGAAAAAATATTGAAAATTTAATAAAAGAATTTTTTGATTATGAAAAACAGTAGTAAAAAAATATCCTTTCAGCCCTTCATCACACGTTTCTGAGTACCACAATTTCATAACAATTAATTCGTCAGGCAATAATGATAAGTTCAGAAGGAGACACTTGCAATGTCAGAGTTTGAACAGCTACTCAAAGACATCGCTGAGCGCGGCTCAGCTTCAACTATCGATTCATGGATGCAGACAATAGAGAGAACCTACGGGCAGGTACCGTATATATTCCAGCAGATGGCAGAAAACCCTCCGGCACTGATCTCCCACCTTCTGTACCGGAATGAGGTTGAACACACCAGCTCGCTCGATCCAAAAGTCATCGAGCTGATCAGCATTGCTGCAGCCGCAGCCCTCAGGTGCCCACACTGCACACGGTTCCATATGAAGTCAGCACAGAAGATGGGGGCGACCCGGAATGAGATCCTTGAGGTCATTTTGATTGCCGGTCTTATGGCAAATGCCGCTGTCCTTGCCACGTCATACCGGGTCGCAGATGAACATCTGGAAAAATGCAGTGCCTGTGAGATCGGCAGCCATGCGAATAAACTTTCATAAGACCCGAGTGCAAAAATTCTGTTACCAAAAAAGGGCGGGATAGTACCTGGTTCCATGTCCTGATTTTTACCTGAATGGAGCAGGCGGGTAATGCAGGAGTCCGGAATATTCCGTTAATATGGAGTGTCAGGTATCATTACTGGAAGAGCCAGCCTGCTGGTTTTAACTGACCGAAAAGCATTGGGTAGATCCGCTGCAATTGAAACCGCATTTTGGGTGCTGGCATTTTGGGTGTTTGATATCCGGCATGAAAGATGTATACAACTCTGATTGATAGAAAAATAATCGGACAAAGTATAAAAGAGATTTCACAACTTAAAAATGAACAACTCACACTTTTGTTGTAGTCAGTTCCTCGAGAACTTCACGATCATCAAGGTCGTACCACCGTTCATATGCATCAGCGACCGCAAACTGCCGGCTGGTCCTGATGTTCAGGCTGACCAGTTGATCTACATACCTGGAAACCAGCTCAGCTGATGAGGCTGATGCAGTGGGAACCGCGACTATTATACGGGAGGGCTGGTGGAGCTTCACACTGTTAACTGCTGCAAGCATCGTGAATCCCGATGCAATCCCATCATCGGTCAGAATAACCGGTTTTCCTGTCAGCAAAGGAAACTCCCTCCCACCGGTAAAACGGGCAATCCGCTCCTGAACATTTTTTCTTGTTTGTGCAATCGCTGAATCAACCTCAGCCACTGATAGCCCGAGCGCCGAACGGAGCTGTTCATTGATAAGCACCTGCCCGTCCCAGGTTACAGCTCCGAATCCGGCTTCAGTATTGCCGGGAATCAGGATCTTCCTGACGATAGCAAGTGAAAGAGATACCCCAAACGCTACGGCGACTTCCCTGCCGATCGGCACACCACCTGCCGGAATAGAAAGAACCACAGGTTTATGGAGAGAGGGAATTGTCCTTAACAACGCCCCCAGTTGCTTTCCCGCATCATGCCGATCGGAAAAAATATACTTTCGATTATGGAGCCGGGGATTTTCAATTATTTTGCCCATAAACGGATGCTCTGGATTCGATGACTCATAATTCTTCCGAAAGGATTCAAAAATCCGGGCCATAAAAGATTTTGGTTGTCAGTACTGGCCTTGTGACTGATGACGTGTAATCGGGTAAGAGAGTTATTTATTAATAATCAGGTATACTTTGTTGATTCTGGCCTAATGCAATTATTTCCCCGGTATTTTTAAGAAGACCGGCAAGATATTTTTTAACCCATTCTTCATTTTCATATTCCTCAAATGGACAGTATGAACCCTGTACAAAATCATTTTCTTTTTCAAATCGCAGCAACCCGACTGGAGCTCCACCTTTTTTTACTAACAGATTTAAGTCCTCAAGGGGATGATTACTCGAACTGAAGACAAAATTCGTCTCAGTTTCAAACCCGACTGCAATTGCAACCAGCCAGGCCGTTTTTGCAACTTCGCGCATTTCTTCTACCAAATCGGAGGTTTTTCTCATAGTTCAATCAATTATGGAATAGCAATTCATCGCATAAATAAGTCGTTAAAAATTCATGATCAAAAATGAAGAAGAAAATAAAAAAAGAGTTTTGTTAAATTTCATTTAAAAAAAGAAACGCTTCCTGATTCAACAATAAGAATAACCTGAAAGGCTGTTCCTCAAAAAGGAACTTTGTTTTAAATCAGACAGACGAAAATCAGGATTAAACCGCAGTTTTTTATATCAAATCATATCGCAATATAAATCTTTCAGAACCGCAAATACCCTTCAAACCAGACTGCCCATATCGTTCGCATTGGAATGAAAACAGCTGAAGACAGGATGTAGAGTTCCGATATTAAATTCCACATTGAGAGTTCACCGTGATTCGCAATCCCAACAGATGGATTATCATCGCAATAATTATTATCCTTGTCAGTGGTACTGCTCTGACCGTGTGGACCGTTCAAAGAGAGGATAAACTCCTTCGGGCGGACCTGCTTAAAAAGACACGTCTTATACAACCGTGTATCAGTTCAGATCAGCTGAAAACATTGACCGGCTCTGAATCTGACCTTATTTCTCCCGTATACCAGGAGATAAAAAAGGAACTAGTACAAATTCAGTCTGCTGATCCGGTAATCCGTTTCATATACCTTCTGGGACAGCGGCCTGACGGGACGGTCTTCTTCCTTGTCGACTCGGAACCTCCGGAATCAGATGATTGCTCACCGCCGGGACAGATTTATGAGGAGGCTTCTGCCGTCCTGCGGGATGTGTTTGATTCTGGAAATGAGATGACGGAAGGACCCCTCACCGATCGCTGGGGCACGTGGGTAAGCGGCCTTGCTCCTATCAGGGATGCAAAAACAGGTACTGTTGTTGCTGTCATAGGCATCGATGTTGATGCCGGGGACTGGAACGTACAGATTATCAAGGCCAGTGCACCGTCGATTATTGCAATGCTCCTGCTCGTGTTTCTCCTGCTGATTTTTTTCTATGTACAGCAGAGGAACGAACAGGAAAGAAATATCCTTGCCTCATCAGAAGCGTCTATCAAGGAAAGCGAGAAACGTTACCGGACGGTATTTGAGAGCACCGGCACTGCAATGGTTATCGTAGAAGAGGATAATGCCATTAGTTTTGCCAATAAAGAATTTTTCAGGCTGACCGGCTATTCTCAGGATGATATTGATAGCAGGAAGTTATGGACAGAATTCATTTTCATAGAAGACCTCGATAAGATGATTGTCCAGCATAATATCCGCAGGCAAAAACCGGATGAAGCACTCAGACAATACGAATTCAGGCTTATTACAAAATCAGGGGATATACGCACCATCCTGCTGACCATCGATGTGTTGCCCGGTACACAAAGGAGCGTCGCCTCGTTGATCGATATTACTGAAATCAGGCAGACTGAAGCGGCACTGGAGCACTATGCTTCAGAGGCAACGCGTTATGCGGAAACCCTGAGGCAGACCAATGAGAAGCTTAACCTGTTAAACAGGATCACGCGGCATGACATACTCAACCAACTGACCGCGATCCTCGGCTACCTCGATATGATGAAGGTGAAATTTCCCGATCCCTCTTTACAGGATTATATTGACAAGCAAATCCATGCAGCACAAAATATCCGGACACAGATCATGTTCACCAAAGATTACCAGGATATCGGGATACGGTCCCCTGGATGGTTTAATGTCCGGAAAATAATTCTTGCAAATGCAGCCGATCTCCCACTTTCTGATGTGACGCTTAACATACACTTTGACAATCTTGAGATTTATGCCGATCCCTTGATCGATAAGGTCTTTTATACGCTTCTGGAAAACACACTTCGTCATGGGAAAAATGTAACAAGAATAGAAATCTCCTGCGATACCGAAAAAGAAAGACTTGTAATAACCTATACCGACAATGGTGAGGGGATTCCAACTGAATACAAGGAGGCAATATTCCAGCGCAAGTATTTCAAACATACGGGCTTTGGCCTTTTCCTTTCCCGGACTATTCTTGGGATTACAGGCATGACAATCCGGGAAACCGGTGAGCCGGAAAAAGGTGCCAGGTTTGAAATTATAGTACCAGCAGGAGCATTCCGGCTCACAAATTCTGAATGAAAAATAACCTGGATATTTTCCCGTAGCAGGCGGGGCAGGGAAATTCCTGGTATAAATGACTGCCGGGTTTGAGACTACAGAATTCTGTAGTCAACACCTGTATAAAAAAATTAATATAATCGCTTGAAAGATCAGGAATACCAGAACTTAATTTATGCTCTTCTGGTGAGGAGGATGTGGCTATAAGAGGCCATGAGTCATCGGTTCTGCCAGTCTTTGTGTTGACCTTATTCTGCAAACCCGGTTAATATCCCTGATATGCATTGTTATTCACCTCACCTGAACAGATCTTGAATACATGCGGCAATATCCATGAAATAAATAATATTTCCTGTTCTATTCAATTTTACCATGAAAGCAACGGTATTTTTCCAAACCGACAAATTGATCATCCTTTTATACCCCTTTTCTTCCACTGGAAAGGGGATTTTTACAGCCTCAATTACTACAGGATGTATTTATAAGCGATTTTAAAAACAACTGATTTTTGCAAAAACAAAATTCGTTCCCGTGCTCTTTTGAATAATATAAAATTTTGGATCAGACATTGATAAAATCTCAAAAACCTATCCCCATATGAGATCAGGTATTCGGTTTGACGATGCCGTCCCAGCCGGCAAGTCTTGCCCAGAGCCACCAGGCTGCATAGGCTTTCTGGTTCGCATTAAGCGGCTGTGAATGGGCAGAACTGCACTCATACCAATCGATACCTTTGCGGTGACTGTTCTGCCAATCAATTGCCCAGTTGTTCAACCCCCCATTATAATAACAACCATCATCAGCCCCTTTGTCGAGATAGTAGTTGCCATCCGGGTCATAACTCTCAATGTCAGCAAAATCATAGAGGATTTTATTGTTTTCACGACAAAATTTCCGTATCTGTTCATTTCTTGTATTAAGATTCCCGGAAACGCCCGTCCCATCCAGATGACCGGTCATATACACAAATTTCACATCCGGATATTCTGATTCGAGCTTGTTCATCAATGACAGGTAGGTGTTGATATGTGTTTCTCTGGCATCAGACACCTGGCCGCACCACGACCATACAACGACATTAATGTCACGGTTTGCATTCAGGTATGTTCGGGTTCTGTCAGCCCATGAAAAACGGTCCGGTTGCCCCAGGTCTCCGGATAGTATACCATCTCGCAGGTCCAGTGCTCCGTTATTACCACCATTATCCCATGTATAGAGTGAACTTCCATAGGGAGCTGAAAAATACTGGGTAAGTCCGGTCATTCCATCCGTAATCTGGCTTCCATGCGATGTATGTCCGTATACAATATGCAGTGTTGTTTTTGCATGTTCGAGTGCTGCTTTTGGAATCTGGGAAAGATGCGTGCTGGTATGGTTAACGATAATCGGCTCCGGCAGCCCGGAATGTATTACTTCCTTTTCAAGCGACAGGTTTTGATCCCGGATATTAATCCATACATATCCGGCAATCACAACAAGTAATAGTCCTGCCAGAACCAGTGCGATAACCGCATTTGTTTCCATTTTTACCCAACCCATTTCCCTCTCATATTCTCTTTCTTCTGCTCTATTTTATAGTTCGGTTTAGCGGAAGAAAATCCGCTCCCACAATACCCCCATAAACGTTCTATCGAAATCGCCTGATTGCCACAAAATCAATCTCGGTTTTGGTTAAAATTATTAAAATTGAACTATTGAAAAAAGAACCTTTACCAGGTAACCTTTAGCGCTTCCTTAAGTTCCATTGCCGGGCTGATATGAGCAATCCCCAGGCCGCTGAATGGCCCGGCGATTTTAATCAGAGACTCTTCATCCGGTGCATCGAATATTGCCAGAGACGTATGCCTTCCGATGAGAAGATACCGGTTGATGAGCTTCACCCCGGACGGATACATAAAGTGTTTCCAGAGCTCGATTACCTTGTGAGTATTTTCCGGTCCGAATTTGAACCAAAGAACAAACAGCATTTATTAACACCACTCTGTACTGACCTTCCCGACTGCTCTGAATTGCATAAATGAAATTCGGGTCAAAAGAACACTCAAGTGTTTCAGAGCATTGATAGGAAATTATAATTCGATATGATATATTTATCGTCCCGAAAAATTCCGGGATCAACCAAATAACGTGTAATCAGAGAGATGAGTAAGGAGCTAAAGATGCACCATCGCGGGACCGGTGACAGTGTGTACAGGTAAAAAATAATGACAGGAAGTAAACTTTTCCGGATAACTATCATTTTCACCATTTCAGTCTCAGTATGAGCACTGCAATCATGCACCTGTAACCAAATTGTTTTTCTAGTCGCCTGACGCAGTGATTCTACGGCATGTTGAAAGGGGGGTAGTTTCTATGACTCTGCGGAATTATATGTATCTTACAATTGGGCTTATCCTGCTTATCTTTTCAACTGGCTGCATCGATTCCTCTTCTGACAGCCCGCCATTACAGACCATGAGTACCCTTTCGGTTCCCTGGAGCGATCTGAATGCCCCCCTCCTCCAAAGTATAGGGGATGTGACCGGTCAGGGCATACCAGGAGGCACCATAGACACGATATCATTCACAGTCGGGCTTACCGACATCCATACATCCGTTGATATGGAACGTCTTTTAATTGTCTATGCTGACGCCATCCGGACAGAAACTCTCTATCCGGTGGAAGGTTTTCATGGCGATCCGCCGAAAGGCTACTGGAGCATTGAACGAGTGGAAAAAGAAGTGGGTGGTCCTAACAACCGGCTCGATAATGAAGAATGGTTCATAATAAAGGTTAACCCTAAAGCTCCCCTTGTTCCGGGGCAGGTAATCACTATTGATATAAAACCCTTGAATGGCCGTTCGCTTACCATCAGAGCAGTCGCCCCGCAAACCATCCAGGCAGACAATCTCCTTGTCCCCCTTTAATCAGAAGATCATTTACGGATTGCCTGCTCATACTTCTTATAAATTCGTATAACGTAATGGGTTCATGGAAATTATCATATCTGATAATGGATTCTCTTTTGTATAGATCTTTTCATACTCCGACATGGAAAAGCGGGATAGTCTTCTTACGGACTTGATGACGCAGCACGGAGGCTCACTTGGAAGGGAATGAATGACATAAAAAAAGTAGCACGCTGGATGAAACTTAAAAAATTTAAATTCGATAGCTTTGCCAAAAGCCCACGAAACAGCAACAATTATCGCTTCTTTTCTTGGTCAGGCGACAAACTCACCACTTTGAATGAACTTGCATCCGACGGTGATCCGGATAGGATATGCCATATTATTGCGCAGTATGGAAAAAATGCAACCGTTCTACTCATCGGACACGATCCCTCGCTGTCAATGCTCATGAGTAAAATCATGTATGGAAATGGAAACGGTTCGTTTGTTCTCGCAAAAGGAGACCCGGTAAAAATACAGGATGTTACAGGTGAGAAAATCCTTCCGGGAAACTTGTATGGTTACTGACACCAATGTTCACACGAGACATGGCGTAATTTGGTGACATTCAAAATCTCCCGGCAGTCGGATAATAATTTAAAGACGTTAGCAATTTATGAGATACATTAATTATTTTTAAACAGTAATAATCAAAATCCAAAAAAGAATTGATACGAATAGGGAAAAATCCTCTTAATTAAGTGGATTATCTCTTCCAGACTTCTTCAGTCATCATGTTCTTTCCATGATACACAATCTCTGATGCAGTGAAGACCAGAACAACGAAGTCAGGATTATCAATGGATTTGAAATACTGCTCAAACATCGGATTCCAGTATTTTTTCTTTGTCGCAAGATCATCGTGAATTTCCCCTTTTGCTCTTATTACTACATAGGGATCGGAAAACTCTTTGCCAGACCAGGTTGAAATAGCTGCATTGGGATTCTTTTTAAGCTGTGCTACTTTATTTGAACTCTTTATGGTTCCCCCGACAAATGTCATGTCCGGAAATCCGTTCAGTACCATGAACCGCACTGCAGGCAGCTTCCCGTCAATTGTGGCAATAGCGGCTACGTGGGGACCTCCCACCACATCAAGGATGTTCTCTTTCAGTGACATGCTGATTCTTTCTTGCAGATGATCCCAATAATTGTTATTATAGGGATAAAAAAATTCAAGGATACAATTATCAGCAGCAGAACGCTCCATTTATTCATACCCTGGCAAATCAGCTGATAACGAGTTACATCCTCACTCTTAAATTAATAATATCCGAAAAAGAGAAAATCCCAATATAAAGAGTATTATTCATTCTCGAGAGGTAAAAAGAGGTAATTCCCCTCCTTAAAAGGATATTTGTATATTTGCTTACCGACATGCTAAGAATACCGGGTTCGTTTTTCGGGACTAAAAGATCCT
>JAJRBZ010000052.1 GCA_028679185.1 Methanoregula sp. | reverse complement strand
CTCGTTATCGGTAAGATAATTTAGTACGATGTCTCTTAGATTCATTGCCCTGTTCCTCTTTGTTTGCAATTCACTGTTGGATACAGGGCATCTTCACATTTTACAGCACTTCGTGTACACTACCAGATCTAAACAGGAGAAGCAGGAAAATCAGATCATTTTAATTTTTCCGAGATCTCGTGTAAAATTTCCTGACGGAATTTTTCAAACTGGAGATCATCAAGCTGTTCAGAAAGCAACCTTCCACTCCAAGCGCGGCGATAAACCCAGTTTACGATTTTTTCAATTACATAGATAACGTGGTCATCATTTTCCAGAGTTAGCAGTTCCCTTCCGATACGGGGGTGGCGTCCCCGTCTTCCGCCGATAAGAATAAGGTAATGGCTGTGTTCTGCCTTCAGGAGTTCGAAAGGACACGACCGGATACATACCCCGCACTGGACACATTTGGCAGGATCGAGAACTGAAATACCATTTTTTATGATAATGGCTTTTTCCTTGCAGTACTCCACGCAGGTACCGCAACCAGTACAAAGTCCTGCAGTTCTTAACGGCCGGATTCGCCCCATAATCCCAATTTCGTTAAGCATTGGACTTGTGCAGGAATTCGGACAACCGGATACAGCTATCCGAATTTTTACCGGCATCTCCTTGCCAAACAATTTTTGATCGATTTTTTTTGCAAGGTTTATGGTATCAATGTTGGCGAATTTGCAGCGTTCAGTCCCTGGACATGCAATGATATTAACAATCTCGTCTCTTTCTGAACCTATAGGAGTACCGTTTCTCTCCAGAGATTTCGCAATTTTTTTAATTAATTTCGGATCGACATGGGGAATCTCAATAGTCTGGCGCGTTGTGCAGTGAACAATCCCTGACCCATATTTTTTTGCAATTGCAGCAATGCCTCGCATTTTCTCTACTGACAAAATACCTGCAGGCGCTCTTATCCGGATTGTACAAAAATCTGCATCTCTTTCAGTTATGATACCCCCTTTCATATGAACGCTGAAATCAGTACGCATAAACCAGTAATGTGAGGAATCTGATTATAAAAGATGATGTTGTGACAGAAATATCAGATAAGAGCAATAATAAGGATGACACATGCGCGGGTAATCTCATTTGAGGCACCCACTACATCCCCATTGATACCGCCGAACATTCTTGTGGAGAGTATAAAGAGGAGTGCCGGGCATAAAACCATGAAAAATACCGCTGCTGTAATTTGAAGAAGTGAAACCGGAAGAAAAAAAAGCGGTATACAAAAAAGTGCGGCGATGAAGGGAAAATAAGGCTTCGAGAATTTATGGAGATAGCTATGCATGCCCTCCCTGAATGGAGTGCCGTATGCTGTCAGAAATGCCATAGAGAATTTTGCACTGACCTCCCCGATAATTACTGCAACTATAATTGATGATGATACCATCAGACCTGCAAATAACAAAAGTGTTACTGCAATTCCTGCAGCAATACCTCCTGCTCCTACCTGGCGGTCAGTAAGGGCTCTGATTCTTCTCTCCCGATCTCCGTGAGCCATGAGACCGTCTCCGAGGTCGAGTAATCCGTCAAAATGATGTACTCCGGTGATCAGAAATAAACCGGCAATCACAACAGCAGCTGCAATTGTCCGGTCTGCAATGAAAAAAACCGGTAAGGCGATTACCCCTCCAATGATATAACCGGCACAAGGGTATATATAAGAGTGTCTGGCAAAAGTCTCGAGATCCTGTGGTTTACCTAGCGGGAGTATTGTTGTAAACTGGAGAAGGGAGATAAGCGTTTTCATACGCATTCGCTATATAAGCGTGAAGTACAGCCAGCAATCAGCCCAGCTATGGCATCATCGAGGAATGGCCCGAGTATTGATAAGATTCCGGGCTTTTTCTGATCATACCGGGTGAATTCAAACCTGGCATAGGTTCCCCCGATACACTCTGCGATCGCCATACCAATAATCTCATCACTTAACAGAAATACGGGATCATCTGCAATTTCTGAATTCTCTCTTTTGTGGTAAAGCTCGTCTTCAAGCAGTATTGCACCGAGCAGTAATGAGGAAACATTGGGATCATGAAGATATTTTATTATTTTACGCCTGATTTCTTCTGCTGCCTGCTCATCCGGCATTCCGTGAGAGACATATAATCCCATGGCAGCAGCTACAATATCATCAAGAGTGATACCCTTGTCATGTAATCGTTGCTCAATTTCAAACATGTGAATAGGAATTCGGTATAGGACTATTATATCATTGTGGATTATTCTCACTACCGATATCTTCAAAATTATGAGAGGTTAAATAGAAGAGTTGAATAGTATGGGATTCCTCTCGGAAGTACCGGATATTACCTTTTATAACCCTCTTTTTTGCGGTATCCTTGGCAACACGCTTTTATCGACGGTTCCGGGGGTATCCGGTGCAGGGCCAACCCCGGAAAAGACTCTTCTCACACCGGTGCTTGATGCGGAGCTGATTATGATGGGCGCTATTACGAGTCATCCGGTAAGACCGGACACTCCGACCGGCTGCCCAACTCCGGCGTCAATCACGCGGGCAATGATGGAGCTGTGTGGTATGCAACCTTTGTTCATCAATGCCGGTCTCCGCCATTCACCAACCGTTCCCTGTTTAGATGTGTATGGCATAATCGGGGATGATCCAAGGTTCCGTGATGCTGTTCCGTTTGCAAAGGCTCTCGTACAGAAAGGAGAAGTTATTGGTAAATTCCTCTCAAAATGCAGTGATTTACTGGTTCTGGGCGAATGTGTTCCCGGAGGAACGACAACAGCACTGTGTGTGATGAGAGCACTTGGATATGATGCATCGGTGAGCAGCAGTTTTGTCAACAACCCGGTTACCATAAAAGAAGAAATCTGCAAGCTGGCACTTGGGCGGATTAAAGCAGATGCTGTTGCATCCCCACTCGATATAATTCGGTATACCGGGGATCCCATGATGGCGGTATCTGTCGGCATTTCAAAGACCTATTCCGGAAAACTTATTCTTGCTGGTGGAACCCAGATGCTTGCGGTAAGTGCGATTATTAAATCCATGGGAGGATCCCTTCCCTACGTAGTTACCACATCATATGTCCGAGATGATCCTTCGGCTAATGTTAAGCAGATTGCGGCCCAGATCGGTGTAAAAATCATCTATGTCGATCCGGGTTTTGGTGATCTGGGCCATTCAGGACTTGCCCGATACTGCATTGGAGAAGTGAAGGAAGGAATGGGTGCAGGTGGTGCGATGTGTCTTGCCTATCTCCTTGGGCATTCATCTGATAAGATCAGGAACGCCATCCTCGCTGCTGTGAATGCTTATTTTTGAACAGTCTTATAGGATTCCAGTACAAATATCAAAATAATGCTTCCCATATACGTGGTTAACAATTTCGGTCAATTCAATCACCTTATTCACCGTGCACTACGCGATCTCGAAATTGACGTATCTATGGTCCCGAATTCAATATCCCCGCAACAGATATCCGAAGAGTGCAGAGGGATTATCCTCGGAGGTGGACCAACGATAGAACGTGCCGGGAACTGCAGCCAGTATATCGATCTTGGGCTGCCCGTGCTGGGGATCTGTCTTGGCCTGCATATTATAGCAATGAAATTTGGTGGTGATGTTCATCAGGGACCACGTGGGGGATATGGCCCGATCGAGATAGAAATCTGTGAACATAATGATATTCTCGCGGGGTATCCGCAAAGGATTAATGTCTGGGCTTCCCATGCCGATGAAGTGTCAAGGATACCTGAAGGATTTACCTGTCTTGCGCATTCGACAATATGTGGTGCCGAGGCGATTGCACTTCCGGAAAAGCATATTTATGGGCTCCAGTGGCACCCTGAGGTCAGCCATACATTTGAAGGAAAACGCGTTTTTGAAAATTTCAACAGGATCACATGTGAAAACCTGTCCTAAACCTGCCCTTGTTTCCAGACATATCAGCTGTGAGCAGCATCCCAAATCGCATTGAAAAACATCAATAATTTGTATATCGGGATCCAGTTTTTCCCTCAAAGATTTGTGATTTATCCTGGTTGTTAATTTTATATATCAGGAAGAAAGATGGATGACTATGTTTAAAATAGATGCAAAAAAACTAATTCTCCTGATTTTTCTCTTTCTTTGTTGTGTTAGTCCGGTAACCGCCGCGATCAACACGATCAGCCAGGGTAATATTGTATTTATTGGTGAAGAAGGGCTTGATATATCCGCTGCCATGGGGTCGGATACACGGATTGGGTGGTGGGCTTCAGCTGCTGATATTACCACGACTTCGCCGACAAATGCTATTGATCTGACGAACAGAATCATCAGTTTTATGGTCACCCCCTCTGAATTTTCCGGGTATACCGGCAACTGGTATCGTCTGAACAATGAAGGAAAGTCGGATGGTAATGCATTTAGTGTTGTAGAGCCCCAGCTGGATATTAAAGCTGAAGATACTACGGTCCAAGTCGATGTTGAAACCCTTAAATGGATACCTACGGGTGATGATATCCAGTTCAGGATAGATAACAACTTGGCGCAGATGACGTCTCAGCGCGGATCTCCCCCGGTCATATCCATAAAAGTCCAGGGACCTGAGGGTGGTATCTACACGGCGTTGTATAATGCAGGGGGGACTCCAACATCCATCGTGAATATTCCGGTTACCTCAACCCGCTTTTATACTGGCACTATATGGAATATGGGTGATTCCGCCCGCTATTCTCCCGGCATGTATACCATCTGGGCAGAGTGTAATGTAAACAACATGAATGATAATTACGATGTAACGGGGAAAACGATAAGCACAAAGATCACGCTGCTCAACCAGGGTGTGAACCCGCTGATAACAAAACCAGTGACAACGCTGACCGCTATAACGCCAACACAAACAACCACTCAGGCAATGACGACAGTGCCCCATCCAGCCTTAGTAAACACAACCCTGTCAACACCTGCACCTACTGAACCTCAGACAACAATGGCCACAGCGGCCCCCTCATCCACACAGACAAAATCTCCGGGCTTTGGAACAATTCTGGCGATTTCAGCGATCCTTTTCGGGCTGGTTGTGTACCTGAAGAAAGAATAATTACCCTGTTTTTATCCCTTCGCAATCTTTTATTACCTCCCCTCCCTATTCCGGAGTATGAACGTTGTAACCACCGTTATCAAATCACGTCACAGCGTGCGGAAATTCAAACCCGATACAGTAAATGAAACTATAATCAAAGATGCAATAGAATGTGCGGCTCATGCACCGACAGCAATGAATCTTCAGCCTTGGCTGTTTGGCGTCATCAAAAACAAGGACATGCTGAGCAGAATAGCCCAGACTACGGATCATGGAAAATTTATTGCCGAAGCTCCACTGTGTTTCGCAGTTTTTGGGGAAAAAAAAGAAAAATATTATCTCGAGGACTGTTGTGCAGCCACTGAAAATCTCATCCTTGCTCTCCAGGCACATGGCATAAATTCCTGCTGGGTGGCAGGGGAAAAGAAGCCGTACGCCGAAATGATACGGTCACTGCTTGGTGTTCCGCAAAAATATGCGTTAGTCTCTCTCGTTGCTGCAGGTCACCCCTCTGAAATGGACATCGCAAAGAAAAAGGAAATGAAAAATATTGTGTTTTTTGAGGAGTTCAAAAAGGAATAATTTCTTTAACGATTATCGTTAAGCGGGGCGGTTTTAATCGATCGGTACTGCCACAGTATATGCAAGAGGTTTTTTATCCGGCATCAAACGACTACCTTCTCGTAATTATTAAGCATCAGGCCAATCACATCATTGATCATGAAAAAAGCGGTTCTGCAGGTTGCACTCGACATTCTTGAACTGAAAAGAGCGTTGCAGATCGCACAGGAATCGATAGATGGTGGTGCAGACTGGATTGAGGCAGGCACCCCGTTAATTAAAAGTGAGGGAATGCAGGCCATCCGGTCGATGCGTGATCGTTTTCCAAATACCACAATTGTTGCAGATATGAAGGTTGCCGATACAGGTACCCTTGAGGTAGAGATGGCAGCAAAGGCAGGTGCAAACATCGTTTGCGTTCTTGCAGATGCAGATAACTCGGTGATCTCTGAGGCCCTGCGGGCTTCCCGCTTGTATGGAATACAGATAATGGCTGACCTGATTAATGTTAAAGATCCAATTTCACGTGCCTTGGAACTTGAAACATTAGGCGTGGATATTCTTTGCGCCCATGTGGGTATCGACCAACAGATGACGGGTAAGAGCTCCATTTTTCTTTTAGCGTCCTTATCTGATCAGGTTCATATTCCCCTTGCGGTCGCGGGAGGAATTGATGCGGCAAGTGCTGGAGATGCGGTGCGGTCAGGTGCGGATATTGTAATCGTGGGTGGTTGGATTGCCCGATCCGCGGATGTTACCGGTTCTACAAAAAAGATCCGTTCAGCAATGGATAATCCATCACTACAGCCTGTTGAAAAAAAATCCCCTGACGAAGAAATTCGTTCCCTTTTTCTGCAGGTGTCAGCACCAAATGTCACAGATGCGATGCACCGAAAAGGAGCGATGTCAGGAATCGTTTCGATCTGCGGTAATGTAAAGATGGTGGGGAGAGCAGTAACCGTCCAGACATTCGCCGGGGACTGGGCAAAACCGGTAGAAGCCATTGATGTCGCAAGAAAAAATGAAGTAATCGTGATCAACAACGATGGTGCGACACATATTGCCCCTTGGGGAGAGCTTGCTACAATCAGCTGTATGAAAAAAGGAATATCCGGCGTTGTCATTGATGGCGCAGTCCGGGATATTGACGATATCAGGATTATGAAATTCCCCATTTTTGCAAAAGCCATAGTACCAAATGCAGGTGAACCCAAAGGATTCGGGGAGATCAATGCCGAAATCCAGTGTGGTGGCCAGTATGTCTGCCCGGGTGACTGGATCGTAGGAGATGAAAGTGGCGTAGTTGTGATACCCGGTGAGCGGGCGTATGAAATTGCACGCAGGGCTTTAGAGGTCAGGAAAAATGAAGAGAGGATTCGGGAAGAGATTCGCAGGGGAAGCACTCTTTCTGAAGTGGCAGAACTGATAAAATGGGAAAAAAAGTAATTTTATAATTAATGGAATACCGAGCGCTCAAGGAGGGTTGCACCGGAATTTTTGATCTTTTTTATCGCTTCATCAACCTGATCAACACGGAGAATGAGCACGGCTCCCTCTTTCCCGGAATATGCATAGGAATACTCAATATTTACTCCGGCATCTCCAAGAACCTTTGCAACCTCATACAGGCCACCAGGCTGGTCTTTCATCCGTACTGCGATAACATCAGTGAAAGCGACGTTATATCCAAGAGAAAAGAGTTTGTCATGTGCTTTTTCAGGGTAATCCACCAGTGCCCTTACAACACCAAAGCCATTTGCTTCAGCGATACTGAACGCAAGAATATTGATATTCTCTTCTCCCAATGCGTGTGCAATTGCTGCAAGACGCCCCGGACGGTTTTCAGAAAATATTGAAATCTGCCTGATTACAAACTTTTGTGTGTCCATTTATAACGACCTCTTGTCCACAACTCTTTTCGATTTTCCTTCAAATCTCGGCAATGAACCCGGCTCAACGAGTTCAACGGTGACGTTCACGTTCAGTGAATTCCTGAGACGGTGCTCTACTTTCTGCCGAACCTGTATAATATCATTGATTTTATCACTGAACGATTCCTTGGTTAATTCGACACGAACAAGCATATCATCGAGAGCTCCTTTTCGTTCAACAACAATCTGGAAATGTTGACCGACTTCAGGGATCGCCATCAAAGCGTACTCGATTTGTGAAGGGAACACATTGATACCCCGGATAATCAACATATCATCAACCCTGCCCTGAATTCTCTGGATTCGTGGATGGGTTCTGCCGCATGCACAGACCTCATCATCCATTGTCGTTATATCCCCGATTCGGTACCGGATCATCGGAAGTGCTTCTTTCTGAAGGATGGTAATAGTGAGTTCGCCTTTTTGTCCGGATTCAAGGGACTCACCTGTCTTGGGATCAATAATTTCGACGAGTGCAATGTCTGACCAAACGTGGAATCCCTTCTGCTCAACGCATTCCGTAAACATGGGTCCGGAAAGTTCACTTGTCCCATAAATATCATATGCCTTGATGCCCAGCCAGTCTTCGATGCGGGTACGCATCCGATCTGTCCACGGCTCAGCTCCCAGGATCCCCGTGCGAAGTTCTGTATCTTTTTTGATATCCACACCCATTTTTTCTGCAACCTCTCCAATATGGAGTAGGTATGACGGAGTGCAGGCAATGGCGGTCGCACCGAGATCCTGCATCAGTTCAATCTGGCGTTCGGTATTTCCAACACTCGTTGGTAGTACGGTTGCACCAATGCGTTCTGCCCCATAATGCATACCAAGTCCACCGGTAAACAGACCGTACCCGTAACTTACCTGAATAACATCTCCCCTGCCAAGGCCGACGGATGTCAGGGCTCGGGCAAGCGAAGTTGTCCATGTATTCAGATCATTCTGGGTATATCCGACTACAGTGGGCTTTCCTGTTGTCCCCGATGATACATGATAGCGGACAAGTTCGTCCTTTGTTGAAGTAAATATTTTATCAGGATAATTGTCCCTCAGGTCACGCTTGAACATAAACGGAAGTTTTTTCACATCAGTTAATTCCCTGATATCGTCCGGATGTACGTTTTGCTCCCGCATCCTGTCATGGTAAAAGGGGGAGAAACTGTAAAGTCGGTAGACGAGACTTTTCAACAGCCTATACTGCATTCTCTGGAGATCTTCTTTTGGCATCTCCTCGATTCGTGGATCCCAGCTCTTCATCATATCACCGCTCTTCTGTCAATCACTCGTTTTGCCTTTCCTTCAAACCGGGGCAGGGAGCCTGGTTCAACGATTTTGACCGTTGTCCTGAGTTCGAGTGCATCCCGTAGTTCTTTTACAACTTTTTTCTGGAGTCTTGCAAGATCAGCAAGTTCACCACTGAAATAATCATGATTGATCTCAACTTCGACAGTCATCTCATCCAGATGATTAATTCTGTCAATATACACCATAAACTGATTGCCAACCTCGGGTATCTTAAGAAGCACATGTTCTATTTGTGACGGGAATACGTTGATTCCGCGGATTACAAGCATATCGTCACTTCTTCCTGTGATTCTGGCGATTTTTTGTCCTCTCCTGCAAAGACAGCCATCTTCTATCATTACAGTTTCATCACCTGTACGATAACGGAGTAGCGGCATTGCTTCTTTGACCAGCGGGGTGACTACCAGCTCACCCCGTTCACCATCGGATAGTTGCTCTCCGGTTTTTGGATTGATAATCTCAACAAAAAAACTATCATGCCATATGTGCAGACCGTCACGCTCAGGGCATTCAAATGCGACCCCGGGGCCGAAAAGTTCGCTTAAACCGTATGAATCATAGGCAGTCAAGCCAAGTCGTTTCTCAAGTGAGTTTCGCACACTTTCCGACCAGGGTTCAGCACCAAAAATTCCTGTTTTAAGACTGTCAAGTGATGCATTCATTTCTTCTGCAATTTCCGACAGGTGCATTGCATAGCTGGGTGTGCAATGAATAGTAGTGACCCCAAAATCCATTATCATTTCAATCTGGCGTTTTGTATTGCCTGTTGCACTCGGGATCACGGTCATACCGATTTTTTCTGCACCATAGTGAAACCCGAGGCCCCCGGTAAACATCCCATAGTTCACCATATTCTGAAAGATATCATTTTCACCAACACCAACCATGGTCATGTTGCGTGCAATAAGATCTGCCCATGTATCAAGGTCTTTTTGGGTATACCCGACAACAGTTGGTTTACCTGTTGTTCCCGATGTGGTATGGATTCGGACAATTTTTTTCATAGGGACTGCAAAAAAACCAAATGGATATCCAGCCCTGAGGTCCAGTTTTTTGGTAAATGGTA
Source organism: Methanoregula sp. (assembly GCA_028679185.1). GTDB lineage: Archaea > Halobacteriota > Methanomicrobia > Methanomicrobiales > Methanospirillaceae > Methanoregula. The sequence continues at coordinate 10,717 of JAJRBZ010000052.1, read as the reverse complement.
TTTTCTGGATATCATCCAGAGTTTTGATTGAAGATGGTCTAACGCCAGCGTCAGAAAGAAGATTCCGGTAAAAATCAACATGTTGTACCTGACTAAGAGTTTTTTTTAGACGTTTCAGCTGAAGTTTTTGCAAATCGTCAGGTTTCATAGTCTCTATCTTCTTATCCCAGAACATGGATTACCCCTGTTATGCTATTGCATGACAGATAATATAAGGCGTTTGTTTTTGTTTAAATCCGTCGAAATGATTGAAATTGTTGTCGTTTATAACAATTCAAAAAATTGAATAATTTAACCCGGAATTGTCTGATGGCTATAAAACGATGAATTAATCAGGAGGAAATGGTGTAGTAATTAGATTAGTTGAGAAAATTTTTTGAGGTGGATGGTGACGATATTTCCATGGATTTCAGTCAGCGGTTTTGGCGCCCATATAAAATCCACCCAAAAAACCTTGACCATTCAGAAAAAAAATACATACGAAGAATATACTTTGGCTTCGATAAAAAACCTACTCGTTGTTGGCGGTCACACTATCAGTTCATCGACCATTATTAAGCTTGTAAAAAATGGCGCATTTATTTCATTTTTTGAACCTGACGGAACCCCTATAGGTATCATCCGTCCATTTGGAGACAGAAATGATTTGGAGATTCAAAGAATACAGCATGCGATCCCCCGTCACCGTTATGCGATTGCCCTGGCGCAAAGCGCAATAAAATCCCGTCTCTTTGCTATTGAACATATTCAGGAGAACCAGAAAATTCACCTGTACTATGAAGGGGAACTGGAATTTCTTCATACATCTCAAGATGAATTACAGTATCTGATCAAGCTGGATGAAATTCGAAGATTACTCCGGTTAACCTCAGATATGTATTATGAGATCATGGCGAGGAATATCCCGCCGGATTTTGGATTCAGAAGGAGAATGACTCGCCCCCCGTCCGATCCGGTCAACGCAATGTTATCTTTCGGGTATGCGATGCTATTCGGTAACTGTTGTGTGTCTCTTATCGGAGCTCGTCTTGATCCCGATATTGGACTGATGAATGAAGGAATTGGGAGTCTGGTTCAAGATCTTATCGAACCTTTAAAAACAGAAATGATTGATAAGATCGTATTTGAGTATGCAAGAAAATCACTCACTCCATATGATTATGAACAGACAGCAAACCGATGCATGCTTTCCGATGATCTCACAAAAAAGCTGATAGAATTATTCCATTCAACAATAAAAAATGAAAAAATTGATGAACTGGTATATAATTTTTACAATTCAATTATGAATAATGATGAATTCAGAGTCCGGTACTGAGTCTCCCCTCACCCTTAATAATCGAAAAATCATTAAAATCCATTGATGCAATTTCAGAGGTCCGTAAATCACGGATAACGGCACGAGGGCAGCTATATATCATCGAGATAAACTTATCAAGAACTATCGGTTCTGCAATTGCGTATATACGAACTCTCCCATCGGGAAGATTAATGACCGTACCGGTTACGCGCAAATCTGTTGCGATTCTCCGTACGCATGCACGAAATCCTACCCTTTGAACCCTGCCGCTGATAAAAATCTCTATGGTTTTCACGGCTATATTCCCTGCATAAGTTTAATGGCAAGTCCAAGTTCGTCAAACACTTCATCCCGTAGTGACGATTGCCTGATATTTGTTGCCGCGTCAATTGCAAGATCAAGAACTTCCTGAGAAATCTTTTCACAACCAGAAGCGTGAGTTTTCATTGCAATATCACACATGATATAAGCTCGCCTGGAAAGCGGCCTTATAATCCTTGCTTCTTTTATTGCACTCTGTAGCAGCCGGTTGAATACTTTTTCTAATCCTTCTTTTCGGAATAGTAATGCGAGATTACAGAAAAGAATCGCTGCTTTTCCGCGATCGTTAACTGACCGAATTAATTTTTCAAGTGAAGTGATCTGGGTTGGATGGGCGCCATCACTAATTATTTTTTCAAAAAGAGCCTTGATTTTTTCATATTGAGCTGATATTTCAAATGTTTCTTTTTGTCCCATCTGCGTAAGGCGATAAAGCCTCAATTCGTCATTATCAATTGTTTTTATAACGTCAACTGCCTGTTGGAGATAAGTTAAATTATTGCTCTTGTCGTAAAGCTCTATAAACATCTGTGCGATTTTTTCCCGGATTGTATCAGCAATTTGTCCTATGTTAATCTTTTTGGTTAATGCTTCTGCTTTCCTGAGTAATATGACCGGTGTACCATCATTACTGCTTTGCAATGCAAGAGGGATGATATCAAGGAGGGCTGATGCTTTTTCATATGGCGAAGGAATTTTCTCAACAGCTGCTGAAATGCTTTTTAATATTTTATTCCCCCTCTCTTTGTCATTTTTTGTGACATTGAAAACAGCAATAAGGGACTCTACGTATTCCACGGGTTCTGTGATTAACGTTGATACCTGTAATGCGACATTTATTAAATCACTATCTGGATCAGTAATGTTAATTCGGACTATTGCTAATACAATTCGTTTGCTTGCTATCGATTTTTTGTCAGACTCAACGTATTTTAACCGTTGGATCCCTTGTTCAAGGCACCGTTTTGCTTTTTTTGCATCTATACTGCAAAATAGTATGGCAAGATCAGACAGGATTAAAACTTTCTTGAATTCAGTTGGAATTTTTGGAATCAACTGATAGACATCATCCAAAATCTCCCGTGCGTGATCGAAATCACGTAATTTGATATATGTTTCAGCAAGATTGCATAATCCAGCCATCTCCGCGTAAGGATCATTAATTAGCTGGAGGAAACGGAAAATTAGAACAATCATGAGTGGATTGGATGTGGATTGTTCATTTCTCTGAAGCAGAAACGCCATAATTTCGTAAGGATCTGTCGAGTCGGGGTAGGTAACGTTATAATTAAGATTCGAAATGATCCGGGACATCATGGCGTCCCTCTCCAAAGGATTTTCGATTTCCACCGCATACATCGCCAGTGGTATTGTAAAATCCGGGTTACTACTTACACGCGAGTACGAGATGAGAATATCGATCATTCCTGCAATTTTTAATGAGATCCGCTGTTTTTTGACATTCTCTTTAATTATTGATAACCCTCGTTCAAACGGGTATATTTCTAATAAAAAGGAATCAGCATCAGTATGTGATTTTGGCTCTTTTAACAGGATACAACCGATTTTAACGAAACATTCAGCGATTCTTCCAAACTGCTGAGTTTTTAATGTTGGATCTCCGAGATCTTTTGCAATTTTATACGCTTCTTCCAGTGCAGCGGGAGATCGTTTACCAACTGCATAGTGTATCACCCCATCAATTATATTCACCATCGCATTTGCAGCGAGGCTGGTTTCCAGAAGTGAGTTTATCCATTCCCTCATTCTTAAAAGAAGATCCAAATCTCCCTGTTGTGCGGCAAAAATTGAGGCTTCATCGATAATACTATTGAGTGTTGCAGAACGAATGTCCTGACTGTCAATTTCACATGCCAGACCAACTGCTCTTTGAAGATAATCGCGGTTTTTAATCTGCACACCATTTTTTGCAATTTGAACTGCGATATTTGATGTTGCCTGCTCCCTGATATGAAGTTCACTGATGGATTCGGCCATTTGAATAAGGATTTTCGGGTCATGCAAGGTGAGAAATCCCCTGTTTACGAGGATTGTAATACTTTCAAGAAGCAAATCGTCCTTCCTGTGATGCAGAGAGATGAGTTCAATGATTGAATAAGAATGATAGATTATATCATTAAACGGATTCTCCATGCTCATTTCCATAATCGCCCGATGAATTGATTTTTGTACAACGTCGTCTGTCAACCGCCGGAGAATCGTTTCGTTGACCACGGAAATACTATTTCTTAATATTCCGGTCTTAAGCAGATGGGTGAGGTTGTCTTCATATAGTGGGAGATTTTCTGCCTCATGATTGATTTTTCTGAAGATTTCGAGTGCTGAACCAAAATCTCCTGAATATAGCATAATCTGCGAAAATTGAAGATATATGCGTGATCGGATGACCGGATTGCTGTTCTTGTCAATTATAGAAACCAGATCAGAAAGAACTGCCATATTATTTGAGTACTTGGCGACAGAAACACCAGCACGGACCAGTTCCCGGACAGGATATGAATCATCCTCCAAGAAGTCCTGATGAATTTTTATAGCAGTTGAAAGGTACCATATTTCTCCTGATAATTCTGCTTTTTTAAGGAGATCGATAATAATAGTGTCGGTTATAAATGGTTTACGTTCGCAAAGAATCTGAAGTGTTGTAATAATCTGGTTTTTATCTTTTTCCCGCTCCAGAAGCTGTTCTGTCAGGGCATTAACAATTTCGGTCTGTTTTTCATGGGAAAGGGCATCAAAATTTTGAACAAAACGCGAAATATCCAGCATTTCTTTACCGAAAACAGACTTCACTCCTTTCTCTACAATAGACGTAATACATACTTGTCTTCTGATTTTCTGGTGAATTTTGGTTGCACTATTGATACTATCAAAAAATAATGCTCGATTTTTTTCAAGAATTGCAACAATTGACAAGGCTTTTGCTAGTTCTGCATGGAGAACTGCACGTTTTGATATATCGCTAATCTCTTCTATGATATTCTGTGAGCGGTAGAGGAGTTTTTCGTCACGGGTTGCAATTGCTCGTTCAATAAGAAGTGGGATAATATCAATCATAATATCTGACCGGTATTTCTGGAAACTAATTCGTTCGAGCAAGTTTATTCCATAATCGATAAATCCGGCATTAGCCTCATGCACTCCGGCGCTTATGAGGGCCTGTGCCATCATTGCAATTACCCGCGACTGATAACTTTTTTTACTCAATTTATCAGATAACCGATAAACGGAATTCAACCATTTTTCATCCTTTGTTGTAATGAATTGCTGTATTATTTGAGAGAACAGGCTGTCAATATCATTAATCGGGAGATCCTGCAGCGCAAGTAACATTTCAGGTTTATTTTTTTTAAATGCAGTAGAAGTAATTAATTTGTTAATTTCATTTATGAGGGTCTTTTGTGTCCTTTTTCCCGTTTCCTGATGAATTTCCGCTATATTGTTCTTTAAAATATTCCAATCTTCTGCTGACAGCGCCTGTTGCACTTTTGTGATGACTTCGGGAGAACTGATCATTGTTCTATCACAGGTATTAAACTATAGGTTAATAAACTCAATTTAACTCAAATAGTTATTAAATTTTTTGATTTTAGTTACGCTCTAATTTATTTTTTTTTGTCATAATAAAATAAAATTCTCGATTTTTTTCAAAATTCATCCTAAAATTTTATTTATTTTTAAACAATCGGCAATATTATCAATTATTTCTTAAATTTTCATTCAAAAAGGGGCAGATACTGAATAATGAAGGAATAACGCACTATTTTATGATTACTGGATAATTACTTATCGGTAATTTTATGGATAAAAGCCATCACTTCTTCATGAAATTCCTTACTGTAATCGTAACTATCCGCATCTACGATAATACGAATGATAGGTTCTGTTCCTGACACACGAACAAGCGCCCAGGAATCCTCCCTTAAAATTTTTACACCATCTGTCAGATCTAATAAATCATAAGAATATTCCTTTTTTAGCGATTCAAGCACTTCTGCACCACGTGAAGTGGTAACTTTATCCTTGATTATAGTGCGTTTCGGGATCCTTCTTACAAGTGATGAGAGATGTTCCCCCGTGGAAGCGAGAATATAAACCATCATTGCGGCTGTCATACCCCCATCCCGGCAGAACTGATGCCGGGGGAAAATGAGCCCTCCGTTTCCTTCACCTCCAAAAACCACTGTATTTCCATTTTCTATGAGTGACCGCATCGTTCGTGCAACATAAATGCTTCCAACCGGAGTATAGGTAATAGTGCAGCCTTCATTTTTGACCACCTTTTCTACCATCAATGATGTACTCACAGGAGTTACAACTGCACCTTTTTCCTGGTGACAGATATATGATGCAACCAGGGTAAACTCTTCATTTTCTTCAATAAACTGACCATTCTCGTCGACAAAAACAGCACGATCCGCATCACCGTCATGAGCAATGCCAAATGCGGCTCCGCTGCTGACTACAAGTTCAGCCAGCCCTTTAAGGCCCTGAGAAGAGGGCTCAGGGAGTCTCCCGGGAAATGTTCCATCCGGCACTCCATGAAGCGTAAGAACCCTGCATCCCATTCCGGTGAGGATATGAGGGGAAGTTAGGCATGCAGGACCAGATCCTGGATCAACTACTACGGTCATACCTGATCCAATCTTATGAGGAAAATGATTGATAATCGATTTGATGTATTTCCTGATTAGATGAGGAGCATTTACTTCGTGGCCGACGTGTTCCCACGGCTTGGGAGAAAATGACAGATCAAATATCAGTTGTTCAAGTTTGAGTGTTTCCTCATCGCCCATTTCCGTGCCATCAGCCTCAATAATCTTGACACCGTTATATTCTGGCGGATTATGAGATGCAGTTATCATTACCCCCCCGGCAAATCGTCCTTTTATAATGTATTGAAGAGCAGGGGTTGGGAGGATTCCGCAATCAACCACATCACATCCTGTAGCAAGCAGGCCTGATTTAATTGCTTTTACAAGTGTATCTCCCGAGGTTCTTGTATCCCTTCCTACGGCAATACATCCTTTCCGCATGGTTCCGAACGCTTCACCAATGGTAACTACAAGTTCCGGGGGCAGGTCTTTTCCAACAATGCCCCGCACTCCATTAGTACCAAACAAACGTTTCTGAAATTTTGTAGTCTGCATGTGCTCTCCTTCACACTATTTTGTTAACGGGAAAATTTTCGAATAGGTTGAGTGATGTGATGACCTCACTTACGTCAGGGTTGGTAAGGATGCACTTATCAGCATGCAAACTGCCGATAACAATTTTGGGATACGATCGTTTTTTAAAGCCTTCGATTACTGCAAAATCCATACCTAGATCGAATAACATACTCAAAATATCTTCCAGGGTGTTCTTACGTATCGCAACTACTGCTTTATGTGAGTCTATTCCTATGGATATATCAGCACCCGCGTCAAAAAAAATGGTGGTATCTTTTCCCTCTTCGATATGATAGGTATGGTCCCCCAGATGTTTGATCACCGCTACATTTCCTATTTTTTTTAGTTCCGGAATCAGATTTTTAATAAATGTTGTCTTACCGGAATTTGAGCTTCCAACAACCTGAATTATTTTCATACGTCATATCTCTTGTATTATTTAATTTGCATTAATGATAACGTGGTGAGTTATTGTCTGTTCTTTTCTTAGAGATCGGTGTTTGTTTCAACTGCTGGTGTGATTATATCCGGTTCTTGAACCAGGTCGTCATGGATCTCCTCTGACTTATTCCCTTGTGATTGTGATCCCTCCATTGCAATTTTTTTATTAATTGCAGGAAGAATTTCTCTGTTTTTCAAGGTTGATTCCGGTGTAGGTGAATCGGGTAAAGATTCGTGGTCTTTGGTTTTTTTATCAATACCCGTTTTGTCCGTAGTTGGAGATTGATTAATGGGGGGACTTTTGAATTCTTTGGGTTTTTGTGGCAACGGAACCGGTAGTTGATCTGGTGACTCTTCCTCTTCTGCTCGTGACTTGAGAATGGTTTTTGCTGCTTCCCCCACACTTCTCATGACTTTGGTAATCCGATCTTCAATGTCAATCTCTTCGTCAATATCAAGAGTTGTTCCTTCTACCTCAAGGAGAAACCGTGCGACCTCGCTTGCTTCAAAGAGCAGGTCATCAAGTTCATCGGTGGTAAAAAATCCACACATTGCGCCATAGAAAAATGTGGCACTTGCCTTTCGGACTTTCTTTTTGAATGAGTTGCGTGCCTGGTTGACAGCTTGCGGTGTATACGTATCTTCCATGAAAGGCACGAGTGACGGAAGATGTTTTCCGATAAAGGTCATCTCCGCACCCCCGGAAGTACGGAAATCCGTGCATAATCGTGCAAGCGCCCATTCCCGGGCTGTAATATATGTCCTCTTACGCAGAAACTGGTTTACCTTTTGGTATGTGGCACCATCCACCTTCTTAAATTTTTTATATTTGTTAATTTCCTGCTGGATATGCGAATCGTCCATTTTTTTGTAACACCTGCACGACTTTTTTAAGTTTTTTTGGGAATCCGCTTTGCTTGCACGAACGGGCTGCTAGCCAGACCTCTTTGTGTATAGCATTATATGGTTTATTGCTATAATAATTTTGATACATTCACCTGATTTTTAATGTTAAAATACGTCGAATACAGGAAAAATTTAAAAGATATAGCAGATACCTATCGCCAGTCCCTTTTCGGTCTTCTTCTTCTCTTGTCTCAATACAGAAATTCAATTCAGAATAAGCGCAATCCAGAATATCTTGCTGATATGATTATTTCTGGGTTGATAGTGAACAATCGAAAAAATCCACAAATAAGAACCATGGTTTTGTTCATAAATTATAAAAAATAACAAATCATCCCAACATCCATACCATTATCGGACAGCGATAGTTCGCCTATAATATCGTGAGTATGGTGATTTTTTATTTTTTTTAAAACTGGAATTTTATGTTTAGTATTCTGGATCACTCTTATATTTTTAAAAACGTGCATTCTGTTTGATGATAGTGATTTTTCACAGTATGATCTGCGTCATATGGATTTTTAAGATTTTTATTTTATAGTGGTTATCGCGTATGTTATATGGGCCCTTTTTTTTGTTTTATTGGAAAGTATAATTTCCGGCAGTAATATGCTTTAGGTCACTACCAATCTTCTCGCACAGCAATGAACAGCTAGTGGTGAACTCTGGTATTGAATATTTACTTTGCTATTGGCATTTTCTTTCATATACCCTGTCACTAAAAAATCCTGTCGGCTTTGTTAATGATTAATAAGCCGGCGAAGTTATGCGGTATTTTAGAACATTTTCATAAATAACCATAGAGTAATTGAATTATTACAGAGAAAACCTACAAAAATATACCTTTTGTATATAGCATCATATGGTTTATTTGAATGGATGTTGTAGTTATTGGAAAAACAAAATGCTCTGAATCATTGTTTTTTTTAAAAAAAACGTTATTTACTGGCTTTTTATTTAGTAGATATTACTTTTTGCGGCATTTATACACTCAGTGAGAAATTTGGAGTAAAATAATTGAATTTAAGAATAGTGAACAAATATATTGCTGTGACACGAACGGACTAATTTTTCCAGCTCACAAAATCCTAGGAATAGGTACTACAATAACAGTACAAAAGCCACCCGCTTTATGCGTTTTTAAAAAAAAAGCCCGCATTCTTTTAACCGATAATTAAATACAGAAAAATATTCTACTGAAAATAATCAGGCAGATTGCTTTAATCTCTTCAGAAGGGCTCCTTGAAGGTGTTTTTAAGAGTACAATATCCGGTATCGAAACGGAAGCTGCTGCTGGAAAATAGCATCCAAATAACTAATTACAGAAATTTCAGAATGTATCAGTCATTTTTTATACCCGAAAAATTCTGTCGGTTGCGGTAATGAACCTGCGTCCACGCCATCAACAAATCCTCATTTTCACGTAGATAATGGTTTTTCCTTTAGATCTTTTTTATAAATCGTTCGTTCACTGTTTATAATATCAATTTCTCAGTTTCAGAGTGGGTGAATCAACTGATTTTGGTGTAAAAACAGGTACAGATTTAGGAGTAAACTCATTATTTCCCTTTCAGGCAAAGACTCGGAGCGATTAATTGAGAGAAGTAATCTGGCACTGTATGGTAAAAACCGGTAAAAAAATAAGACTTCTGTTGTCGTTTTTCAAAAGAATGTGCGACACTTTTTCTGTCGGAATACTACACATTCAATCGATATATGATCTCAACAATTATTTTATCTTGTAAACAGGTATAATCCTGAATGGATTAGCATTCGCATAGTTACCTGGTTCCAGTGATATTTTTTTACAATATCTGCAGGATTCTTCAATAGTATCGCTGAATATGCTTTCAAAGGGCGGACTATTATTCCATTTTTTACTATACTTCCTGTTCTTATACTTCCTGTTCTGATATTCACAGTAAATACTGATTCTGAAGCGATAGTTTAGGTAAATAAAAAGAAATAATTCAAATGTTCTTACTACAGAAGAATGTGGCTAATGCTCATAATCACTCACAGTCCTCTTCTTATCATATTGAAAATATACCCCTCAAACCAATGGATCCCTGTTTTTCCCCGCTCAGACGAACGACCTTAATAGCGGGCTTCTGGAGGCGTTTTATGGAAGGAAGGTATAGATTATACCCTCCCCCGGGAAAAAACCCCTGTTTTATTACCATGAAAAATTGAGTTCCGGTATTCATTTAAAGTTATTTAATCCCTTCACAGAGTGAAGAAATTTAATCGCCTTTTTTCGTAATAGCATTATCGTAACTACGATCGTCCATTTGACAATTAAAGTAGCAATTGAGATTCTGCGATTTCTGACTTGCGGAGAATAGGCGTTCTGAGAAAAACTTCGCAGAACATCTTTGCGCAAATTATTCCCAGTAATAGATTTTTTTTTGGATCTGACTTGTAGCGAAGCGTCGTAATCATCGCAATGGGACGTAACGTGAAACACCACCATTGTGAGGGTTCCCGTCCCTCCCGTGGAACGCCCCAGGGACGGGCAAAGAAATCACAAAAAAGCAGGGGATGTTCCACTGTTGGTCAT
>JAJRBZ010000004.1 GCA_028679185.1 Methanoregula sp. | reverse complement strand
TTCGGGGTCCATATGTATTGAATATCCGTACAATTCTGACATCCAACCCATGTTGACGCATATATGCCATGCACGTTGCTTCACCGGCACGTTTTGCCTCATCGTAACATCCCCGGATTCCTAGTGTGTTTACATTCCCATGATATGTTTCAGGAGTTGGAATTATCTGGGATTCCCCATAAATCTCGCTGGTAGATGTAAAAAGCAATCTGGCTTTGTTTTTTTTGGCAATCCCTAAAGCAATCCACGTACCTAATGTGTTAGCCTTCATAATCTGGATAGGGAATTGTTCGAATTCGAGGGGGGATGCACGGGACGCCATATGAAAGATAAAATCGACCTTTGTATCCAGTATTACCGGCTGACTGATATCATGCTGAAGGAATAAAAAATTTTCATCTTTCTTCAGATGTTCAATATTCTGTTCCTGTCCGCTCGCAAGATTATCCAGGCAGATGACCCTGGCATTTTGTGCAATCAATACATCGCACATCCATGAACCAAGGAATCCTGCACCACCGGTTATGAGGACCTTTTGGTCTTCAAATGAATGTTCTTTCAGTTGCGATTTTATCATACCAAGATCTTCAATCATCATAATAAATATCCATAAAAATCCAAGAAATCATTTTCATTTCCTGCACAGGTTTTCGATGAAACCGGTAATATCTTTTCCCAATTCCTTATCCTGCATACCTAGTTCGATATTGGCCTTTAACCAATCCGGTTTGTTTCCAATATCATACCGCCTTCCACTGAAGAGATGAGCATACATTTTTTGTTGGCAATTTAGTATATTCAGCGCATCAGTAAGTTGGATTTCACCGTTTTTCCCTGGAGATGTCTGCTGTATTGCATTAAAAATTCCATGTGTCAAAATATAGGATCCAAGAATTGCCAGATTGGAGGGAGCGGATTGCGGCGAGGGTTTTTCCACAAGATGTTCAATCAGAAAATCATCTCTCTCAAGATCAGCACCGGAAATAATACCATAATGATCGACCATTTCCCATGGTACTCGCTCAACAGCAATTATTGGCGCATTATATTTTTCATGTACCGCCATCAGCTCATGGATACAGGGAGGAATTGTGATTGTATCTCCCAGCATAACAGCAAAGGAATCATCGTTAACAAATGATTCGGCATAACGGATCGCGTCTCCCAAACCTTTTACTTCTTTCTGGCGGATGAAAAAAATATTTAATTCATCTAATATCCGATCAAGGTCGTCAAGATAGATATTGTTCTCAATCTCGTTGTTCTTGTCGAAATAGTCCTCAAGTGAGCGTTTACCTTTACCTGTAATAATAAGAATATCGGTGATCCCGGAATGATACGCTTCTTCAATGACGTATTGAATAACAGGCTTATGAACAACTGGTAACATCTCTTTTGGCATCGATTTGGTAATCGGTAAAAACCGTGTTCCTAACCCGGCTGCCGGAATTACTGCTTTTCGAATTTTTTGCATATCTCAACCCTCATTAATTATTGCATCACTTGCTGATAACCCGGCTGCCATTTTCCCTGGAATAGGACTCATCACTACCAGCAGATCCCTTCGTAAATATCAGCTTCACGCCGAGCTTTGTTCACTTTTCTTCCATCAATCACAATTTTCCCCTTATAATCAATATCAAAAAATTCTTTCCATTCTGTGATAATCATCAGGGCATCTGTTTCAAGAACTTCTTTACTACTTTTCGCATATGAAATCCGTGGAAAAAGGGTTTTGAATCCAGGCATAGCCATGGGATCATAAGCGAGGATCTGCGCCCCCTCTTCCAGGAGCGCCTGTACCACAGGAATAGCCCGGCTTTCACGAATATCATCGGTATCCGGTTTAAATGATAATCCTAGGATACCAATTTTTTTACCTCTAATATCGAGATGTTTTTTGAGCAATGCTATTAATTTTTGGGGCTGGTCATCATTTGTCCGGATAACTGCTTTCAATATCTTTGTATCAATCCCTTGCGACTCTGCAAAGGCAATCAGGGCATGAACATCTTTTGGAAAACAAGAACCCCCAAAACCAATTCCTGACCGGAAGAAATGAGGATTGATCCGGCAGTCCAGACTAACCCCCCGGAATACTTCGTATGAATCTATATCATTCACTTTACAGAGATTGCCGATTTCATTTGAAAAACTGATCTTTGTTGCGAGAAATGCATTACTCACGTACTTGATCATTTCTGCTGTTTTGATATTCGTAGTAAAAATGGGTGCATGTAATGGTTTGTACAGACCCTCCAGCGTCTTTTTTGTTTTTGGATCGTTTGCACCGATCACAATACGGTCCGTATGAAAAAAATCTTTGACCGCATTGCCCTCTTTAAGGAATTCAGGATTTGCACCAATTCCAAAATCCACAGTCGCTTCTTTTCCGGATTCCCTTTCCAGAACCGGTTTTACAACATTACTCGTTGTTCCGGGTAGAACGGTACTTTTAACTATCACAGTATGGTATTTTTTATCCTTATCAGCAAGTGCTTTTCCTATTGAATACGCAGCATCATTGATAAACCGCAGATCACTTGAACCATCCGTTTTTTGTGGAGTGCCCACACATATCATTGTTAAATCAGTCTGGTTGACAGCTTCCGGAATATCTGTCGTTGTCGTAATCTTCGTTCTGTTTTTCATAAGGAGATTATCCAGATCGGGTTCATATATTGGGCTTTTCCCGGAATTTATTGCATCAAGTTTTATTTGATCAACATCCACAAAACAAATCTGATGTCCCATATCAGCAAAACATATTCCTGTTACAGATCCGACATAACCGGTTCCAATAATTGATAGTTTCATAAAAATCTTTTTTCAACTGTAATTGTTTTCATGGTAACCTGCATCATTGAAAAATTATCTCTAAAGAGTTAATAATTATCTGAAAATTTTAACAATGATTCTCAAAATCTGCCGGGTTTTTAAGAATATCTGAATGTTTCTGATACCACTCAATTGTTTTTTTCAGTCCTTTTTTGAAAGGCATCTGAGCTACAAAGCCAAATTCCTGTTTTGCCCTGCTGACATCCAGGCTGCGTTTCGGCTGACCATCGGGTTTGGTAGAATCCCAGTAAACTTCACCGGTATATCCTGTCAGTTCTTGAATGAGTTTTACCAGGTCCTGGATAGTAATTTCCATTCCAGAACCGAGATTTACCGGATCTGGTTTGTTGTACCTCTCTGCGGCAAGAATGAGCCCTCTTGCAGCATCATCCACGTATAAAAATTCCCGTGATGCCGAGCCGGTTCCCCACACTTCAACACAGGATTTATTATCTCGTTTGGCTTCAGTGAATTTTTTGATGAGTGCGGGAATAACATGGGAGCTTGCAGGATCAAAATTATCGCCAGGACCATAAAGATTCACCGGGAGGAGGTAAATTGAATTGAATCCATATTGCTCCCTGTATGCCTGGGACTGGACTAGTAACATTTTTTTTGCCAGTCCATAAGGTGCATTTGTTTCTTCAGGATATCCATTCCAGAGATTTTCTTCCCTGAATGGCACGGGAGTGAATTTAGGATATGCACAGATGGTGCCGATGATAACACACTTATCGACATTCTCCTGTCGTGCCGCCTCAATTATCTGGATTCCCATGATAGCATTATCATAAAATAACTGTGCAGGGAATTCCTGGTTATAACCGATACCGCCGACCTTTGCTGCAAGATGGATTACAATATCACAATTTTTGACAACGCTGATGCAGTTCTCCCATTTCCGCAAATCAATTTCTCTGCTCCTCGGAATTATGATATTCTTTCTATCGACCCCTTTCTCAAGGAGTTGGTTAACGACTTGCGAACCAAAAAATCCTGCCCCCCCCGTGATAAGTATTTTTTTACCGGTCCAGTATGTCATGGGACTCACAGTCTGTTTCGTATCATCCTTGAATTATTTGAAGGTCTGTGATGTTAGCTGTTCTCTTTTCCGTTTAATAATTAATCGCGGAATAACTTTAGTGAAATGAATAAATTTCAGTCAGTCTTCCACCAGCGGTTCGGGAATTTCGTTTTGATTATTTCATCTCCTTTGCCGATAGGCTTTAATCCAGCCCCACGCATATCCGAATCTACCATAATTTTTACCAGATCGCCAAATTTAATTACAGGTTTCCAGCCGAGAGTAGCATGCGACTTTGTTGGATCTGCAATAAGCACTTCAACTTCAGTAGGACGGAAATATTTTGGATCGATTCGTACGTGTTTTTCTATATCAAGCCCCGCGTAGGCAAATGCCTCATGCAGAAACTCGCGGACCGAATGTGTCTCTCCGGTACCTATCACAAAATCGTCAGGGTTCTCCTGTTGCAGAATGCGCCACATGCATTCAACATATTCCGGTGCAAATCCCCAGTCACGTTTCGCTTCGAGATTTCCAAGATACAGGAATTTATCCTTTCCTGAAATAATTCTGGCAATTGCACGGGTAATCTTCCGGGTCACAAATGTTTCCCCTCTTCGGGGAGATTCATGATTGAATAAAATACCGTTGGATGCAAAGAGATTGTAACCTTCACGATAATTTCGCACCATCCAGTATGAATATACCTTGGCACATGCATAAGGACTCCTTGGATGAAATACCGTATCCTCCCGTTGAGGTGGATTTGTGGCCCCGAACATCTCGCTGGATGATGCCTGATAGAATTTTACATCGTGATTACTTCGCCGGGCAGCTTCTAAAATCCGTGTAGTTCCCAGTGCTGTTACATTTCCGGTATATTCAGGAGTATCAAAGCTGACCCGGACATGGCTCTGTGCACCGAGATGATAGATCTCGTCAGGCCGGATATTATACAGAATGTTTGAAATTTGCTCTGAGTCAGAGAGATCCCCATAATGTAAAAATAACCGGGCATGACTGTCATGAGGGTCAATGTATATAGAATCAATCCTGCTGGTGTTGAACGTCGAAGATCTCCGTATCAGTCCATGGACTTCGTAGCCTTTAGACAGGAGCAGTTCAGCAAGATATGATCCGTCCTGCCCTGTTATCCCCGTTATGAATGCTTTTTTTTCCATGATGGGTCACGTACATGTAATAATTAATCATTAAAAAATTTGAATCTATTGTGATATTCAGGGAAATTAAAATTGATAAAAATAAAATTTACAGGCCTCAGCCATGTTTTACTATTTTTGTTCAAACCCTATGACGATAAAATTTCATAATTTTAATGATATACTGTTCATTTGTACTAAGTAAAAAAAATTGGGACAATGTCTTGTCGTGTCTCTCATCTGCGGACTGTTTTTTAATAAGTCATTGTATCCCTGCCGAATAACTGAACCCGTCCCGACTCTTGAACTGACAATTTTTTATGATCAAGAAAAAAGGAGATTTGATCAAAGAACATTCAATGATGAAATCACAGCGGGTACTGTCCTTGAAAAGATTAATGCGGCCCTGTCAGGTGGTCTCACCTCAATATTCACATTGGTACCTCCGGAAACCGGCTTTACCCTGAAAGAGATATCGACCTCTTCATCGGGAAGTAGTTCAGTTACCGCATTGCCACCTACTGTGATGGTAAAAATACTGGATGAATCTCTCGTGCCCCGCGTAAGGGTTACCGGGTCAATCCCTGGTGTTGAAAAGACAATTTCCATGGTGGTCAGGTCGACAGCTGATGCATGCGCCGGCAAACCGATGGAAAAAGTAATTGTATCAATTCCTCTATACGGATCGGAAGACATTCCATAGACATTACCTGCCAGCTGAATGTCTCCAGCGGGTTGAAAGGTGGGAGTGGGTGACGGAGATGCTGTCGTTTGGGGTACGGAGGTAACGGGAGTTGTCCCTTCAGATCCCGGGGGAGTCGTGGTACAACCCAGAACCACGACAAAGGAGACCAGTATAAGAGAAACGCAGACGGTTTTAATGGATAAAGTCGACCTGGACATTTTGCTACACCCTGTTGCACTAGTTCATTATTTTTGACCTGTTTAATCATTTTCATAATCTCTCTCATAACTTCGCATATCCATCGATCAGCGGGAAGTAACGGGATCTGCGAGATGCAGAAACCGCAACAGCCCTGGTATCAGAGATTCGCACCAGCCAAGACATACTACATCATCGCTGCGACAAAACAGAATTGAATTGAGTTATTTTGGTATAGCACTACGAAAACGCTTAAAAGGTGCCTTGATTCTTAAAATGATCCCAAAATATCGCCGAAATGGTAAATCAAGCCTCAGCCGTGGTTGACTGTTTATGTTCAAACCCTTATTCCGTCTGATTTTATTGATAAATGTGGCCAAAATAATAGGAAATCACTATTGATTGATTTATATAGATGTCTATGATTAATAATCTATGTAATGGACTTCACAAAATCTCTCCATAATTGTATCTGCATTATGCTTTTTATGATGGTTGTCGGTGCTGGATGTATGAACGCTGCGACAAAGACCTCGTGTCCTATACCCCAATTAAAATTCAATAATTCTCAGGAATTAACAAAATTCGGCCGGATTTCTTCAATGAGAATTGTGGGGCATAACCTAAATTATAGTTATGAACCAGGTACGATTCCCCTACGCGGAGTTATTTATCACGAGGATGGCTTCACGAGGATTTTTGATTCGACTGGAACACAGATT
>JAJRBZ010000051.1 GCA_028679185.1 Methanoregula sp. | reverse complement strand
TGCAGCTCCGCCAGTATCTCCTGGCGGATACCCGATTTCAAATGGAGATTATCTACATTCTGGGAAATCAAAAACTGCAATTTCCCCATTTTCTGAAGTTCTGCGATGGCGCGGTGTCCCGCATTCGGCTCTACTGCATCCATCGACACGCTCATGGGCCTCGGGGGAAGTCCCTTGTCCCGGCGTGTCCATACTCCGTCGGGGCCTCTAAAATCAGAGATTCCCGACTCCGTACTTATCCCTGCGCCCGTGAAAACTACCAGGTGGTGGGACTCATACATCCACTGTGCCAATGTTTGGATTCTTTTTTCCAGATCCCCGTTCATCGTTTATGTAATAAAACACTTTCCACCGGAACGGTCAAGAAGGGAAGAATCGTCGCAGGGGGTTGAATCCATAATGAATGTTCATACGTATCATTCACACACCAGAAGCAGTTTGTCTCCAGGAATGTCGAAGGGATTCCCAGTTCCCCGGAGATCGGTTCCGGTATTTTTATTATCATGACTACACCTCTGTACTCGGTATTGCTCACAGTGTGTTCTCATTGAATTTCCCGAAAATAAATGATTTACAGAATGGACAGGCGTTTGACGTGATACTGCATTTTACAGCGCCCCAATCGTTACGTTCAATCACTGTCTCGCCGCAGGAAGGACAATACGTATTGTTGGCAGGGTGTCCGGGAACATTTCCGATATATACAAACGTGAGACCTTCCTTGAGGGCGGTTTCGCGGATTTTTTCCAGGGATTCAACCGGTGTTGGCTTTACATGTGTCAATTTCCAGTGGGGAAAGAACCGGGTAAAATGCCAGGGTGTGCATGATCCAAGCTCTCCCTTCACCCATTGAGCCATCTCACGCATATGTCCGGGATCGTCGTTAATCCCTTGAATGATGTTCGTAACTACTTCCACGTGCATATTCCAGCTTTTTTTCGCACGGATGGTGTTTTCCAGAATGTGTTTCCAGTCGGAAATATTGGCAATTTTCTTATACGCCTGTGATTCAAATGCCTTGATATCGACACGAAAAACATCCAGATACGGTCCAATCATTTCCAAAGCCTCTTCTGTCATGTAGCCATTGGTTACATAATTTGTATATAATCCAAGTGATTTTGCCAGGCGAGCCCCATCGAGAGTATATTCGAACCACAGGGTCGGTTCATTATATGTCCAGGATATACCCTGGCACTTGTAATTCTGAGAGAGCTTAACTGATTCATCCGGTGAGAGGTATCTGGTCTGAACCGGAACATTTTCGGCCAGGGCAAATGAGATGTCGTAATTCTGGCAGCCGTCACAAAGAAAATTGCATCCAAGGGATCCCAGACTGAAGGCATAGCTCCCCGGCAGATAGTGGTAAACAGGCTTAATCTCGATGGGAGCCCGTCGCCATGTAGATACCTCACCGTAAATGGTGCTGTATAATGTTCCGTTGTTATTTACTCTCGTCCTGCAGTACCCGGAATCTCCATCCTTGATCCGACATCGGCGCTGACAGACGTTACACCGAACTGCATTTCCCGGCGATCTTTCGTATAAGAGTCCTTCTTTCAACATCATAAGCTATTCACGCATGGAGTACCTTTGCCCATATCCGGCCACATTAAGCCACACTGTGGTAAATCCTGGTTTCGTTTAAATTATATAACCGATTATAACTTGAAATTGTCAATATTTCATGAAAATATCAAACTAATCCTTATGCTCCCGTAGGGCACCACGAAGGAATAACAATAGTCAATCCTATTAAGTCTCCCTTTTGTAAAGGGAGATTTAGAGGGATTTTGGAATGAGAATAAAAAAATCCCCCGAGCCCATATTTTAAAGGGGGATGTATGGAATCTATTTTCATAGTTATGACATGAAGAGGAAGACGGCGGTGGCTCCGATGTTTTCAGACTGAAAGGATTAATTACCCCCTCCCTCAATCCCTCCCGCCAAGGGAGGGAGGATTCTTGTGGTGGATGATTTAGGTATGTAAATTTAGGGGTGGAGGTATGATGGAGAAGCCCCCATCTCAATTAATGGGAATAAGTCTTTCGACTGGCAATCAATGCTTAGATTTTGTCATAGGAACCCACGACTTGAGTTTGAAAGTTTTCATGTCTCTTTCCCATGGCTGGTTTATTTGCTTATTGCCGCAGAGCCGCTATCCCCCGAAAGAAAATCCGGGTGTTGTTTTTTCAGCCATTGAAGGACTTCTTCTCGCAATTCATTTACAAACTCAATTAGTTCATCTACATCTTCTTCGGTAACTCCGCCGACGTAATCATATTCCATCACATTCCTTTTGTTACGGCAGGTATCCAGATATTCAGCATCTTTTTTGTGATGGTTTCCTAAGATCAGAGGCAATGCCTGAATGGTGCGGAAGTGTTGCAGGGTTTTCTCTGGTCTTCAACCTTCTGCATAAAGCAGGATTGTACAGAGTTTCAGGGCGGCATTGTAGGCAATCCCAAACCGCCAGTCGGTAGAAATATCCCCTGCGGTATCCTGCAAATCACGTTCAATAATCCGGAACAGGTCGGAAATTTCCTTTTTTGCTGGTCATATGAGAACGCAGCCAGCCGTATTCAAGCCATTTCTGCAAGCTCATTTTCAGTTCCGATTATGAATATTCTTGGTGACTCAAGAACCTTATTAAGGAAGTGATCCTGCCCCTTTTTCCGCTTTACGAATTCCTTTTCAGAGAAAACATGAGGGTTGATCTCCCGGCCGATCTTACCGGAAACATCCGTCAATAGACCTGTCAACTTTCTCAATCCAATAGCACCAACAACCATGAGATCCACATCACTGGCCGCCTTTTCTGTGTGTTGTGCTATAGAGCCAAACACAAAAGCCATTTTTATATCCGGGCTCGCGCTTAAAGCGCCTTTAATGACTTCCGCGAGGCCTGATGTCTTCAGAACGATATTCCTGATTTCAGTGTAGAGAGGATGTTCTTTGTTGGCTTGATAATATATTCGGTTACCATCTTTCCGTCTTTTTATCAGATCCAGTTGCAGCAGTTTCTTCATTTCCTGCTGGACTGTCCCTATTGTAAGGCCGGAGCGACGTTCTATTTCCCGGAGGTGCAATGCGGTGTCGTCAACACCAAAGAGGATGCGGAAAACCTCCGCCCGAATTTTTGATGATAGTATTTCTGATAGCAAATTCATGTGTATGCTTATACCATACAATTGTATGGTTGTGCTATACAATTTTTATGAAATCTTGTAAATCTTAGAATACTGAAAATCAACAATCATGGGTTAATCCCGCTACTGTTCCGGCGGGTTCAAGAGGAATAAGATTGTTTTGTTCCAGAGTTTTTTACTCAAACAGCCCCATCAGTCTTTTTAACCGCTTTACTGCTCTGGGAAGGACATCTCCGGTCTTTTCATAAAACCTCAGATGAGAGTGCGGATCGAAGGGCGTTTCACCCCGGTTGATAATTACCAGTTTTGCACCGGAACGAAGCGCCTCTGCCGGCATGTCGGCCGCAGGTGTTACAACAAGACTGGAACCCGCAACAACAAAAAGATCACTCTTGCGTGAATGTTCGTATGACAGCGCGAGGTCCCTCTCCGGAAGGGGTTGACCGAAATCGACGACGCTGCGAACCAGCGTTCCGCCGCACCGGCACACTTCTCTTCCCGCAGACCTGTCGACCGTGAGCCCGCACCTTTTGCACCGGAGTTTTGAGATGTTCCCATGCAGCTCCGCCAGTATCTCCTGGCGGATACCCGATTTCAAATGGAGATTATCTACATTCTGGGAAATCAAAAACTGC
>JAJRBZ010000050.1 GCA_028679185.1 Methanoregula sp. | reverse complement strand
TCTCTCCCCAGTCATAGAACAATTTCATAAGCCTGTTGAGTAACCGGGTGAATGTTGAGGATCGGATCCGCTGGCAGAACTTCTGGATCGTCGTGAAATGGGGAACTTCATCGAGATGTATTTTCTCTCGAAGAGAATCCATGATCTCGGTAAGTTCTACCGTGTCCCGGTAATCTTCTGACAGGTATTCTTTCAAGAGATGGAGAATGAGTAACTGGTGCTGGGTATAGGTCTTTTTAGAATATTTTGACGAATAGAGTGGAATTCTGGAATCTTTGATCAATCCGGAGGATAATTCAACAAACCTGATATACCGGTTTGCTGACATTATTTTGTCTCCTTACTGGTTGTTAGCATAATTAGGTAAGGAGACGCCGTACCTTAGCTTTTGTGGTCAGTTATTTCTTCGGAAAATGTAGGATTTCTACAAAGCCTTTCAAATTATCAATTTTAATTCTCTTTCCAACCTTCTTTAATCAATTTTAATATTTTTGCTTTCTTTAAAAATCTCCATCCGTTATTTTTAGGTTCTTCAAAGTAAAGAGCATGGGCGATTCTGGGAATCGCTGTAATATTTCCTTTTATTCCATTAACGACGCGTTCGATGTCCTCAATATCGTCTTCTTGTTCTAGCACATGTAATTGTTCAAGACTAAATAAATCTCTAAAATCTCTATTAGAGATTAATGGTGAAAAATTATTAGTTTTTATTAAAGTCTTATTCATAAATAGTAAAGGTGCAATTTTGCCTCCTAACTTAACTAATGAATTATCGGGCTTCGCTTCGGTCATTGTGCATCCGCTTGTTGAATCCTTTTTCCATCGGATGTATGAAACGTCGAGAGTATACTTCCTAGAGACATAAGCAAACGCGGCCAGTTCAATACAATATTTCATATTTCTAGGATCTTTGCGTACAGCATCGAAAAATTGTTTAAGCCAATCCATGGAGAGAATTTTCTTTACAGAATTAATATTTATTGGTTTCATAGTTATTCCATCCCATCTTTAAATGGGGCTACAGAAAATAGGAGATCCTTACCGAAGCCAAGAAACATACAAATTTAATTATTAAAAACGTATGAGTAGTAAGTAAATAAGTAAGTAAGGGATTATGCGTCCGATGAAGATTCGAAAATTGATTGAACTTATCGAATCTGACGGATGGGAAATAAACCGTCAAAAAGGTGACCACAGGCAATATAAACACCATATCAAACCCGGACTCGTTACTATTTCGGGTCATTTGGATGATGAAATCAGACCGGGAACGTTAAACAGCGTCTTAAAGCAAGCTCAGATAAAAAGGGGGAAATCGTAATGGTGTCATATATAATTATTATCGAGGAAGGGAAGCGTAACTTCTCCGCTTATTGTCCGGATCTTCCGGGGGTTATTGCCACCGGCAAAACAGAAGAAAAGACATTTAAAAACATGAAAGAAGCAATTAAATTTCATCTTGAAGGATTACGCGAGGAAAAACAGTCCCTGCCATCGCCGATGTCAAGAGTAAGAAAAATTCAAATCCCTAAAAAATTATTTGAGAAACCAATTCCAGCTTAAAAAAAATCGACTCAAACCACTATTTTTCAGACGTTGAAAATGAGAAACGGTTATATTGCGATTCTGTAACACTTAATCATGGGTGGGGGTACGTTTCATCATCTGCCCACCCTTTTTGCCAAAACTTCTGGAGCTCTTGACCTATCAATTATGAGTTACCAATCCGCAGTCCGGGCATATCCACGCGGCCGGAACAAAGCAGTACTTTCCATTAACTTTTCAACGGATAACAATTCCAAAAGAGATAACTATATTTTAGTCGGGTACAATTTTCATCCGGTAGGGGGGGCGTGATCGAGATGAACTGTCCGAACTGTAAAAACGAGATGAAAAAAATAATTTGGGGACTTCATGCTGAAAAATTCGAAGGAAAAATTCAGCCAAAAAGTGGTGATGAATTATACGAATGCGAACCGTGTAAAATCCGCTGCTGGAAAGATGGTACAATTATTATCACGTCCAGCCGTTGAAGAAAAAATATATCGTCACCCAAATAAAAGGGACGGGTATGAAGTACCTTCTTTTTATAGTTTTATTGGTGGCAGTTGTGGCGTGTACCGGATGTGCTGGTTCTGGTGATGATTACACCGGATCGGCTAATGATAATGCTTATGTGAAGTTTCTTGGAAGTGGTCATTTAGCTGAAGATCTGACCAAATTTAGAGATGATTTAAAATTTAATCAATATCAAGTGGCACGGATAGATGCACAGGAAATTGTTAGAGATTATGAAAATTCACCTATTCCCGATAATTCTGATTTACGCCAAGCACGGAGTTTGTATATTGCTGGATATACACAAATAGCGCAGGGTGATATTGAAGGGGGAATAGCAACAATGACACCCGGAAAAGCTCTTACAGATAATTGGGTAAACTCACATAAAAGGTAAAAAATGACGTAAAGTTATCCAGAGCTATGACCCTCATATCAGATAAAGTGCAAATTAAAGAAGATACCTACCGGATAATTTATCAGTCATATCAAGACAGGAATAATCAATTAAGTGCCCTTAATCATGCAGCGGTTGGTTTTACGGTAGCATTTTTGGCAGCAATGATTACTGCTTACGCTACTGTGGATTGTCAATTTAAAGGACAAATTTTGCCATTAATTGTTTTTGCCTCAATTTTGGAACTTACATTATGGAGAGTGTATGCTTATAAAATTGATTCGTCGATTGTTGATTGTTATGAAAAAATAATTTGTTGTGAAGATGAACTCGGTATCTCGAATGATAAGAGATTGTCTTTAAGAAAAAATCTAGAAGAATCAAGCCTTTTTCTTGATCGCGGTCACACGATTATTGATATTGTTACCTATACAATCGTAGTTAGTATTTTTTCTTTTTATTGGGTGAATTCTTGCGATAAAATTTTTTGTAAGCTCGTCTTAATCATAATTATTTTATTCACTTTTTGTTGGGTATTATGTTTAAAAATTAGAAAATGTAAAAAATTAAAGAACTTATTAAATAAAAAATCAGAATGTATAGAAGATCAGGATAATTGTTTTATGTTTCTATTTATCGCAATAGTTGTTATTCTAATAATTTTAAGCTTTTTTTGGAAGTGTATAACTAAATAAATGCTAATTGTCTTTTTTGAACAGACTACAATCAATACATAGCCACCCGAAAGGTATGAAAGCGGATCCCTCCCTTTTGTATATGCGCTGCATGGTGGCACCACATTTCGGGTGCGGACACTTGGGGTGCTTGACATCAGGCATGTAAGATGTATACAACCTGTGACCACTTCAAGCTTGTTCCGGGCGCTGTATGGTCTCCGTTTCTCACTACTCGTAACCAGACTGTGTTTTTTTATCTAAAAATACCCGCGCCCGGAAATGGCCGGATTTTTCCAAAAATTGTGCTTTCAGGTGGTATCAGGCGATAAAAATAAACCACAGTGAAAGCGGTTTGACTGTGAATTTATTTAAAAAAAGCATAGGTTATTCTAATTTTATATAGACCCCTTTACTACCCACCGTAATCGTATCCGTGATCGCTTCAGCGTCAATAGCATCGGGAGCGATCGCGTGGATTTTTATCCGGTAGCCACCGGGGGGGAGTTTTCTCACATCCATTTGATCGGTATGAAGGACATCCCCTGGATCGATATCTGACTGCGTATTAAAGAGAACCCAGGGTCCATTATTATGAGAATACCACATAGTCTCGGTTACATTAGCAAATCCTACGTATTTCAGGTTCCATTTAAATGGGACGAAATCGGAAATACTCCCGGATTTGGTTACCGCTAGATTTGATACTTCCAGCGTTCCGGTCAGTGAACCGATTGGTGTAAAGTTTGGAGTTACCGTGATGAAAATATCAGGGAACTCTAGGAAATCTACCCCATCATTGAAACTGATTGTCGATGTGTTGTCGAACAATTTGATCAGTCCCGTCTGGTTTGCTTTGAGACAATACGTTGTCTCCCACTGTTCACTGATGTTAATTGTGCCAATATCAAAATGCAGTTGATTATTTGTATTCCACTCATCAGTCTGATTCTTGAAGGAACGCGTATTATTTGGCCAGAGAATCGTCGTGCGCTGGTCTGCGGGTGCTGCGTTTTCTACAGCAATATAATCAAATACATCCTTACCCGGCATCGGTGTGCTGTTTACCTCGACATTCTGATAGTTTAACTGCATGGAAGCATTCACACCGGCAATGTTTCTAAGTATCCCGGCGATATCCCTGTATGCTTGCTGGAGTTCCTGCGGATTTGACGGTTTGAAAAATTGTCCACCGGTCTTATTTGCCAAATTTTTCATAACCTCTTCGGCATTGCTTGTGGTGGAACCACCGTCATAGTAGTATACGGTAAAGATATAAATTTTGGGATTAGCAGCTAATGCAGGTGCAACAATTGCATCTATATCATCATTGATATTACCGCCCCCCGCATCCCTCAGGACAATCACCGCACGCACTTCATCATCCGGTCTGTCTTCCTGAGTTTGGGTAATATTGGTTATTGAATCGGTTATTGACGGTCCGAATTCCTGTGCATTCGTGCCTTTAACGAGATTGTCGATTTTTGTGTTAACGAGATCAAGATTGGCTTGTGGCGGCAGGTGAAATTGATCGTTCTTCTCAGTCCCAAATGAAGTGAGACCGATGTAATCCTGACCTTGAATCATCTCATCTACAAACACTGCTGCTGCTGCTTTTGCACTATCTATCCTTTTAGGATAGGTGGGAGGCTGATCCGGATTTGAAAACATATTTGATGTGCAATCCATATCCAGTATTGCCGTAACCGGTGCCCCTCCCATCGCATACCCGTCTCCCGTTACCCTGATATTGACGTCAAAGGTTTCGTTCTGACGAACGGTTTGAGGTTCTGCACTCGCTTCTATACTGAGATACGGATAATTTTTCCAGCTTACTAATACTGTACGGACAGTAGAATTCCATTGTGCTTCAACAGTGCAGGACGCATTTGCTGATTTACTATAACCAGGTTCAGTTCGCAGGGCAAATGAACCGGGGTAGAAGAGCACTATTGCATTTCCATCATTATCGGTTATTGCAGTGATGTTGTCTACTGCAGAAGAACTGCTGAAACTGGGAGTGCCATTCGCCGTGGTGTTAAATCCACCATTATTGATCCCTGATATGGCAAATCTCACAGATTCACCGGGCACTGGATTTCCCATTAGATCGATAACAGTTGCCCGGACAAATGCCTTTTGTGTCGGTTCAACTTCCCGGCTTGCCATGGTCTGGGGGGTTACTGCAAGCACCATATTTGTCGGCCCGGAATGGATAAAGTGAGCAACGAGTTGATTTGTAACGGTATCATTATCGACAGAAATAGCAGTGATTGTGATGTTGTTTATGGTGATTTTGGGACCATATGATAACCGGATCTGACCCAGAGAATTTGTGGTGTACAATTGTTGTTCATTGGGGAGGGTCGTGTTCACCCAGATAGAGCGGTTTCTTACAGGATTGCTATATACATCGTAAAGGAAATAATCAATAGTGAATTTGTCTTCATCTAAACCAGATGCCGGAAGAACCCCCCCATCAGAAATAGTCCCTGTCATAGAATAGGGTATACCCGTCGCCTCGGCAACAATCCATTCGAATTTATCGGGTATGCTGCCAAATGCGTCCATTAAAATGTTGTTGTACCCTATTTTAGTCGTTAATTTTACACTTACTAACAGGTTTCCATTTGGATCGAGTGCAGGGAAAATATCATGCCCGTATCCTGCAAAGCTGCAGTCATCCGGGGCAGGACCGTGAACCTGAAGGTGGATGAAATGATTCCCGCGTCGATCATCAATTCGGTTCCCCCACCGGTCAGTAATCGAAATATTGAATGGAACATTAGATGCAACTTCCCCGTAAAGCTGATACGAAAAATAAGGGTAATAGGGACTGTCGTGATCAATATTTAAAAGGACGCTCTTTTCCACGGTGATTGGTATTCCTTCATCGTTATAGCTGATTTTTGCGGTTATATTTGCTGTACCGCTTTTTGTATTGACCTTAAACGTGGTTTTTGCCTGTCCGGATAAATCAGAAAATACCGTTAAGGGACTCACTGAACCATATATGGAACTATTGACCAGGAAGTCTACTTTCGCTCCTTGTATTACGCCTGAGGTATTTGCAACATTCACCGTTATGGCGGACTGGTCGACACCATTAGCGATAATCCAATCGGGACTGGGGGATGTGATATTTGATGTATCAGCTGCCGTTCCCGTCCCTATAAAAAACAGGATGCAAAGGAAAATTAATAGTCCAGCATTCGCTCGCATAAAAATCATCTTGAATTGTATGGTTACATATAAAACTATATAAACCTATTTATTTTGAAAGGATTCTAATTTTACGTTTAAATGATAAAATATCCAATTATTTTGCCAGAAAAAAATATTATATCTCGTTCTTTCTCACTATATGCCTTCGCTTCTTGCCATCCCGCATCCTGGTTGCCCAGAAGAGTACAAGAATGCCCAGTGCTCCAACAACAATCAGGATGATAAAGCCCCAGTCAAGGCTTTTTTCCATGACGATGGTTACTGATGCGGTAGCATTTCCCTGTGCAACCTGTTTCTTGACAAAAGAGGGCTGGAAAGTATCCTTTACCGCGGTTATATTGTACACCGTATCGAATTTAACGCTGGTTATGTACTGACCGTGGTCATCAGTAGCACCAACAACGATACCGTTAATCATGATAGTTGCATTTGGCACGATTTTCTGGTCCTTTTCCAGAACAAAAATGGTCAGGTCTGCATGTTCAAACGGCAGCTCAAAACTGTAGTCTTCACCAGAACGATTAAGGAGTATGGTACGGTTCACCGAAAGATATCCCGTCTTTCTGACCTCAACGGTATAGGAACCGGCAACAAGGTCGGGAAAAATACTTCGTCCAAACTGGTTGGTAGTTCCTGACAGAGTCCCGTTAATGTAAATATCTGTCCCATTTATCGGAGCGCGATTTTCATCAAAAACTGAGAAGAAAGCCCCTAAAGGTGCTTTTGTAAGTACAACAGAATAGATAGCATCGGTTTCGTTGATAATTCTTGATTCTGAAATTGTCAGGTAGCCGGCCTTTTTTATTTCGATCGCATATACTTTGCCCCGTGAGACGGGAATTGTCAGAACTCCCCGGGTATCGGTTTTTCCTGCAAGTACAGAGTCTAGACGCACTTCTGCATCAGGAACAGCCGCCCTGCTATTCCTGTCTTTTATTACAAAAGAGAACCGGTTGCTAAAAAGCAGCCAGTACTGGGCATTCTTATCCTCGGTGCCGATATCAATACGCCCCGTCCGGGACTCGTAATCCTGAGCGCTGATATCGATGGAATACATGGTTGCCGCGTGGACATCAAAAGTTGCCGAACCGGAAGCATCCGTCACTTTTGTCTGCGTCAGATTTTTCACAGAAATATTTACTTGGGCACCTGCCACTGGTTCAAGGAAGTCAGAATCATACAGATTTACCTTCAGAATGAGATTTTTCCGGCTCAGGTTTACCAGGATTGATGTTTCGTTCTTAGCCACAAGGTTTTCCCAGTCGTCATATCCGGTCATAGAGACCCGGATCAGCGTGTCATTCAAACCGGGATGGGTGATAAAAACCTGCCCGCTGGTATTCGTTTTTGCATAATCAACTCCGTTCAGGTATACCGTAGCATGAGGAATTGTTGTATTATCAATACTATCCCGCACGGAGATTTGCAGTATCGTTGCGTGTGCAGAACTGCAGAGAAGAAGGGTGCACAGCAGGATAAAAAGGAGACGATATCTCTGTCCATACATAATGAATATCGCTTCCTGCTCGTATATCAGCAAATCGGTCTAATACTCCGATAAGGACGGCACCCGGTCTAAAAGCATTCCTTCTACGAGTATTGGCATGAGACGCCGGCCATCCTCAATTGCTTTCTGTAGCCTCCAGCTCCTTTCGGCATAAATGGTAAAGAGAGGTTCACCGGTTTTAATGAGATTTCCCTTTTTTGCGTGCAGGAGAATACCGGCGCCTGGATCATGGGGAGCACCCGCTATGCGGGCAAGAGTGATGAGAGACTGGTTATTCATTTCGATCACGTACCCGGATGACGGGGCGTTTACCACAAACTGGTGTTCTCCCGGAATAATATCATCGGATTTGACATTTGGATCACCGCCCTGGATCTCTATGATCTGGCGGAACTTCTCAAGGGCTTTGCCTTTCCGGAGGATGTCCTGTGCCATGTCCATTCCGGTACCTCGTGCAGCTTTACCGGACATCTCAAGTGCAATACCCGCAAGCGACAAACTCTTCTGGATAAAGGAGTTCGGTTCAGTGGAACCCTCAAGCACCCGGAGAGCTTCTATCACCTCGAGTTTCGGACCTATGCTTCGGCCAACAGGAATGTCCCCGTACGTAAGGGCACACTCCACTCTCATGTTAAGCCGTTCTCCGAGTTCGATAAATTCCCGGGCAAGTTTTCTGCCCTGCTGCATGCTGGCAACCTTGGTATTCTGCCCGACAGGGATATCAATAACAACAAGGTTTGCCCCCACTGCAAATTTTTTTGCCATAACACTGGCAAGCATCTGGCCGCGGGCGTCAATCTTGAAAGGATATTCCTGGATGATGATACGGTCGTCTGCAGGAGCGATGTTGGTCGCACCACCCCATACTATAACTCCGCCGACCTTTTCAGTCATCTTCTGCACTTCAGCTGCAGAGAACTCGACATTCGCCACGACTTCCATGAGATCTGCAGTGCCACCTGCTCCGGTTATTGCACGCGAGCTCGTCTTTGGTATTTTCAGTCCGCTTGCAGCGATGATGGGAACAACGAGTAGCGAGATCTTGTTGCCCGGAACACCACCGATTGAATGTTTATCAACGATAGGCCTGGATGAAAACTTTATGTGTTCACCGGTTTCAACCATGGCACGGGTGAGATGTTCCACCTCATCCATATCAAGCGGGTTAATATATGACGCAATGATAAAAGCCGTGAGTTCTGCTGAGGACAGGTCTTCGCTCACAACATCTTTGATAATGGTCAGCATCTCCTCTTTGGAGATTTTACCACCATCCATTTTCTTTTTGACAAAGTCAAGCGAAGCTGGCCTTGCTGCTTCCCTGACTTCTATCTCATTACCATCATCAAGATGGAGTCGATCATTTGTGAACCTGTAGACTCCAATTGTTCCCTGCGGTGTGATGGTTGACGTGGTCTCCACAAAAGCCGCAACTGATACACCGCTTTTTTGATTCATCACCTGGACACGGTCGCCATCGAGCACACCGATACTGCGGGCATCAGCCCGGTTGAGCAGCACTCCCCGTGATGCAATATCCAGATTTTTCACTAATAATTTCACTGCTTAGGCCTCCTCAGGTGTGAATGCATCCTAAAGAATACATCCTTTTCACATCTACGTTGACTGCCTTGACATTAAAAGGGTGCCACTCTCAAAGGTCGGATCGAATACTACCCCGGGAATTGTTCAGAGCTATGCAAAAGAGCACGGATATGATTTTTTAATGAGAACAGAAGCGAAAAAAAAAGAGATTTTTGATGTTAGTTCAGTGCCTGCGCACGACGATGAATGCAACTGCACCAAGACCGATCAATGCGATCAGCGCACCGTACCCGGGCGACTGGGTCGGGGTCGGGGCGACTGTTGTCGGAACAGTTGTTACAACGGTTGTCGGGGCAACTGTTGTTACAACGGTTGTCGGTTCTGGTGTTGGGGCAGCGCCTTCAAGAACGTTGAACAGTGCAGTGCCGGTGGCCTGCTGAATGACTGCGTCTTCAGTGACAATGTACTCATCCGGTTTGAATGTTGATGAATCAACATCGAATGAGAGCTTGTTCATACCAGTGTCACCCTTGGTGACCTTGATCGTACCGGTTGCGCCGCTGAACTCGCCGCTCTGGCTCTTCTGAGTCGGCTTGAATGATGATGAGTAGACCTGAACGAGGACTTCGTCATCTACCGCGAGGTTGGTCTGTGCGGTGATGGTGAACTTGTCACCAACATGCCTGTCGCCAACCGGGTCGATGGTGATGATGGGTTCCTCAATCAGGAACTGGAGCTTGGTGTAGGTATCATCGACGTTCGGGTCGTTGATGCCCTGGACAAGTGCCTCAGCTGCATCGGATCCCTGCAGGCTCCCGGCTCCGGAGATCTTGAAGATACTCAATACATTCGCTCCTGTAGCTTCGCCAGTTGCATAGTTGTATACATATGCTTCTGCGTCTTGTGCTCTAAGTGAGGGAGAATCAATATCGAACCGGTCGTTCTGCATCGGGTGCTGGACGACTACGAAGTACTGGCCGCTGTAGAGGCTCTTGGTTTCTTCCTGTTTCAGCTCGTACTTGAACGTTGCGTCAGAGTTCACTGTCTCCGTCTTAAGGAGTGCATAGTTCTTGCCGAGTATCCAGACTGCAACACCGGATGGGTTGCCTTCTGCGGTACCGGAGATGTAGATTCTGTCACCCTTTGCAACAGTTGACTGGGATGCGGTTGCGGAGACGAACGGCTTCTTGATGATGATGGAAACCGTGCCGTATGCAGCTTTGGCGAGCAGGTCAGGTGACTTATCGTAAGGCTTGCTTACAGCGTAGATCGTGTACGTGCCTGCATCGAGATCAACATTTGAGGTTCCCCACTTGTAGGACCAGGTGTTGTCTGACAGAACAGAGGCCGTTGCGGAATTCCAAACATCGGTCGGGGGTTCGGTATCAGCAATAACTCTTGTTTTTGGCTGGGTAAGCACTCCACCATACTCGGGAAGGTTCGGCCCGATGATGAACAGGTGGGTGGTATCACTTTCGGTGTTAGTACCGCTGAGTTTGATTTCCTCGCCGAGATAGTAGCTCTGGTCGCCGGCTGCCACAATCGTGACTGCACCCTTCTCGACCTTCACATCGACCTCGTCACCCTTGAATACACCGTTTACATAGTCATTGTCATTGGTATTCCGCTCGACACGGATTGTGTATTTCTGGTCCTTGGTATTTGCAGTGGTAGTGAACTCAACCGTCCGGGTACCGGAAGTCGAGAGCTTGATTCTTGCATAGCTCCATTCGCCAGCTACATCATCGCCAAAGGCAGTCTGGTTGACCATCTTTCCACCACCATTCTGGTACTTGTATGCGGCGGCGTCAACGTAGCCTGGTTGTACATTGTCCTGGAACTTTGTAACAAGAGGCGCCTCATTATCATATGATTTAAGGCTCATCGTGTAGGTATTCTTGACCCAAACGTAGTAGTATGTACTGGGTTTACCAGTGACAGTTACTGAGAACGGCTTGGTGCGGACAACGGAGTCCTTGTTTGCAGTGATGCTTACCGTATCAGAGACAAGGGTAATTGTCTTTGTTTCTGAAATTGTTCTGCCGGTGTACGCTGCTGCGCCGCTCAGGTAGTTGTCCTTCATGTTGTTAAGTTTGGACTGGACACTGATGACGTACGTACCTGCCGGGTAAGCTCGCTGACCGGTAGCTGGATTAATCGCGTCTGTACTCCAGTTATAAAGGAATCCGGGTCCTCTGCCTGCGTTGTCCCTGCCCCAGGTATATGGCTGGGTGGAAACGTTCAGTGCAGTAAGTCGTGCCGTTCCGATACCAGTTGTATTTGTGTACAGGGTCTGGAGCGTTGTTCCGGATTCTGTCTTTACCAAGATGTCAAGGTAACCGTCAGAGCCGGGTGTAAGAGTACCATCTTGATTGTATACCGGGCCCCTCAACAGAGAGTTGGAAAGAACCGTATACATGTTGGTACCGATCTGGAACTGGAGCTGCGTCCCCTGCGGAAGTGACTTGCCGGAGACATCTGCACCATTCTGGTTGGGGTCCCTGATGGTTATGTCAAGCTTCGGGGCCTTTACGTTAAAGAGCGCTGGTACAACTGCATGGTTGTTAGTGGGATTCACCAGATACCATTCACCTTCATATCCATCAAATTCTGACTGGGTGACCGTAAACAGGGTCGCCCGGCCGGTCAGGTCAAAGGAAACGGTCGGTGATGTGGCTCCGATATCTGCTGCTGATGCCCACCATCCAATCGTGTTAGTAGGGGATGGACTGGCAGCATTAGCCGTAGTCAGGGCGTTAGTGATGTTTAATCCCTGCTCTCCAATAAACACTGTTGCGCCCTGGTTGATGATCGGTGCTACCTGGTAGTAGCCGGCCACTGAGTCAGCCGATACCGGCACAACCGCAACGAGCACGAACATCGCAAGTGCAACAAGTGCGATAGTTAATCGCTTAGTCATTCTTTCAATTCCTCCAAAGTTTACATCATACATTTCAAGCCGTGAACGATTTCGACAAATGCCGAATATCCGTTCTACGAGCCCCATACTCCGTTTAGACGGAATATGAAAGAGTATTTGTATAAGAGCTAATATATCCTTTGTGGTCAGTTTTTTTGGGGATTTTTAGCGCGGAATGCAGCCTATTTCTTAATCAGAGCAATAAAACAGGGTTTTATGCTATTCATTCTGCTTCCCCGGAATGATACATCTTGATGCGTCTTGTAATTATAACAATTTACCTGTCGCGCATAAATCATGTATTAGTATACTATGTTTAGTACACATACACTGATAAATACATCTAAGTATAATATGAAAATTGCCGCAATTTTGCAATATCTATCAAGATATCATAAATGGTTGCCGTAGAGGAGGGCTTCAACCGGTCATCAGCGGATGTATATGATTGTAGTAAAATGATTGGGACACTCTTAATTCTGCAAATCAATTCAACACATATACAACCTACCATAACACACTTTTTTTTATGAGGATTATCCGGGCGCCAAGTATCGGGCTGGCTCATGAGCTGGTCATCAAAATGATCCTGGAAAAAGGCTGGGTTCTGCAGACTGAAGATGATGAGGCAACTATCGAATTCGAAGAGGTTTCCCTGCAGGTTGATACACCACTTGCAGAACCAATGGTAAGTCAGCACTCCCGGTTCCAGCAGAGGTTTGTTGAGCAATACGCCCGGGATCTGTTACAGGGCTCTCATGCCACCTTTGAGTATGACTATCATGGCAGGCTTTTTGACTGGGGGGAGCGGCTGGTTGCTGACGGAAAGCCGGTGCACATAGACCAGATTACCTACATTATTGACAAACTCACGTCCAGTCCGACATCACGGCGTGCGATCGCAATCACCTGGAACCCGGTGATAGACGAGAAGCTGGATGCCTGTCCCTGCCTCCAGCTTATTCAGTGTATCCTGCGGGAGGGTAATCTTCATATGCGGGTAATCTTCCGGTCAAACGATATGCTGACAGCAGCCGGGGCTAATATGTATGCCCTTGTTCAGCTCCAGAAATCAATTGCCGTTGTCCTCGGAGTACCGTGCGGCACCTATACTCACATATCACTCGTCCCCCATATCTACTATATTCGTGATATTCATGATATCGAACCGTTCTGCGGAAAGGGTGAATTCATTCATCCGGTAAAAGAAGTCTGTCGTGCCTGCCAGAAGTGCGGGCGGGCTAAAAGTGTATGACGCGTAGCAGTCCGTCACCTTAATTAAGATACAGCGGCAAAAATAAGAGGCACTTAGCCCGGTAGTGTAGCGGTCAATCATGGGGGACTCTGGATCCCCCGACAGCAGTTCGAATCTGCTCCGGGCTACTTCTTTTTGAGTTTTTTTCTGTCTGGAAGGTACCTGCCGTTCCTGATTGGTGCAGGTCACTATGCAATCAGGGCTGGCAGGATGCAACAGATAAAGACGGTTCCAAACGTCCCGGCACCGCCAATACTGAAATCGGGTATTTCCAGCATTTTTACCTGGAAAAGATTTACGATATTTCCGCCGGATAATGTCCCGATTGTCCCGCTCACAAATGCCGTTACTGCCGCCGCAAGCCCGGTGCCTCCGGTAAGAATCAGCCCTGCAAGGAGTGCTGTAAGTCCGGGTAGCAGCAGCGGCACATGAAAACCCGCACCTGCCACCAGACGCGTTGAGACAAAAGTGATTGCTGCTACGATGAAGATTCCCACACATACAGAAAACAGGAGGGAAGTACCGGATATCAGGATTGCCCGGTATATCATATATATCGATACGCATGCGGGGATAACGGCACCGCCAAGATTAAGAGAGATACGGGTTTCCCAGACCTGGAGAGGGGCCGGAGGCATGCCTGTCCCATGGAATGGCACATCGTCCCTGGATAACCGGATTATGTCACGCCGTATGCGGTACACCGGGATAGTTACGAAACTCCCGGATAGCATCAGCAGAACAACAGCGAGTGCGGAAATCCAGGAGAACCCCAGCCGGGTGAATGCAGCCCCGATGATTCCGAGAATGAACAGCGGGATGATGAGGATCAGGAGCCCTACAAGAATGATGAATGCGATCACAGAAAGCGGGCCAGCAGAAAATATCCGGATTCCATCGCTCATCGTAATCCCTTACACTTCCGGTTTTATGCAGACAATCGCTGCGTGATCAGCATGGAATGGAGAGAGCCATGTAAGTTCCTTCACAATAAGCCCGGCTGAGATAAGAGAATCAATGGTATCATGGAAGACTTCAGCAGGTTCCTTTCTCACATCAACACTCCGGGTTTTGAGCATGAGAATCACGGTACCTCCATGTTTTAAGAACGCACAATTTCGCAGAACTATAGCAGCCTGATCCGGTTGCGCCACATCCTGGTAAAGAAGGTCAACAGCTTCGACAAGCGGGGCATACTGTTCGGGGCGGGCTGCATCTGCCATGATCGGTATGATATTCCTTCGCCGCCGGCATACTTCCAGGAGATCCTGCATGGGGCGGGGGGCAAACTCCACGGCATACACCACATCAACATAATCTGCTACATGGGATACGGTTGTCCCGTTCGCCGCCCCAAGATACAGTACTCGCATTCCGGGTGTGAGTTCGACACCCGTACCCGCAAAATAAAGTGCAGACAGCTTGCTGCGGTAAGGATCCCAAACCCGTGCACCACCCAGCATCCTCTCGTTGTAGACTCCTCCTTCGCCCTGTGATACCAGTACATCACCAATCCAGATCATAGCTTGCTCCTCTTTACGGTCGCATCGATGCGCCTCTGCGCCATCTCGAGAAAGTCCGGTTCTGCTACACCCCTGAAAAAATCAAGCCGTGCTGCAATTGCAAGTTTTCCTGCGAGCACCCTGGATACTTTGCCCCGGACCTCCCTTGGTGAATTGTGCACCCGCCGGTGTTGAAAGATGATCCCGTGCTTGGGGCAGGGGGACCGGGTTTTTAAGTGTGCAAACAGGGCTGTCCGGGCACCAAGAACCTGAATCGCGCTTGCGGGGAGCCGGGAGAGAGGAAGAAGTCCACCGGCATGCGACATCAGTCGTGCAGCAACAAGTCCCCCGATTAGTGCACTTGTATTGGGCATTACGTCATTTGCCCGTGCTGATACCTCTTTTGCAAGAATAGTCCGGGTATTGGCCAGCTGTTCGATCTCCCCGGCCACTTTGCCAAGCGCTCCCTTACTCCTTTCGCGCATGGTTTTTACCAGAGCATGCGCAGGTGTCCTGCGATACTTTCGGGAAAATGCCGGGTGCCGGATGAGATACCATTCTGCGGCCTTTTCAGAAAGCAGGTTGATGACCGTATCAATTTCATCTAGGGTTCTGACCATCTGCAGCAATTCGGCATCTTTCCTTGAATAGTGTTCCCGTATTAATCGTTCGGCAGCCTCTATGCAGGCAGCCTGCAGCCTGGCAAGATACTCCCCCCGATCACGGCAGGCACCACAGAGAACTGCATGTTCCCAGTCGGGCGGGACAAACGTGTCCATACTGGTAACAATCGACTGGATGCGATCAATGATGGCATGCGAATCTCCGGTAAACAACGTGCAGCGCCCGTCCTCAACGTCACCAAACCAGTAGGACTGCATTACAGGAAATTTAGGGTCCGTATCCGTATAAAACCATAGATCACCTGGTAGCGAAATACAGGAAAGGTCGCATGGTCACATCCAGGCAATGCCAAATGAATAGAGTATAACCGGTACCATGATTACACCCATGCAGTACACTCTCGGGACATTAACAAGCCAGGGCACGAGGCCTAAGGCAGTTGCAAGGATAAGGATACCCACGCCGAACGGACCCGTAAGGATGATGGTTAATACTATAATAAACGCAATAACCGAACGGTTCAGCAATCTCCCGTCAATCCCGTTGAACCTGCATGCAGACCGAGACAGCATGATAGTAATACCATACGCAGCACAGGCGGCAAGAACTCCGACTACGGTCATTTCACTCATGGTAGGCAACGGGAGTTCGGAAAGTGCAACCATGACGCCATTGCGCATCCGCGACAGGGCGAACAATGCGGCAAGTCCTATAAAAGCGTTTGCCGTATTCGCTGCGTTCGTCGCCAGAATATATGCCCGTCGATCCTTATCATATCCGATAAGCGAGGCAAGCACCCCGTTTGCAGATGCGGTCGAGAGTCCCGGAAGCCATCCGACAGCAACTCCTGCGATAGTACCAAGAAGCGAACATTTCATGATGGTCCGCCCTTCCATCCTTATACCCCTGAAATGCTGTTCCGGTAATATACCCCGTGAAGCGGTGATGAGGACCGAAATCCCAAAAAGTCCGGTGAGAAGTGGCATGAGAATCGCACTGCCCCCGGCAAGAGTATGCCAGCTCATAAAAGCGTAGCGGAGTGCAAAGGTCCCAAGAAAGCCGGATACCAGAAACAGTGCAAGTCCCCAGCCCGGGCACTCACTGGAAACGATCATATACCCGATGGATGCGATCAACAAAATACCAATCCACCAGTCAAAATATGGCTGGAGAGCAGGGAGGAGGAAAAAACAGATGACCGAAATTGGAACTGCTATGAACATTGCACAGGCGCTGCCAAGTGCTGCGATCCTCACGGCTTCTTCTCCATTTCCCTCAAGGCAGAGCGCATGGGCAGGCAGTACAGCGAGAGATGTATCAGCATCCGGGATACCCAGAAAGGTACTTGGAACGGAGTCCACAAATGTATGGGTGATGAGGGCTGCAAACATCGCACCGGCTAGGACAAGGGGGCCAAAAAGAGACAGGAGAACAACCTGAAAACTCAAAAGCACGCCGGCAAGGGTGTTAGCATGCACGCCCGGGATGATCCCGCTTACGGTACCTAGCAGTATCCCGATACCAGTGCCAAGCAGGATCTCTTCCATTCACAAGAGATGTAGGAGAATGAACATAAATTCACCGAAATGCATATCATCATAACGTAATGAGGTGATGAATCCGTAATGAAGATCGCAGTCACGAGGCTTGCGGGCAAGGAAAAAAACGACGCTGTTCGCTGCGCACAGTACAGTCATACCTGCTATAGCGTCCACCCTCTGCGCTCGGAAATAAGGACTGCCGAGATCAAAGCATTCATTGAAGCGGTGGATCGCAGTGAATTCGACTGCCTTTTTTTCACAAGCGCACTTCCGGCAAAACTCATCGCCCCGCTCCTGAACAGAATTCCCCGAATAATTGCAATAGGGCCGCAGACTGCAAAAGAACTTCGGCGATTTGAGATTGATTGTGAAACTCTCCCCAGTTTTTACTCCCGGGATTTTGTTCCCTATCTGGGAGACTGGATCAGGGGTAAACATATCGGTATACCCAGGGCTGATGTACCGAACCCTGCACTCATCGACGCAATCACTGCCGCCGGGGGGATACCCCACGAATTCCGGTGTTACAGGCTGGAACCTACCGGAGAGCCCCTTAACCTGAATGGTGCCAATGCGATCCTTTTTACCAGTGCTCTCTCATTTGCAAAAGCAGTATGGACCAGGCATCCGGGACTGGTTGTCATTGCAATCGGGGAAATTACCGCTGCTGCAATGCAAAGAGCAGGAACAAATCCCGACGTAACCGGTGATGGTTCGCTCGAAGGATCGATGAAGGCTCTGAACAATTACCTGGCAAGAAAAGGGAAGGGTACGTAAATGACCGGAGAGACTGACAACGCGTGTCCGGTCCATCTCTGGAACCGTGCAGGGATTCTTGTCCTTGACAAACCGAGAGGCCCGTCCAGCCACCAGGTAGCAGCGTGGGTTGGGAGGATGCTCGGTTGCCAGGTAGGACATGCAGGAACACTCGATCCGCAGGTTTCCGGTATACTTCTGGTAATGCTCGGTAACGCGGTGCGCCTTGCCCCGCTTCTCCTCA
Organism: Methanoregula sp.; assembly: GCA_028679185.1. Lineage (GTDB taxonomy): Archaea > Halobacteriota > Methanomicrobia > Methanomicrobiales > Methanospirillaceae > Methanoregula. The sequence goes on along the minus strand of JAJRBZ010000050.1, from coordinate 4,185 downwards.
AGCACGACAAGGAATATATCTGCCTGATGCGGCTGCACGGTGATGTGGACAAAAAACGAATCGAACAGATAGCTGTGGAGTTCACCGGGAGACTCTACCAGCGCCCTCCACGGAAAAGTGCGGTAAAGCGTGTTCTCAGGATCCGTACCATCCACAAACTTGAGATTCTTGACAGTGAAGGGCGCCTTGTCCTGTTCCGTGTCCAATGCGATGCCGGCACGTACATCCGCTCCCTCTGCCACCACATGGGACTTGCCATGGGTACATGTGCACACATGGTGGAGCTGCGCCGCACGAGGTCGGGTGCATTCAGTGAACAGGAGATGCATTCGCTCTACGATGTTCAGGATGCCTGCAGTGCAGCAAAGGAGGGGGATCGCGCACCACTCTCATCGATGATCCTGTCAGTTGATGCGGCAGTACCTGATCTGCCGACAGTCATTGTACGGGATACGGCGATTGATGCCATCTGCCGCGGCGCAGTGCTTGCAGGAGTAGGTGTAATCAGCTGTGATGCGTTCAAAAAGGACCAGCCCGTTGCCGTACTCTCGCAGAAAAAGGAGTTCATCTGCCTGGGCAGAGCACTTGTTCCGTCCAGCTCGTTTAAACCCGGAGCAACCGGGCTCGTTATCGCACCTTCCACGGTTTTTCTCCGCCCGGGTACATATCCACGGGGATGGACAAAATCCTGTAAGGAAGGAAAGAAAGGCAGGAAAAAGAGTCAGGCTAAAGAAAAAAAACTGGACATAAAAAGAGATAGCATTAAAAAAATACCCGGCTAACAGATAGGATACACTTTTAGCTGAGGTAGTCTAGCGGTAGGGCGCAGGCCTGGAAAGCCTGTGGTGCGAAAGTGCCTCGGGGGTTCAATTCCCCCCCTCAGCGTAATTTTTTTGTCACCTTTTTTTACACGATCATTTTTATAAATCCGTTAAGCGTGCCGGAGACGTTCATGCGCAAACGAAAAATATTCAGGCACAATCTCAAATCCGAGAAAATGGCGACCCTCCGTTTTAGCACCAACAGCTACGGTCCCTGATCCCAGAAACGGATCAAAGACGAGGTCCCCGTCATTGCTGGAATACCACAGGATCTTTTTAATAAGGTCCATAGGAAGTTTTGTTGGTGTCTTCTTTTTTCCTTTCCAGTATTCCCGGTTAATAACCCAGACATCTTCCGGATAGTGATCAATCTTGTTGAATGTGTACCTTGCGGGATTTTTAACGACAAAGAGGATATGATAATGGCTGGTCACATATTTTTTTTTGGTAAAGACGCCGAACTGGTATTTCCAGATGAGGTGGTTGATTGTCGTGAATCCTGCATTATCCAGACCTTCAAGAATATCATGGAGCCGGTTCCATCCGGAAAAAACATACATGCTCCCGTCAGGAGCAAGCACCCGTGCCGCTTCTGTCATCCACTGTCGGGTAAACTTTCGGTAGTGAGCTTCCGGGATCTCGTGGTATCCTTCCAGGACGTTTGCACCGGTACGGTTGTAATTTTCCCGTTGTGCCCTGAAATCGATCGCAAAGGGCGGATCAGTTACAACCAAATCAATAACTCCATCAGGAATCCCTGGCATCAGCTCCAGTGCATTTCCCTGGTAAATGGTATCGATATCGAAATTACCCAGCCTCCGCTGCATCAGCACGTCCCGCCAAATTCCCTGCCCATTTCGAAGGCTTTTACGTTGATCTCCAGCGTCTTTTTGGGGACAAGAAGTCTGACTGCTTCGAGAAGCGATTCAGGTTTGAGGGGCATGGATTGCGATGCCGCACCCAGCATCACCACATTTTGCGATAAGGGACTTCCGGCTTCCTCTGCCATTTTATCAGCATCAAGCAGGCAGAGTACATGTTTTTTTAACGCTGCAATGATCTCATCTTCCGTAGGTGCCACAAGATTTTGCGTAAATACTGAAGTGGGAAGAACCAGATGCCTGTTCACCACCATTTTCCCTCCAGTTTTTAAGTAATGGGAGTAGCGGAGCGCCTCAAGAAGATCAAAGGAGATCAGGAGATCTGCCCTTCCCGGTGAGATCAGCGGCCCGAACAATCCATCGACCCGGATATGGCTCTCAACAGAACCACCGCGTTGTGCCATGCCGTGCGTCTCTGCCCCCTTTACACGCCTCCCTTCGATCAGGCATGCTTCGCCCAGTATGTTGGACGCAAGAATCGTTCCCTGGCCACCTATTCCGACAATCAGGATATCAAAACTTCCGCTCATTTTTTCCCCTCCCGGACTATTCCCCCGACCGGGCAGAGTTGTGCACAGACCGCACACCCGCTGCAGAGATCATTAATCCTGGCTTTTTCATCTGCAAATTCAATAGCAGGACAGCCAAACCGAACGCAGGTCCCGCAGCCGGTGCATACTTCTGAATCAACCCTGTATCTCCCGCGTTTAACCCCGGCACGACGTGCGGTAATTACACACATCTGTTTGGCGATGATGACCTTCACGCCTTTCCGTTTCTTTGCTTCCTGCAGAACGTTGATCATGCCGGTAATTTCGTACGGGTCAACACTCTCAACATAGCTGACACCGCAGGCGCGGCACAGTGCATCGAGGGAAACCGGAGGACTTTCCACACCACATGCAGTCATCCCCGAGTTCGGATTCGGCTGATGGCCGGTCATGGCCGTAATACGATTATCGAGGATTACGACAGTGATATCTGCCCCGTTGTAAACCGCGTTCAACAGTCCCTGGATACCCGTATGCAGGAACGTTGAGTCCCCGATCGTGCAGACAACATCACGCGGATCACCGGCATGAGATATGCCGCTCGCTACAGTAATCGACGCCCCCATGCAGATGGTTGTATCAACCACACCCAGCTGCAGACCGAGGGTGTAACACCCGATATCACTTGGGTATATCGCATCTTTGAAAACTTTTTTTATGGCGTAGAACGCAGCGCGGTGCAGGCAACCGGCACAAAGGATGGGCGGCCGGGGGGGAAGATTTTGTACAGGATCAAACGAGGAGAACGGATTTTTATCCAAAAAACCGGCTTTTTCCATTATCGCCGCGACAGCCGGAAGTGATAACTCCCCTTCGTACGGGGCATACCCGTTCTTTTTCCCGAATACAGGAACAGATCCTGCTACCTGGCGTACAGCCTCTTCAACTTCCGGTGCCAGTTCCTCAATCACGAGAATTTTTTCATGCTTTTTTACAAACCCGCCCAGCCATTCCTCGTCTATGGGGTACGCCCCGATTTTCATGAATGATACTTCTTCTGGCAATAATTCCTGCACATAGGTGGCGCCGATCCCGCTCGCGATGATGGCGGTTTTTCCCTGCAGTGTATAGTGGTTGAATCCCCGCTCAACCAACCGCTTCCGGATAGCGGATTGTTTCTCGTTCAGTTTTTTATGCAGGACACGGGTATGCGCGGGAATTACAACATACTGCCGTGGATTTTTATGGAACTCGCCTTTTCGCAAACCTGCAACCGGCTCACCCAGCTCAACGTCTCCCTTTGAGTGGCAGATGCGTGTCGTAGGCCGGAATAGTACGGGCAGCCCGAATTCCTCTGAAAGGCTGAACGCTTCGGGTATCATGTCATGAGCTTCCTGTATGCTTGCAGGATCGAGACATGGTACCCGGGAGAAATGCGCGTAGCACCGTGTATCCTGTTCGTTCTGTGAACTATGGGCGAACGGATCATCCGCACTCATTATTACAAGACCGGCGGTGACCCCGGTATAGGCACTTGTCATAAGGGGATCTGCAGCGACATTGAGCCCCACATGTTTCATGGTACAGAATGCACGCACTCCGCACCACGCTGCTGCTAGAGCATTCTCAAGTGCCACTTTTTCATTGACTGACCACTCAATATAGTATGATCGATCCGGCTGGACACGCAGCACATCAATCACTTCGGATGAGGGTGTGCCTGGGTATCCGCTTATAAAATCCACACCGGACTCGATACAGGCGTGGGCGATCGCTTCATTCCCGAGGAGATATTTTCGTCCCATAATCTTCATTCCCGTACTTATACCGTGGCTTTTTTACACATATCCCTATCTGAATGTTCTCCCATCTCACTCTGCCGATTCACAACTTATAAAAACTCTGGTGGAGTAGTAAATAAGGTAAATTTCAGGCAAACTTTTGGGCCCGTAGCATAGCCCGGTGGTGCGCCCGGCTGATAACCGGGAGGTC
>JAJRBZ010000049.1 GCA_028679185.1 Methanoregula sp. | reverse complement strand
GGCTTCCATGTGGACATAACGGATCCCCCGCTCGCCATACTTCCTCATGGTGCGGTTGTAGTCAGCAGCAATGATGATCACGGCTGCCGCATCGCGGACGGCCGACTGCCGCAGAGCGCTATGATAAAGATCCTCTCGTACATCGCGCCCAATGATCCGGTCCAGTGCGTGGGATTTAGGGAGATAATGGTACACTCCTTCTGACAGCCCGGTCACATTCCCGCAGTCTACATAGATCTCAAGCGGGTACAGTGCACCTGCTGATGGTGCAGCGCGGAGCCTTGATGGATCGGTCAGCCCCTGCCCGGACCAGACAAGCTGGGAAATTTCTGAAATATCCACCGGTGTTGTGGCATACTCCCTGACCGATCGGCGATTTACCACAGCTTCCTCTACCGATACCGTTCCGGTCATTTTTGGTGAGGGGAGAGGGATACGGCTGTCTGCTGACAGTGCGTTGGTTTTTTCGGGACTGGCAGACAGGAGAGGGAGAACTATATACCCGGCTACAATAATGCCGGCTGCAATAACCAGGAGAATAAATGCTATTGTGCTCACTACAAATGCCACAGGTACTCACCTTCCCAAAGGATATATGTCGGCATGCCCGATCACCAGCGTATCCCGAATCCGGAAAACTCACTGGTTGGTTTTTGTCTGGTAACTTCCAGAGTCTCAACCCGGATTACCGGATCGTTTTGTGCTTTTACCATCCTTACAAATTTGTCGACGGCATTATCGCTGCCCTCGGCAACGATTATAACGGAACCATCAGACATATTTTTAACAAATCCGGTCACGCCGGTCTCCCTTGCGCAGTCGATGATGAAGTAACGGTAGCCAACTCCCTGAACCCTGCCTTTTGCACGAGCCGCGATCCTCATCATTGTGATGAAGATTGTGTATCTCCAAATTAAATCTTCCCCCTGCCAGCTGCAAATAATCCCGTGCTGTTTTTCCAGCCCCCCTGTTCCCGTGTATGGATTGACCGGATCCGGAACTGAAACAGGATGACGATATTATTAATTACTTGCCTGCTGATAGACGGGTGAACTGACACCTTGTTATACTCAAAAAGCAGGTCACATGTTCACTGTGGGGAATATGGAAGTATTTGTCGGTACAAGCGGGTGGTCGTATGGCTGGAACAAGGGCGGAAACCTAGACTGGTACCTCAGGAACTCCTGCCTGAATGCAGTTGAACTGAACGCAGGTTTCTACCGTTTTCCGTATCACAACCAGATCGCCGGATGGGCGCGGAAGGGTGCGGAACTGCGATGGTGCATCAAAGTCCACCGGTTTATCACCCACCAGTATAAGTTCAACGAGACAGCCCGCGATATCTGGAAGAGATTTCTTGACCTGTTCTCCCCACTTGATCCATCGATTGACTATTACCTCTTCCAGGCACCGCCTTCGCTGACAGATAGTGACAGGCTTCTCCGGTTTTTCAATCATCTTCCGCAACTGGAAAAATGCGTCCTTGAGATCCGGAACCGCAACCAAATCCTTGATGACGCAATCTGCAGAAAACTACAGGACTGCCTGCCTGTCGTATCTGTTGATTCTCCGGATTCACAAAACAGGATCTTTCCTGGCAATGTCATTTACATGAGGATGCATGGGAGGGAGGACTGGTACCGGCACGATTATACGCAGCAGGAACTACAAGAGACCGCCGGTATGATCCAAAGAACCGGCGCAGAGAAGGTCTATATTTTTTTTAACAACAATCAGTTCATGCTTGAAAATGCGCAGTTGATGATGGACCTGTTCAGCACAAAAAGGAGGTATGAGCCCCTACCATGACTCCGGCATTACCATTTGATCCTATCCAGAGAGCAGCAGAGATGGAAGCGATCGTGATGCATGACCAAAAGCGGAAGTATTACCGGTTCCGGGCATCGCGTCACTATGGAGGCATTGTGACTGCCGATGCTGTCGGGTGCCCGTTTCTTTGCGCGTACTGCTGGAACTACGCGCGCAACGCGTCTCCCGAAAGGTTCGGGAAGTACTACGCAGCAGATGAAGTCGTGGAAAAACTCACATCGATTGCCAGCAGGAAAAGTATACGCCTTTTCCGGATCAGTGGTGCTGAACCGGTTCTTGGCCCGGTTTCATTTGATCACCTTCTGCAGGTTGTTGAAGCAGGAAGGTTCATCATCGAGACAAACGGCCTGGTACTGGGTGCACGCCCTCACCTGGCAGAACGGCTGGGCGGGCTCAACGTCGCCGTCAGGATTGGCATCAAGGGCTGGGACCCTCAGTCATTTGAACGCATAAGCGGTGCAAAAAAGGAGTTTTTCAGGTATCCCCTTATCGCCCTGAAAACGTTACGTGAAGCCGGTGTCGATGCGTGGCCTGCGGTCATGGGAGACCTCTTTTTAACAGAAGGCACCCGGTGCATTGCCGCACTCATTGAAGAGATGGGAATACGCACACGTATTGAAACGGAATACCTCGAACGGTACCCCGGTGTTATGTCAGCCATGAGGCACCGCGGATGCTAGATTTATGGCGGAATGCAGTAAAGGATGGTGATTGACGATATGATACCCTGTACAACCTGCGGGAAAAATCCCGCGGCAACACATATCGGCATGTGTGTGTCCTGTATACGAACAAGCGAACCTGACAGCTTTGCCAGGCTTCACGCTCCGGTGCGGGAATCCTGTGGGCTTCCCACGACTCCACCCCGGGCACCTGGCGGGAGGCTATGCCGGCTGTGTGCCAACGAATGTTCGATGGGTGACGGCGAATATGGTTTCTGTGGTCTGAAGAGAAACCTGGCAGGAACGATGAAGCCACTCACACCGCAAAGGACCGCGCTTGCATACGCGTACCTCGACCCTCTGCCCACGAACTGCTGTGCCGCGTGGTTCTGTCCCGGATCGGATGAACCGGGCTATAACCTTGCGGTATTTTTTTACGGGTGCAACTTCAACTGTCTTTTCTGCCAGAACGCTTCGCACAAGATGATCCGTTCAGCCCCGGAACTGACTGAGGACGAACTGGTCAGCATGGCATGTGCCGGCAGCGTCCGGTGCATCTGTTTTTTTGGTGGTTCGCCCGAACCCCAGTTCCCGTTTGCTCTCCGGGTTGCAGATCGGGTCATGCATGCGTGCGGCAGGTCAAAACATATCTGCTGGGAATGGAATGGTGCCGGCAATCCCCGGCTCGTCGAGATTGCTGCCCGCTTGTCCATGGAAACAGGGGGAACCATAAAATTTGACCTCAAGGCGTTCAACCCGAATCTCCACAGGGCACTCTGCGGAGCAGGAAATGAAAGGACACTTGACAATTTCAGCCGTGTTGCAGAAATTACGGAGGGGACGGATACACTTACGGCAACAACCCTCATGGTGCCATATTACCTTGATGCCGGAGAAGTAGGCGCGATTGCACGGTTCATCGCGTCATTTGATGATGATATCCCCTACTCACTCCTTGTGTTTCATCCCGATTATATGCTGGCAGATCTCCCGGTTACCCCGCGGGTCCAGGCAGAGGAGTGCGTTGATGCGGCCCGGCAGTACCTGAACCGCGTTCATGTGGGTAATATGCATTTTTTATCCTGACGCCGGGATGGCATCTGAAATTCACGTGCGATGGCAGGGGATGCCGGACTCTCCTCCGGCCAGACATGTTTTTTTATCAGGCAGCTCCTCTGGCCGAAGATACTCTTAAACACCCCTTTCTACAAACCATATGCCGGAGAGGTAACGATGGAAAAGATCACGCTCGGCCCGATGCCGTACATGAGTATCATGCCCACCCTGCTCGTGGGCGCAAACGTGAAGGGTAAACCAAACTACATGACCGCCGCATGGGCTACGGTCGCCTGCATGGCACCGCCGATGGTCTGCGTCGCGATCAACAAGACACGCTTCACTGCCAG
>JAJRBZ010000048.1 GCA_028679185.1 Methanoregula sp. | reverse complement strand
TGCACGTTCGAAACTGAACCTGAAATTCTTTTCCGTCCCCTCCACCATGAAGATCGGGAAAGGGTGCCGGCTCCACGGAAACATCCGTGCAGGTTCGATTGATGTGCAGCAGAACTCAGTCGTCTTCGGCAGTCTCAGGGCAAAACACCGTATAACCGTAGTGGACGGTGTTACCATTCACGGGAATGTTGAAAGCGGCAGTACCGTCTATGTAAAGAAAGGGGCGCATATCCTTGGCGATGTCATAGCAAAATCCATTGTGCTTCACGAAGAGGCAAAGATTGACGGGATGATTGAAGCCCCGCACGGAATGCGGATCGAGCGCGATACATGAAAGCCGCAGAAATCCTTGGTATTGACGAGGTAAAGTTCATCGAACCTGACTTTGCTGCCCTTACTGAAAACACATTTACTGCAGGGCTTGCTATGATACAGGCCGATGAGGGTCGCCTGCTTCTTGATGAGCATGAAGATCCGGTGGGAATGGCATTTCATGGACCACACGGCTGGATTGCAGGTTCGTTCCTGTTCCGGAATCCCTCGGTTCCCCTTATTGAGCTTTTCGAGAGTGTCAATGGCGAAATCTTCCAGGAAGACCGGGCAGTCTGGGCACGGGCAGTACGCGAGTACTTCAGTACTGCACTGGCTAAAGACGTTCCTCCCTCGATTGACGACTTGAATCCGACGCGGTACGGGATCCTGACAGCACTCATTAAGAGCATATGGGGAGAAGGACATCCGGAAACCTGCATTGACTGCTGCTGCGGGTCGGGTGTTGGTTCGGCAGTCCTCCGGGGTCTTGGGTTTTCCCCGCTGTCCTTTGATAATGATGAGTCCCTCCTGTCCCGTGGCCTTACTGAAAAGCGGCTCCTGGCGGATGAGACGATGTGGATCGACGGGACGATTGCATCCAGGTATATTGAGCCTGTACCAAAAGGCATCGTGATCATGGCCGGTGAGTTCAACAGTTTCAACCAGGACATGTGGGAAAGGATCATCTGCGAATTATGTTCGATTGCGCATGACATACTGATCACAGTCGGGACGGAAAAGGAGACAGTCCTCGTCGAGGAATGGGGAGCGGCAATGGAGAGATCGATTGTCGTGAACGAGAATCCCGCTGACCCTATCTATGATCGATGGGTTTGCAGGGTTCTGCCGGAATAGTGACGATATGGATACTACATAAAGATTTTATCCGGGGCATTTTCACAACGCCCCTGAATACCTGCATTAACGCCTTTTCTGCCACGCTGGTTTTTTTCCGGGTTTCTTCTGGTCGGATTTTTTCTCACGGTGAACATCTTCGCTCTCGAGCTCTGCGATAACCTCCAGCGGGTCATCCATGAATTTTGTCAGGTGTTGGATTTCAAGGAGCCGTTCCATGCCGATGAAATGTTCAGCCATAACCTTTGCCAATGGTGACATAACCAGCCTGCCTCCCTGTTTTTCGACGAGGCGGTGTGTAATTAACTCAGGGAGGATGGGTTCCGTGCTGCCGACCATCATACTATTGATCCGCTCGAGATCTGCCACTTCGCCGTTACATGCGACCGCATTTGCCACGTACTCTTCTGAGCTCTTCTCGAAATCATGTTCAGGGGCTACTTCTTCCATATCGCCTTTCAGAAGCCGGATAGCGACTTCTTCTTCTGTAAACGGGTTCTCCCGGGAATAGGTGCCTCCTGGCTCGGCAAGGATTACAACACGCCCCAGGTCGTGGAAGTCCGGTCTCCCTGCACGGCCCGCCATCTGGTTGAACTCCTGCACCGAGAGCCAGTCCCTGCCCATGGCCAGCGAGTCAAATATTACCTGGGATGCAGGGAAATCCACCCCGGCACCCAGCGCTGCAGTCGTGACTACCGCCATCAGTTTCCCGCCCAGGAACTTCGTCTCGACATCCCTTCTTTCCTGCGACGAAAGGCCGGCATGATATGCCGCAACCCTCATCCCCAGTGCATCGGCAATCGTATGACATCTCGCCCGGGCATTGGTGAAGATGATGGTCTGCCCCCGGAATCCTTTTGAAGATGTGCGTTTGTACTCCTCGGTTGTCATCTGCTTGATGGTCGGGATCTTCTGTTTACGCTCAAGAAAAAGGAGATACCGCTCGAGCCCAACCGGGCGTTCAGCATATCGCACCAGACTGCAGTTCAGTTTTTTTGCCAGCGTTTTTGGCGAACCGATGGTAGCTGACAGGTAGAGGAACTGCGCCTGCGGGGCGAGGTATTTCAGCCGTGCTATCATCCCGTCGAGACGATGACCGCGGTCTGTATCTTCGAGCATCTGGACTTCATCGATCACTACGGTCGCGATATTTGCCATCTTCTGCCCGCGGCGGATCATGGTATCTACACCTTCATAGGTGCCGACAATAATCGGTGACTGCGGGTTCCGGTCCCCGATCTTCTTAGTTTCGGGCAGGTTAAGCCGGCTAACCCCCGTCAGGAGCCCGGTCTTTGCCATCTTCCCATATCGCTCGGTGAACCGTTCATATTTCTGGTTTGCGAGGGCTACGAGAGGCACGAGAAAAAGCATCCGTCCCCGCCCTTCAAGGTAATTCTTGATACCCGCCATCTCCCCGATAAAGGTCTTGCCGCTTGCCGTTGCAGCGACAACAAGCAGGTCTTTTCCGTGCAGCAGTCCGGCTTCCACGGCAAGCTGCTGGGCAGGCATGAGCTGGGAAACACCACTCGCTTCGATAAACTGTCGCGGGAGGGGGAGTTCATTGATCGAGGCCGTGGTCATCACCGGGTGCGGTTCAAGCCGGTCGAAGAGCGCTGCCTTCATCGTGAGTTTATC
>JAJRBZ010000047.1 GCA_028679185.1 Methanoregula sp. | reverse complement strand
GGGATACGCATTCACCGCTTCAATATGAAACAGATCGCCTTTTGTCATTTCCTGGATCATCGTTGCTACGACTTCTGTGTTGCCGACCGGCAGGTTCACAATCGTTCCGCTGACATAGTTGTTTTCTGAACGCGAAAAATAGGCGATCAGACATTTTGAATCATTTTCGTTCAGTTTCCTCACTTTCATGTATGTCATCCTCCAATGGGGGTCTCAATCCCTTGATCGATTATTGTATATATAAAAAATATTTCTAATGTTTGAAAACTTACTCCTCTTCGAGTATTAATCACATACCCCCCAAAACAGCCCCTCCTTTCATCTATCCCCTCCCCGCCCCCGTCTTGCCTGAGTTTCGCCTCCCAATAGCGTCCATTAGCGTTTTACGGCGCCACGGAAATTGCCCCGTTTGCCGTAAATCCTGCTATACGGGCGTTTCTGGAAAAAGTGGGTAAATCCGGACCTGTTTTTGCAAGGGATTCCGGAAAAAGGGTGTCCGGAGGGGTAATCCAAAGCCGTAGCGGGCCCGGAACGGTGGGTGGGTGAGATGGTGTTCGATGCCTCCCTGCCACCGACGATCACCGACGTAATCCTCTCCCAAACCACCCTATATGTTTGTGTAGATCCGGGCTTCCACTGGAACACTAAAAAATTCACTGACCCGGCCAAATCACCATACCTGTCACAGGTAACCTACCATCGCACGGGTCAGATGACCCGTTTAAGGGATCCCTAAATCCATGACGGTATCCGACGAGAAAATCCGGGTTTCCAATGCCCAAAACAGGCCTTCTTTTCACTTGACCCATACCAGACCATCCGACCCCTTAGTTTTTGCCTCCCAATAGCGTCCATTAGCGTACATTTTCCTGCCATTAAAATCCTTATTTCTGCCTGAAAACGGCAGGATGGACGTATTTTAAAAACATGTGCCGGAATTCGTCACTTTTTGCAACCAGGAAAGAAAAATAACGTTCCGCGGGAAGAAGTCACCGACGGAGAAACGGAATGCGAGAGAGTACGTCTGCTTGGGTCATGTGTAGTAATCGGTGATCCGGAAACCTGGCGTTTCTTTCAGACGCACCAGATCCTTCAGGCCGGATCCTTCGGCGGGAAGGGAGTCATTGACAAACCGGGAAAAAAGGGTGGGAGACGTGTTCCTCACCATTCTGCCATGAACATGGCCGGCCTCCTTTCATTTTTCTGGACATGCACAATGTCAAAGTCATTCGTACAGCTCTATGATCGGAATGAGGTGCCCCATCAGAGCCTGGAAGGAGTCAGCTTACTCGGCCCTCCACTCGCTATCCTTTTATGAGTGGAGATGAGAATACAGCGCTGGGTACACTGCAGGGTCCCGTACAGCCCCAATCCGGCCACACTGCCTTTGCAGCTTGTCTCATGATCGAGATTGCAATTATCACGGTCCTCCTGGCGCTGGTGTTCACCTTTACCAACGGGTTTCAGGATGCAAGTTCCATTGCTGCGACCTTCATCGCTTCACGGTCGGCAACACCAAAAGCGGGGATCATCTTTGTTGCAGGTGTATCGCTGCTCGGGGCGATCCTTGGTGGCAGTGCTGTTGCCTTTACCATCTCCGGACTGCTTATCCTGTCCTCCCGTGATCAGACTGTGCTGGTGCTCCTGATTGGGCTGCTGACGGCAACAGTCTGGAACATTATTACCTGGAAATTCGGGCTCCCTTCATCGTCCACGCACTCCCTGATCGGGGGTCTTATCGGAGGCGGTATTGCTGCAGCCGGGATCAGCAGCATCTTCTGGGGTCTTTATGAGCTGGTCAATCCTCCGTATGAAATCACCGGTCTGGTAAAAATCCTGTTCTTTTTTGAAATCTCAATCCTGATTGGATTTGCCGGGAGTTTCCTGATGCACAAGAGCACCGGTTTCATCCTGCGGAATGCAAAAAGAACGACAAACAAAACGATTGTGTTCTTTAACTGGTGTGCGGCAGGGGTCATGGCCTTTTCCAACGGGGCAAACGATTCACAGAAACAGCTGGGTATCATTGCCCTTGCACTCTTTGCTGCCGGGCTCTCAACGGCTGCAGAAGTGCCGCTGTGGGCCCGGATTACCTGTGCGATCCTGCTCGCGACAGGCACCATGAGCGGCGGATGGCGCATCATGAACACACTGGGACGCAGGATCTTCAAAATCGAACCCATCCACTCATTTGATTCACAGTTTTTTTCGTCGTCATCCCTTGCAATTTCAACCCTGGCAGGGGCACCTGTATCATCCACCCAGGTCATCACAATGTCTGTGATTGGCGTGGGTGCAGCCGAGAATCCCAGGAAAGTGAAATGGTCAGTAGGAACGCATATTCTGACTGCAATGATAATTACCATGCCGGTCACCATGCTCATTTCAGCCGTCCTTTACCTGATCATTTCCCCTTTTACCGGAGTGTGATCCTCTATGGTTACTGAGAAAGAAAACACACACAAAAATCCGCAGCCGGAGAGAAAAAAGAACCTGTTCTCCGCATTTTTCCCCCGAGAGTATGATTTTGAATCCATGCTTGCCCACCAGTCCGACTGGACCGTTTCCGGTGTACGGGCATTCGTAGTATGGCTGGAAACGCTTCCTCTCTCAAATCCCCATGAACTCGACCGCATAGAAAATGAGGTGGATAGTATGCGCCATGATATGGAGGATAAACTGATCCGATCCTTCTCCACGCCGTTTGACCGGCAGGATATCTACAGCATCTCGCGGCAGATGGATTATATCCTCAACTTTTCAAAGGAGACCGCAAAAGAGATGTACGCTTTTGGTGTTCAGCCCGATAAATCAATACTTGCTATGGCAAAATACCTTCTCAGCGGTACGGAGTGTATCTCCAGTGGAATCAGGAACCTGAACACTGATAAAGATGCAGTGGAAGAAGAAATCCGGCATGCCCGGGATGATTATAACATGATTGAGGAGTTATACATCTCCGGAATGACCGATCTGCTCAGGACAACTGATGCGATGAATGCGTTGCGGACACAGGAGATCTATCACCACCCCGCCATGCGGGACGGGCATTGCGGGATACGCTGGATATCCTGCATAATGCGGTTATTGATCTGGCATAAAGAAGAAAAGAATCCAATACGTATTGTTATTTCTTCACTTTTTTAATGATCGTAAGGTCGCCCAGTGTGGGAGTGAGTTTACTCTGAACCTTTTTTTCGCTTTCCGTTTCAGGAGCGTCGATAAGCCTGATCTCGAGGATCTTTTCTAATTTTTTCCTTACATCTTCTTCCGGGATCAATTCACTGTTCTCAATCTTTTTAATGAGGTGTTCACGTTCCTTAATCTGCATGGCCAGATCTTTTGAGGTGAACCCTTTATCCATTCGTGCTTTCCTTATGCGGGCTGCATAATCATCAACGATATCCCCCTCCATATAATCAAAGAGATCCCGTTTTCTCCGTAATTGAGGAACAGCCCCCGGACCTGTACCGGATCGCGGGGTTTTCGAAGTTTCCGGGCGTACAAGATCCTTGCGCCGAGGCTGCTGCACTTCAGTACCAAATTTTTCGCACTTCGTGCATACCTGCAGTTCAGCACCCTCTACCCTTACTAATTTGGGGATGCCCCGTATCGTTTCTCCACACATTTCACACTGCATATTCTCACAAACACTTTATATGCAGTTTCCCTATATAGCTAATTGAGAAACAAGATGGGAGATATACTCCATCAGTCACCGGACCCCCAGACGCCTGAAGAGCTCTACCGATTATACCGCACACTTTCGGAACAGCTCCGCAGTCAGCTGATCCAGATCGAAAACGACAAGCACGAGCTCGAAGTACAGATGGTAGAACGGGTTGGAAACCTTGAATCCCGCAACCTTGAACTCCGCGAACAACTGCGACAGGTGGAAGCGGATAAGAGATATATTGAAACCCAGAAGATCCGGTACGAACGCGAAGTACGGAAACTGAAAAGTGAGAGTGAACAGCTCCGAAGCCCTCCGCTGATTATCGGTACTATCACTGACGTTGTCGACACATCCCGTGTCATTGTCCGGAGCAGTGCCGGCCCTCGTTTTCTGGTACGGAGTTCTCCATCAATTAATGCTGAGGAACTCAAACCCGGTGTACGCTGCACACTCAACCAGCAGTCACTGGCAATTGTTGAGATTCTCCCCACCAGCTTTGATGCTCAGGTATATGGCATGGAACTGGTAGAGTCCCCGCAGGAAAACTATGCTGATATCGGGGGTCTTGAAGTCCAGATCAACGAAATAAAGGAGGCAGTCGAGCTCCCGCTGACGCGTCCTGAACTTTTCCTGCGGATCGGTATTGATCCTCCAAAAGGAGTGCTGCTTCATGGACCACCGGGAACGGGAAAGACGTTGCTGGCAAAAGCTGTTGCCCATGAGACACACGCTCACTTTATGCGGGTCGTGGGATCTGAGCTCGTCCAGAAATATATAGGGGAAGGAGCACGACTTGTCCGTGAACTTTTTGATCTTGCCAAGAAGAAGGCTCCGACGATTATCTTTATTGACGAGATTGATGCAGTAGGGGCATCCCGTACTGAGGCAAATACATCCGGGGACCGGGAAGTGCAGCGTACGCTTATGCAGCTTTTGGCCGGGATGGACGGATTCGAGAACCGGGGTGACGTGAAAATCATTGGTGCAACAAACCGTATAGATATTCTTGACAGGGCATTGCTCCGACCAGGACGCTTTGACCGGATTATCGAGATCCCGTTACCGGATGAAACCGGACGTCTCTCAATCCTCAAGGTTCACTGCCGGGAACTAACGATTGATGAAGATGTGGATCTCTGCGAAATCGCAAAACAGACCGAAGGCAAGAACGGTGCAGACCTTCGGGCAATCTGCATGGAAGCGGGTATGTTTGCGATCAGGAAGGAACGTCCGGCGATTAAACAGGAAGATTTCCTTGCAGCTATTACCAAAATCCATCTCGATTTCAACCGTAATTTCAGAGATGTTGAAGGCGTCATGTTTGCCTGAAAAACTTTTTTTTAATTATCAGGCAACAGAATAACAGAAGGCATTCTGTTATCCCTGTCTGCGGTTGCATTTTTTTTTTGGAGGGTGAAGATTTTCTTTTTTTTGACTGATAGCAGGGGAGCATGCAAAAAAGGATTGCAGTGCTATCAGAGTAACAGCGATGATCACATGGATGGAAGGGTAAGAGGAGGTGGGACGATTAATGAAAATAGTGCCCGATTACCTTATTTTATTATTCCACCCCAGATTTTCAAGCAGATTTTTTGTCTCATCCTGGGCTTTAGATCCAAGGGTGCGGGGCTGGACGACCAGTGTAATGGCCTCCTTTAAAGGGATGTTTTTTCCTTTCTCCTTGCACAGGACCGAATCACCATTAAAACGCATGAGAGCTTTTTGAAACGCATTCAGGATTTTTTTCCTGCTTTTAAGATCACTCTTCTTGAGTTTCATTAAGTGTTCAAAAATTGATACATCGATAAGTGTACTTGCCATCCAGCCAATCTCACATGTATACCCGAAGATCCATGCGATGTGCGAATTTTTCGTTGTGGAAATGAAGTCATTGATATTATTCCCCACGCTGCAGGAACCGATGAGAACGCCTTCAATATTTGAATAGTTGGCGGCACTTTTCACCGCTTTGAACATCGCAGGAAGTTTCATACCGGTTTTTGATTTTAAGCCACCTATACGTTTACCCGTTCCATGCGCAGCGACATATAAGAAAAGACGGTCTTCGCGGGTATTGGTTAAATCATCTTCAAGCGCTTTGCGGAATCCGGTTTTTTCGTAAAAGTTAGCGTAATATATGTTAAAATCACCCCGGAAACTTTCCAGTCCTTCTAAGAAAAGCAGAACGGACGGGCGTTTTGGCTTCTGTTCAGGGGTCCACCATAATCCTTCGATAACAAGGAGTGCCGTGCTAGACATGGGATCACTTTTTTTGATGTTTCCTGTGCTTCAAAGAGGAGAGTGCCGTAGAAGAGAATAATCTTTCTGGTCTGGTGCACATACGAGAAAATATAAATTCTTTCAGACGAGAGGTTGTGTAAATTCCATCTTCTACAGGCCGCTCAGCTGTCTGATATGATTGTTGTTCAAAGGATGCAATACAATGCCGGATCAGAACCGTGATAATGACCAGGATTCTCCAAGAAAAAATTCAACTGAGGCTGACGATGTATTACTCTCTCCAGTCCCACCTGGCATGACTCTGGAAAATATCATCGATCTTACCGGAGAACTCGAACACTTAAACGAGCTGGTAATGCTTCAGCTCAAAAAAGAAGGGGGTTTTTCCTGTCCTGAATCCTATTTTTCCGTTGTGCAGCCACTTCTGGATTTACTTGAAATCGAGATCAGAATCCGATACCATGCCAACATGAACTGTCAGGAACTGACACTGCTCGTTCAGGACTGGATTGACAAAGAGATCGCAGAAATGAAAAAATAAAAATCATACAATTTTTACATCCCGCCGGTTGCAAATACCCACATATTGTGAATCCCTGACGATATTACGATACGGGGATCGATGCCAAGCACCGGAAAGATAAAAATAAAGTAAAGAACAGTTCCAAGGAGGCTCCCGAGATTTCCAAGGGCTGCAACAAGAACAACCCGGAAAAGGGGGATTTTTGACATATCGGTCAGAGTTTCGGCTTCATATATCTTCCTGAAGTCCGAGATCGGTGGTTTCCTGACTTTCGCTTCAACATATGCACCAATCCAGCCCGCATGGATCATTGGGTTTAAGGAGGTAAACCATGCAACACAAAAACATGTGAGTGCCGAATAAAGGTGCCCGCCGGCAAGAAGCGTGAAAAGCGCAGCAAGCACCCCATGAATAATGACCCAGAAGAGAAATGCGTAGAGCAGCACATTCCAGCCAACACCGGAGAATGCAATTGCTGCAAGAAGAAGGAAGAATATTGCTGTTACGCCAAATCCAAAGACTTTTGACCATGGAAACGATGCCGGTTCGGAAACGAGAGAATCGAACGGGAGAAGCGAATCCGGTTTGTCAAGATAATCTGATATTCCCTGCCTGTGCCCTGCACCGACAACCGCAAGGATTCGCCCCTCAGGCCGCTGAATCTTTAAAAGGAGAAGCTGGTGAGCAATGAATGCATCGCGTTCATCGATCAGTGCACGGGCTCCGTTGGGTGAAAATTTCCGGAATTCTTCCATCACCGCATCGATGACATTCTGTTCTTTGAGTGATTCGATATCAATTTCCTGGCCATTATCAATTTCAGCTATCGATATGATCAACGCCCAGAACATCCTGATCTTTTCCAGGATTCCCAGTGAACTCCAGAATCGAAGGAGTGTAAGGCGGATATCCCGATCAACAAGAGCAATGGGAATGCTCCGCTTCTCTGCCTCTTCAATCGCAATTTTCATTTCGGCGCCAGGTTCTACACCAACGTCTATACCGATCTTGCGCTGGAGGTAAGCGAGCAGCCACTGGACAAGAAGTGTGTTGAAGTTCTTTACTTCAAGGACGTCGCTTACGGATGGGTCCCTGGTCTGCTTTTTAAGGGCAGTAAATCGGGATGAATCAAGTTCAATCGCCACGACATCAGGCTTGTAGTCCTCGATTGCTGCCCGCACTTCATCGACACTCTGCTGTGAGACATGTGCTGTCCCTACGATCTTAATTTCTGCCATTGAACCCCGTTATTCCACAACTATGTGCGCTGCATCTTCATTAATATGAGAGATGATTTTTTTATATGATCCGGTTCACGCGGTAGTCACATTATCAACATTTACTGCATGTCCTGAATTTAGTGAGGCAGTTGATTGCGTTGAACCTTAAGCAGGATGATAGTCTTTTTTTAATAACCTGTAATACGGTGAATGCAAACATCATTTATGTCTGTGGTGCATCCATCAAACCATGTGTCATCACTGCAATCGATGCACCTGTGAAACAAAATAGACCATTCAGGCAGGCGACCAAAGTGGTGCCCGACATTGTTGTGTCTCACCTGCTCGAATGTCTTTACACTTTCTCATTTTCCACTGAGACGGGAACGTCACATATGTTATCTAAAATATTAATAATTTTCATACATAAATATTATATATTGTGAATCTGATTAACACGTGAGGTTGAAAACCTATGCCCGATGAAGTTGAAACACCATTGGTTATCGGAGCGAGAAATCCTTTCGCTATTGCCGAATTCAAAAAAGGTGAAAAGATAGAATGGAATAAAATGGAACCGGAGCAAAAAAGAAGAAAACTTGCAGACGCTTTAGATATGCCCTATGAAAAGCTTTTCGATCCTAAAAATGAATCTCCTCTTTTTGTGAAGACCGGTGATATGAGGCCATGCGCTCCGGTTTCGAGTCCTACATGGGCTCCAAATCCGGCAGGTAGCAACTACACTGTTACGAGCCGGTTATTCAAAGATCCGGTACAGGGAGATCTTCCTGACTGTTTCTTCATTGCCGCTCTCACATCAGTAGCTTTTTCCGAACCAATTCTCATTCCAGACAAACCCAGTCTGCCATACTACTATACATTCTATAAGCCTCCAGCGTCCGAGGGATTAGCACCTATCGCCGATCCACAGTTTTCTATTACAAATCTCCTTCCCTTGGATTCAAATAACATTTACCATTACTCAAAATCATTAACTGCAGGAGAGATCTGGATCGCAATGTATGAAAAAGCATTTGCCAGTTGGGTAGGAAACAAGTCAGATAAACCAGATTATTCAAAAATATGCACGGGTGATCCTATACTTGCCCTCATGAATCTCACCGGTCGGAAATTTACGACATATAAACCATTACCAGGGACTAATCCTGTCACAAGCACGGCATCAAGGTACTCAACAGTAAATTTCACCAATGCATCTGATATTTACAATAAGATTAATTCAGCATGTAAAAATGCCGGCCCTTACAGGATAACCGCAAAGCCCATGGTCGCGTATACTTATGATCCAAGAATACAGACCCCCCCTGCAGGTATAACATACACTGATGCAACGATTGTCGGCAACCACTCATATTCTGTCCTTGGTGTCATTTCCCCATATTATATTGTCATGCGAAATCCGTGGGGTCAGACAGACCCTAATCCTACAGGATTGCCCCCCGGTGCGCTGGCATCAGGAGCCTGGTACCAGACTACTGACCTTGCCACTTCGAATGATGCAATATTTGGCCTCAAGGCAAGTGTATTCAAGGATTACTTCAAGGGATTCGGCTGGGTTTACCCGTAATCAGATAATTGCATGACCAGCAGCAATGATGCAGAGGTAACGTAGTTCCGCGGTCGAGATGGAAAATATGAAGCTGCATTCTGTCGTTAACGGGAGGAGTGAACCGGCAAAAATGAGAGAAATGAGAATGATTCTCATTATAGTACTGCTTTTTCTCGCTTCCCTCACCAGCTTTACCTCCGCTCTTCCCAATGGCACGGAGACGCCCATCACTACACGCCCGACCGCTGCGCTTGGGTCAGCTCCGGCAATCTCCGGGGATAAAATCGTCTGGGAGGACATCCGGGATTCATTCATAAGCCAGATTTATCTCTACGACCTTGCATCGGGAGAGGAATATCCGCTTAATCCTTCTCCAAATTATCAATATCATCCGTCAATTTACGGGAATACTGTCGTCTGGGCAGAGCCCGACTTTTTGGGGAGCGATTCAAAGATCGTCAACTATGACACAACTTCCCTTACCCGGAACGAGTATAATGGTTACTATGATTCGATGAATTATGAATACAATTATCCCAAGATTTCCGGGAACACAATTGTCTGGCAGGACTACAATGTAACCAACAGTAACTGGGATATTTCTGTTGTAAGAAACAGCGGATTACAACCGGAACTCATTGTGTATGGTGATGGAGACCAGAAGCATCCGGAAATCTATCAGGATTACATTGTTTACGAAAACTGGACCGGTAATGCCCTTAATTCCCCCTCTGATATCTGGCTGTATAACCTGAGTACTGATACCGCTGTTCCTGTCTCTGAACAATTTTACCAGGAAACTTTCCCCCATAACTACGGCGAAAAAATTGTCTGGGAAGCAACCAATCTTACAGATGACAAAATCCATATTCATGTATTCGATAAGGGTGCAATAACCCGCCTGACACCGCTGACTGCAACCCCATTCGATCAGCTTCACCCCTCGATCAATGATAACAAAGTTGTTGTTGAAGATTATCGGCGTCCTGTTGCATTGCCTGATATCTATCTCTATGATCTCCTGACCGGAACTGAGACATGGGTCGCACCCAACAACCTGTCCGGATCGCAGATGAATCCTGACATATACGACTCCCGGATTGTATGGGCAGATTCCCGGGCTGGTCAAAGCGACCAGGATATTTTCCTGTTCACGCTTGGCCCTGCTGTTGCATGCCCGGCTGCAGGTTTTTCGGCAACACCTGCTTCCGGATCACCCGGGCTATCGGTAACCTTTACAGAAACTACACAAGGAACTCCGGTCCTCTACCACTCATGGAATTTCAGTGATGGTTCTCCCTGGAGCCTTAATCCGGTCGTTCCGGTGACCCACCAGTTTGTCAGTGCCGGTATTTATCCGGTGAAACTTACTGTGGGGAATGCACTCTGCAGGAATATTTCGCCGGATATCTGTAAGTATAAAATATATATTGACGCTCCACCGGAAGCCGATTTTTCCGCAGCACCACTCTATGGGTTCACTCCACTCACAGTCCACTTCACGGACACCTCATGTGGAGGGCCAAAAAGCTGGATCTGGGATTTTGGTGATGGCACCACTTCAACCGAGCAGAATCCGAGTCATGTCTATAACCAACCAGGATTCTCGTATACCGTATCGCTCACCGTCAACAATACGTTCGGCAGTGGCATTACCAATACAAAAACGCAGACTGATTATATCCGGACCCTGATCGGTGCATCGGAGATCTCAGTACTTCCTATAAAGGGAATAACTACTGATCAAAGATATCGTAAACCATTTGTTGTTTACAACGGTTCACTCCTGAGTTCCTATAGTGCAGATGCCGACTGGTCTTTCTTTGCATCCGAACCTCCTGAAGAATATGGCTGGCAGAATATTTCCTTTGTTTCATCCGATGAAACAGGTTTTAATGAACTGGCAAACCAGACAATTATCGGCAACTTTTCCACAGTTTATTTCCATACAAGGGACCTGACGGCGACCAACTTAACCCATCAGATTGGGGTGAATTATAAATTCAGCGATACCAATTACCCTGCCCGATCCACCATCACCAGTGAGCTATGGGAAGGTGCGATCCCCGCTGATATTGCTACCTTTGAGTATTTTGCCTCCCTGATCCCTCCGACCGGGTCTACTACGGTCAGTACCATCCCGTTTACCGCTCGCATTACAAAAAATCCCCTATTTGGCCAGGGAACTGCTACAATAAACATGAGCATAAGTTCACTATGGTACGATTCAATTCAGGAAACACCAACCACTCCTGTTATAATCATCGGAACCGGTTACGATTCTCTGGGCAACACCATGGGTATCGGTCTTAAACCAACCCGCAACCGGGCGGGGGACATGGATTTTTTTACTGCTGAAGTACCACTTTATTTCTCGACTTTTGGACTTGCACAAGTCTCCGGTAACGGTAACCCCATACAGCTCCTTACCCTCTCAGTTGCCTCTCATACGGGATCAGGAAGTGGATCAGAAGGAGGACCGGTTGTTGTCCTGACTACACCGGCACCTGTGATTACAACTCCCTCACTCCCCGATCCGGGAAAAACCGGCAAACTCTACTCAAACGCCCAGGGAGTCATAACTCAGAAGACCATACTGCAGTCAACTGACGGGATCGCTACTGTCAGCATCGGGGAAGGAGTTTTAGCACTGGACAGTGAAGGAAATCCGCTCTCATCTGTAACAATCAAGGCAATTCCTCAGGATACCGTACCTGCTTTACCAGCAGGTTCCCCGTTTACTCCTCTAGGGGAGACATACGATCTGCAGCCGGATACCTGTACGTTCTCACCATCAGTTTCTCTCGATTTCATAGTCCCTCAGGCACACTGGGGACAGGACTTTATGGTAAAAACATATGATCGAAATGACAACACATGGCAGGATGTACCTACCAGTTACAACCCGAACACCGGTATTGTCTCTGCACAGATATCGCATTTCTGCTTTTTTGCGTTATTTTCCAAAGAAGTTGCTCCGGTACAGAATCGTACAGTAACCAATATACCGACCCAGATACCCACCAGCGTTGTCGCTCCGCCGCCTCCAACAGCAATGTCCACCTTCTCGGGAATGATTCTCTGGATCATTGATATGGCAGTAAAAAATGCGTTGCTTTCAGCAGGGCTGGTAATCCTTGCAGTTGCTGTATTCCTGTATGGCAGGAAGCGGCGGCGTGATCGGATAATGTATCTTCTCTAATAGCGTTCCTGCAGATTATATACCTTGGGTGCCGGTTTCTGTTTTGTCAAATCGTCCTGAATCCCTTTGAAGACGCCCGTAACAAGAATAATCACCGGAACAATCTCCAGTCTTCCGAGCCACATGAGAATAATAAAGATCCATTTAACAGCGAATGGGCTTGCTGCCGTGATGTAGCCAAGGCCAAGTCCCACGTTGCTGATTGCCGACACTTCCTCAAAGACAATCTCATTCAGCCCGAACATCGTAATGTAGAGATGCATCAGTATAACGGTACTTAAAAAGATTGTGACGATATACAGCATGATGACAACCATATTTTTGGAGATCTCAAGGTCGGCGATCTCCCGCGAAAATGTACGCCCCTCGAACCTCAACGGGACGAGCACCCGGCTTGATACAAAAAAGCGTTTCAACCACCATTTCACGCCATCATACGCAAGCATGACACGGTTCACCTTGATACCACCTGCAGTGCTCCCGGCTGCACCGCCAATCAGCATCATCATCGTGACGACCGCGATGGGGATTGCTGCCCAGAGATGAGGATTAGAATTCTGAAGACCGGTTGTGGTGAACCCTGATATTGCGCAGAACGTTCCTTCACGGATTGCCTGCTCAAGAGAGAGATTGTTGAATATAAAAAGATCAAGAGATGTAATCGCTGAACCGACTGCCGCGATAAGGAGAAGCACCTGCAAGACCTGGTCCCTAAACATTCCTTTAATATTCCCACGATAAAGCAGAAAATAGATCTTGAACGGCAGTGCACCGGCAAGCATAACAGGGATCAGGAGCATTTCAAGCATCGGGTTGTTATAATACATCATACCGGCATCATGAATCGAAAATCCGCCGGTTGCAAGAGCGACCATGACAAGGTTCAGTGAGTCCCACAGTGCAGTTCCCGACAGCATGACCATTCCTGTGAACATGAAGGTTAAAAAAAGATAGATCTGCCACATCCTTCTCCCGGTAGAAACCACGCTGGGCATCAGCGCTTCCGTTCTGCCCTCAGAACGGTAGAGCTGGAAAAGTGTGGCACTCGTCTTCCTGCTGAGCGAGATGCGAAACGCTA
The DNA here is from genome assembly GCA_028679185.1 of Methanoregula sp. GTDB lineage: Archaea > Halobacteriota > Methanomicrobia > Methanomicrobiales > Methanospirillaceae > Methanoregula. The sequence continues at coordinate 25,511 of JAJRBZ010000047.1, read as the reverse complement.
TGATACCAATCCCGCCGATCCACTGAGTAAACGAACGCCAGAATAACAGGGTGTTGGGTGTTGTATCGAGGGTTGTTATCATCGTAAAACCAGTGCCGGTCCAGCCGGACATCGCTTCAAAAACGCTGTCGGTATACGATATGTGGAGCCCAAAAACAAACGGGAGTGCCCCGACTAGAGCAATCGCAAACCAGGAAAGGGCTACCACAACAAGTGAGTCGGAAAGTGTTGGCGTGAGATCTGTGTAGGGAACACGGGAGAGGAGATACCCTAATATGGTGAACATCACCGGGGCGGAGGCCATGGGAAGAAGCATATCCCATTCCCGAAAAATTACAAGGACAAGAAAAGGCAGCAGTGAAGCCATGCCAAGGAAATTAAACGTGACACCTATATTATGCGCTATCATAGCGACATGCTCGCTGCGCTTCATCTGATAATCATGCTGATTGGTTGTTTTATATTGTTATGGGTATCGCTTTTTTAGTTCGGTTTACCGATTAAAAAAGCAACATAGCTATTAATTCAAGCCCGTTACAATAGGTATTTATTCATGAAACCACTCCATGCCGACCTTTTTGTTTTTATTTTCTTTGTCGCCCTTATACTTGCTGGATTTATTGTATTCTGGTCGATCATGGATATGGTGCTTCTCGGAGCCTCTCTTGCTGCAATTCTTATTCCGGTGCACCACCGGATTTCCCGGTATACTTTGCCTGAGATCTCTGCGGCTGTCGTGACCTTTGCTGTCTTGTTCGCAACTGCCATTATAGCAGGCATCACTCTCTTGATCGTGTCATCAAATGTTAATGTTCTGACAGACATGTTCGGGACGGTTGGTACATGGCTTAACGACCCGGCAACCAATCCCCTGGATTATGGCATCCCAATTTCCAAATCGAATCTGTCGTCTTTTCTGGCGGAAGGTACCGCTCTTTTTGTGGACTATCAAAAGACTCTGATCAGCAATCTCTACCTCATATTGTTCAAGATGCTCGTGCTATTTGTCTCATTATTTTCCCTGATACGATGGGGAGAAGAACTGAAAATGAAATTCACGCGTCACGTGCCTGACGTATTAACAGGGTATATCAGGAAGTTATCTGAAGTAACACTGGACACCTTGTATGTAATTTATTATGTCCAGATCGCAATTGCAGTATTGACATTCTTTATTGCCTTACCGGTTTTTTACCTGCTGGGCTACGGAAACATCATCTTTTATTCTTTCCTAACCGCATTCTGTGAACTTATTCCTGTTCTTGGATCATCGGTTGCATTTTTCCTGGTTGGGACATATGCTCTTGCTCTTGGCGATACCCGGGGTGTATTTATCATCTTTTTCCTCGGATACATAATCGTGTCCTGTGTTCCTGAAATATATGCCCGCCCGGTGCTTGTCGGCAGGAGGGTGAAAATTCATCCTGTAATCATGTTTATCGGGATTATCAGCGGGATTCTCACCATGGGGCTCGCCGGTTTTGTACTCGGTCCGCTTATCATTGTCCTCATCATTACCAGTTACCGGATGTACGTGCAGGAACGAAAAGAGAGGGGTGAGCCCTCATCACTTTCTCAAACATAATACATGAAAATAATACAAGAAAAACAGCAATAATCCGCAGTTCCTGTTTTAAAAGAGAAAGGATTATACCCTATTTCTGACGACTGGTATTAAAGAAATGCTCAAAAATTATTTCTCCATCCCGGGAATCGTCAAGTCGATGGGGCTTGTCTTTGGCGATATCGGGACAAGTCCGATATACACCCTGACGGCAATATTTCTCCTCATCCCCCCCACACCCCAGAATATCATGGGTATCCTCTCCCTGATCATCTGGACGCTCACCATTCTTGTCACGGTTCAGTATACTTTTCTTGCCATGCACCTCGGTAAAAAGGGTGAAGGAGGGACAATCGTGCTCAAAGAGATCCTTTTACCTCTGTTAAAATCCGGAAACCAGGTTGCATTTATATCCCTGCTGGCGATTGTCGGAATTTCGCTGTTCATCGGGGATAGTGTTATTACACCGGCGATCAGCATCCTTTCAGCGGTAGAAGGAATCCTCCTTATCCCCGGTTTTGAGAACCTGTCGCAGCTCGCTCTTATGATTCTTGCCGCACTTATCGCAATCGGACTTTTCTCAATCCAGGTGCGGGGCACTGAAAAGGTTGCATGGGCTTTTGGCCCGGTGATGGTCATATGGTTTTTATCGCTTGCAGGAGCGGGGCTCTTCGCACTTATTTCAGCACCGCAGGTACTCTATGCAATCAACCCGATGTATGGAATAAATTATCTCCTGCAGAACGGTATGGCAGGATTTCTCATCCTCTCATCGGTAATACTCTGCGCAACCGGCGGTGAAGCACTCTATGCGGATATGGGGCATCTTGGCAGGGAACCTATTGTCCGTGCGTGGTACCTTGTTTTTATCGCACTTTCGATTAATTATCTTGGCCAGGGTGCGTTTTTAATGATGCACCCGGATGCAAAAAATGTCCTTTTTGAGATGGTATTTTCTCAGATGAAGATGCTGTATATTCCTTTCCTTCTTTTGAGCATTACAGCTACCATCATCGCTTCTCAGGCAATGATTTCCGGAATATTTTCGATTGTCTACCAGGGAATCACCACTCGCATTTTGCCCCTTCTGCGCATTGAATATACCTCAATTCATCTCAGGTCACAGATTTATATTGATGTGGTTAACTGGATGCTGCTTTTTGCAGTCCTGCTGATTATCGCAATTTTCCGGAATTCCAATAACCTGACTCATGCGTATGGACTGGCGGTCTGCGGAACGATGATGATCACCGGTATTATGATCCTCTGGATATTAATCCTCCGCGGTGAACTGATAAAATCGCTTTTAACGGTTGTCGTGCTGCTTGTCACGACCGTGTTCCTGTTCTCCAATTTCAGTAAAATTCCGTACGGGGGCTACTGGTCACTTCTGATCGCATCCATTCCCCTTGGAGTTATTTTGATCTATGTATACGGCCAGAAAAAACTCGCCACAGCCCTGCAACCGGTCCCCATTGACGATTTCCTGAAGCAGTTTAATGAAATATATAATTCCATCAACAGGATTTCCGGCTCTGCATTATTTTTCGCACGTGACTTCCGCAGGTTGCCCCAGTATATTCCCCGGATTATGTTCACGAACAACATCATCTATGACGATAATATTATCGTTTCGGTTATCGGGACGGAACAACCGTTTGGCGTAACGTGGGGGGTTACCCGCGAGATAGCAACGGGGCTCTCCATCTTTGAGATCTATTTAGGATACATGGAAATTGTCGATATCGGCGCAATCTTAAAAGAAGCCGAGATTGATGAAAAGACAATCTTCTATGGTATGGAAGACATTATTACCACCCATCCGGTCTGGCGAATCTTTGCAGCGATAAAACGCATTACCCCGTCTATGGTCCAGTTCTACAAGTTGCCGTCAGATAAGATCCACGGTGTCGTGACCAGGGTGGAACTATAACGACGTTTTTTTAGCTCCGGGGAATTCCTTCTTCAGGGTACACGATATTATCTTCAATAAAGAAGGAGACGTGCCTGTCACCCTTTAACGCCAATGCGCTGGGAGGGATTTTGGCGAAGTTCCTGTTACGGGAATTATTGCATTTTAAAGGGGAAATAACAGCGGCTGTGAAATCCGTGTTGAGCGTTTTGGTGTTTTTGTGCATTTTCTTCAGAGCTGAATATTTTTTATCGGATCATACTCTCGAAGCTGACGATACGCTCATATTTTCACCGCACCTAAGTAATAAGCACGCGAGGATGACTATGCAGGGATGTCCTGTTGATTAACCATCGCGTAAAAATCAATCAGTGCCTCTTTACAGGGCGTGGGTATCCGAGCTAGGTCAAAGGAGCGGGATTTAGGGTCCCGTCGCGCAGGCGTTCGTCGGTTCGAATCCGGCCCCACGCATATTTAGTCAGGGTTATAGGGAAGTGCAAAAAGTAACTCAATCTGTAAATATGTGGCTGAACAAGGTCAAAAAATACCATGACAAAGAAATATCGTTTGGGTATTTGATAACGTTAAAAACAAGAGAGTTAGTACGTTTTCTAACGTTATATAACGTTAATTTTAACGTTCTAACGTCTGAATTAAACGTTAAACGTAACGATTCTGACACCGTTCGAAAAAAAATTCTTAACATTTCTTACGTTGACTGGCAGAAGATGGAGTTTTCGAAAGGGACTTTATATTACATGAAAAAGAACGCTCAGGCAAATAAACCGTTTACACTCAATAAGCATGTAAGGAAGCGGTTGGATCAATGGGATAAACCTGTAAAGGCGAGTTAAGTATTCGTAATCAGGGATAAGGTTGAAAAAAAGGTCATGAGATCTTTTTTACTGAGTTACGAATACTCGTCCCGTGATTTCCGGCTGGAACGTTGTCTTGTAGTCGAATGTACCGATTGTGTCAAAGGTAACCTCGAAGGTCTTTTTATAAGGGATTTGAACACCAGTCAGCCCCCCAAAGTATTTTGCTCCCTGTGCGTCAATAGCTGCAATACCGTGGGGCTTTAAGGGATCGTCGTTCTTCCAGATTACTTTACCCAAAAGTGGGATATATACCGTTGTGCTGGGGATAACGGTCAAATCCCGAGTAAATGTGATTGTTTTTGTTGGCTGGGGTACCCAATTTCCGACTATGATCCAGTCATTACTACCTCCGTACCTAAAGGATTTATCGACCACACCATCGAGAGCATAATCGAAATACCAGTACCCGGTTGAAGGACGGAAGATCGCTATCCCATCTTTCCCGTCACCGTCCCAGTCCCCTTTAATGATCTGGTCAGTACTGCCACCGTATCTGAAGGATTTATCGACTACACCATCGAGAGTGTAATCAAAGTACCAGTACCCGGTTGAAGGACGGAAGATTGCGATTCCGTCTTGGGTTCCCTGCCAGTTTCCGACTATGATCCGGTCAGTACTCTCACCATATCTGAAGGACTGATTCACTATACCATCGAGATTATTATCAAAATACCAGTACCCGGTTGAAGGACGGAAGATCGCTATCCCCTCTTTCCCGTCACCGTCCCAGTCCCCTTTAATGATCTGGTCAGTACTGCCACCGTATCTGAAGGATTTATCGACTACACCATCGAGAGTGTAGTCAAAATACCAATATCCAGTCGAAGGTCTGAAGATCGCTATCCCGTCATTTGTTCCTTCCCAGTTTCCTTTAATGATCTGGTCGCCAACTCCACCATATCTGAAGGACTGATCCACTATACCATCGAGATTATTATCAAAATACCAGTTGCCGGTAGAAGGTCGGAAAATTGCGATCCCATCCAGCCCGTCTCCATCCCAGTCACCAACAATGATCTGGTCAGTACTTCCCCCGTATCTAAAGGATTTAGCGACAGTTCCATCGACGTTGTAGTCAAAGTACCAGTAACCGGTTGATGGTCGGAAGATAGCTATTCCGTTATTCACATCTACGTTGATATACCCTGCCTTCCGCGTACTGTTGTATCCATCGGCATTGTATACCTGCAACGATACCTGATAGGTTCCAGGCGAGGTATAGGTATGGGACGGATTCTGTGCCGATGAACCGGCAGGCATGAACCGCCATACGTCATTCTTCAGATTGGAGATGGCGTCCCAACCGCCAATCAGCACGATGCTGCCATCCGGCATCGCGACGCTGCTAGACCCCACTCTTGCCGACCACCCGACAGTCGCGGTCATATAAGCCCACGTTGCACCTTCATCCGTCGACCGCCAGATGTCATTGTAATATGTGCTGCCACCATTCGTGCCCCCCAAGAGAACGATGCTGTCGTCCGGCATCACTACTCCGTTGTAACCCCATCTCGGAGACAACCCGGCACTCTCATTTACCAGCATCCACGTTGCGCCGTTATCTATTGATCGCCACACATCATTTCTACTGTTCATGTCATCGTCCCTACCGCCAATCAGAACAATGCTGCCGTCTGCCATTACAACACTAGTGTGGAAAGATCTTCCTGACCATCCGGCACTCGCATTTACCAGCATCCACGTTGCGCCGTTATCTATTGACCGCCATACATCATTCATTACGAGATCATTCGCTGCGCCTTTGTTACCTATTCCGCCTATCAGTAAGATGCTGCCATCCGGCATCACTACACTGCTATGACCAATTCTTGCCGACCACCCGCCACTTGCATTCATGAGCGTCCACGTTGCGCCGTTATCTATCGACCTCCATGTGTCATTTTTATAATTGCTGTATGTTCCTCCTCCCATCAGCACAATACTGCCATCCGGCATCACCACGCTGGTAGGAAGTCTACCTGACCACCCGGCGCTACTATTTATCTCAGTCCACGTGGCACCTTCATCCGTCGACCGCCACACGTCATTCTTAAAATCCCAGTCAAAACCGCCCATTAGTACGATGCTCCCATCCGGCATCACCAAACTGCTATGGGTATATCTCCTCGACCACCCGGCACTTGCATTCATGAGCGTCCAAGGCTGTGTGTAATTCTCGTCACCGAAAAACCATGCCCAGCCTGTGGGGGAACCGGTCGAATTGTCCGAGAATTGTACTGTCAAAGGAGCAACACCGGTTCTAGGGAGGCAAGAAAAGTTGGCAATTGGAGACTCAAGAAGTCTGGGCAATTGCAGGGTAACGGAGTCAGATGAAAGCCTGTCCTCATCAGAACCGATGAACTGGATCTCTACTCTGTATTGCCCACCGGATAATCCCGTGGTATCAAATATCTGATACCGGGTAGCATGACTGTCCTGAATTGTAACGGTCTGGCTAAGGAGTGGAATGGTAGTGTATCCTGGCGGGTACATAACAACATCAAAGGTTGTCCCGGCCGGAAAATTGCTGTCAATTGAGCATTCTAATGGGGTACCAACCTGTACTAATCCGGGACAACTGAGATAGAGTTGATATGCTGATGCACTTCCGACTATAGACATCAGGAATATCTCAATAAGTATTATTATGAAGATGCTATTTAATTTACAAAATTTCATCTACAATACTCCTTTTCCAATTCGACATTAGTTGAATATGTTTTATAAAATTTTTCGGATATATGATACTAGCATCTCAAGAGGAATAAACCTTACAACATCAACCTGAAACAAAAGAGTGGCATTTTTTGCACTTCCTATAACCCCGCATATTTAGTCAGCGTTGGTGGTATCAAGCGAAATGCACCCTTCACTTCTAGCACCCCAACTGATATCATTTTCTAAAATTGGATTGCAAGAATAAGAATAGATTTTGCGAATTGGCTTTTTAATTATACTAATTTATTGTGATTTTATCAAAAAGTTAAAGTCTCGGCTGGGGCGACCTACTTTTCAGGTGTTAAACTTTGTTCCATCCCTCAAAATCGCACTCAAAAGAAATTTAATCCGAATAATTAAAAAATTGTGATGTAGAGATTCATTTAGATATTGAATAATGCAGCTTTTTTATTAATGTAAGACTTTGCATGAAGATTAATAACTCGAAAAATCGTTATATTCATTTATCGTTTAAAAAGATCACACGATTATTTGATTCGATAGCAATAAATTCGAAAGAGAACATATTTGAAAACTGTGATACAATCAAAAACCGATTTTCTTTATTACCTGGAAACAGACCGGCTGGCACTGGGAGCGGAGAGACGTTGGCCGGAGATCTATACAAACGAAATATGGAAATTTGAACGTCTTTTACGAAAGATTGAATATTTTATTAACTGCAAGAATAGTCCCTTCTGGAAACCATATATCTATTTTTTAAAATGGAGATTCCAAAGTATTTCGACAAAATTGGGTTTTTCAGTTGGATTTAATGTTTTTGGACCCGGCTTGGCTATTGCACACCGCGGAACGCTAATTGTTGGATCGGCACGAATCGGAGCGAATTGCCGAATTCATTCATGTGTCAATATAGGTAAACAAGCTGGATCTCAAAATAAAAGGCCTAAAATTGGTAATAATGTATACATTGGACCTGGTGCAAAAATATTTGGAGAGATTGAAATAGCCGACAATATTGCAATTGGAGCAAATGCAGTCGTAAATAAATCTTTTTTAGAACCAGGAATAACTATTGCCGGAGTACCCGCAAAAAAGATTAGTGGCAAAGGATCTGAAGGACTTCTAATAAAAGCTACAGAATTATTACATTCCCAATAAAAATTTGCCGATTTTATAAATCTGGTCAGAACCATCTTTAAAAAAATATACAGCCATTGGCCATACAAATAGTCGAGTAATGAATAATCAATAGAATCACTCAATTGAATTTCGGTCGGGATACTCTACCTCATTATTTAATGCGTATACGTTTATTAACATAAAATTATTTTTCAGATTCTTCTTTCGGGCTACAAGATTTGCCATTCTAATAAACATTGATAATCTCTTCAAAATATTTAGCCCAATTATACACGATTCGTTCTGGGATTCCATTTAACATGACAACTATTACACGAAAGAACAAATTTATTTGGTTTTCCTGTTATCCAAAATTTTTTGGTTAATCTTAATTCCAAGATTTGTTTTATATATTCTATTTTCTTCAATAACGCAACTTGACTTTTTATTGAAATAAACATGGTGACAATAAAATTGCCCTTTCTTTACAATATGAGGAGTGCCGCATTCAACGCAGTTATAATCAAAGGATGTTCGGATTCTCCCACAAAAATTCCTTTATTCCATATTTCAATCTGTTGCCATCATAATAATTCCCTCATTCCTGTAACCAGTTGATTGCTGTTCAGGTCCAAAAAATAAGTAATCTGGATTAAAGTACTGGTTTTTGTTTCAGGGCCGCAACTAGCAATTTTACGCCGGCTTCAATATCCTGTGTATCAAGAACTTCAACTGGTGAATGTATATACCGTGAGGGGATGCTGACTGTGGTACTGGGAATACCTCCCTTGGTAAGGTGGATCGCAGTTGCATCGGTAGTGCCCCCGGTACCCACTTCCATCTGTACCGGAATTCCGTGATTATCCGCTGCATCTTTGAGCCATTTCACTACTTTCCGACTGGCGATGAGTCCGCGGCCGCTGCTGTCCACAATAGTAATTACCGGGCCTTTTCCCATTTCTACCGGTGCATCCTTTATCTCAATTCCCGGGTGGTCACCAGGGATAGTGACATCTGTAGCAATCGCACAGTCAGGTTCCAGAGTATAGGCACTTGTTTTTGCACCTTTGAGTCCGACTTCTTCCTGAACGGTAAAAACACCAAAGATGGTAAGCGGGGAGTTCATCTCTTTTAAGGTTTTTATGAGCATGGCAACACCGGCCCGGTTATCAAATGCCTTTCCGGATACGCGGTTATAAGCAAGGCTTGTAAACTCACGATCGACTGTCACTGGTGTTCCGACTTCGATGCCCAGATATTCAACTTCTTCGCGGCTCGATGCCCCGACGTCGATAAACATATCATCAACTTTAACCCCCTTCTTCCGTTCTTCATCATCCATCATATGCGGAGGTTTACCACCGATTACGCCGAGATACTTTCCTTTTGTCCCATGTAGTATAACCCGCTGGTTATAAAGTGTCGGACCATACCAGCCTCCAAGAGCGACAAACCGGATAAAACCCTTCTCATCGACATACTTAACCATGAGCCCGATCTCATCCATATGGGCAGCGAGCATCACTTTGAATTTATTACCTCGCTTGATGGCAATGAGGTTCCCGAGGGGGTCTTCTTTTATTTCGTCAACATACCCTTTGAGTTCTTTTTTAATGACTGCATATACACTGCTTTCACTGCCTGATACCCCATGTGCATTCGATAACTTTTTTAAAAGTTCTTTGACCATTTCAATCACTCATTGCTTTTTGTATCCTGCCGAGGGCCTTGTGTAAATTTTCCCGGGAGGTTGCATAACTGAAACGGGTATACTCAGGTGCATTCACACCAAACGCTGTGCCGGGAACAATAACAATTCCCTGTTCAATAATTTTCCGGGTGAGCTCCGGTTTCATCGGAACAAATGCGTAAAATGCACCTTCCGGAACCGGGAAGACAAATCCTAATTCTGCCAGCCCTTTGCAGATGAGATCCCGTCTCACTCGGTATTCGTCATGCATTATTTTTACCGGACTCTGGTCTCCTTCGTATGCTGCAAGAGCCGCATACTGGGAAATGGATGTTGCACATGCCTGACAATACTGGTGAACTTTGACGCATTGCGATCCAATCTCTTCAGGAGCGGCGAGGTATCCCAATCGCCAGCCGGTCATCGCATAGGTCTTGCTTGTCGCATTGATGGTAATAACATTTTCACCAAACCGGGCTGCACTCCAGTGCTGTTTTCCGTAGATGAAATGCTCGTACACCTCATCGGACACAACCGTAACGCCCGCATCATCCGCATATTCGACAAGGGCCTGGATGGATTCTTTATTTTCTACTGCTCCAGTCGGATTGGACGGGGAGTTCAATACCATAATCTTCGCATTGTCCATCAATCCCTTTGCCTTCTCCACATTGATATGAAAGTCATGTGTAAGTGGCATGCTTACCGGGCACCCGCCCGCAAGGGTTGCAAGAGCTGCATAAGAAACAAATCCCGGGTCCGGGCAGAGTACACGATCCCCCTCATCAACCAACGCCTGCATAACTATGTGGAGGGCTTCGCTTGCGCCGGCAGTAACAATAAGTTGATCCGGATTATAGGACAGCCCGTTCTCTTTTTTGAATTTATTACAGATTGCACTCCGTAGTTCAGAAATTCCTGTATTATTCGTGTAGCCTGTTTTTCCTTCAGCAATCGCTTTTATCGCAGCGTCCTTGATATGCTGTGGTGTATCAAAATCTGGTTGTCCAAGTCCCAGATTAATCGAATCCTTCCCCGCAGATTCAAATATTTTTCTGATTCCGGATATTTCGATACCCTGTACCCGCTGTGCAAATTTTAAGTTCATATTTTTCACTCCTCCCTATTCGATATTTGTGTGACGGTTCTTCAATGCATTCTCATCAGTCTGGGTAATCTCCATCAGCCGGGAGATCACTGCATCGGCAAAGATCATGGATGTAGTCTCAAAGAGAGTTCCCAGTGGCGCAAACGACTTGTGATTCCCCATCATCTGCCGGATTTCAAATTCAATGGCATCATCACCCACCTCGTCCCTGTGGTGCTCAATAATCACGATACAATCTGATATCTTTCCGATCCTTGATTCAGCATTTGATGTTATCAGACAGATCTTCGCCCCAATCTCTTTTGCTGTTTCTGCAATATCGGCTATCGTTTTTGTCCGTCCGGAACCGGAGAATACGACCATAATATCCCCTTTATTCATTGATGGAGTAATCGTCTCACCGACAACAAATACCTGCAGACCCAGATGCATGAGGCGCATGGCAAATGCCTTTGCAACGAGTCCCGACCTTCCCGCACCCATAACGTAGATACGCTTTGCATTGAGGAGTTCTGAAATAAATTTTTCGACATCTTTATCTGATAATGTATTGGCGATTGCCCGGATCTTTGATGCCATCAGCCGCATCATATCCTGTACTCTGTGACTATCCATGTTTCTCTCACAAATGATGCAATCACATAGTAGATGAGAATTTCGTAGTCTGAGATCTTCTGGCCGGCATTCTTGAAATCATTCAGGGATTTCCCATTATTACTAGATTGTTCTTTGATAATTTTTTAAGATTAAGCATCCCTTTATTCACACTACAGGTTTCTTTACCACTGAGTCATGAACTGTTGGTAAATATCGCTCAATGTTTCCATAAGCAACAAGCTGGTTACCTTCAAGAACCGATACGGCACCATGACCCCCGCAGATAAGGCATTTCTTACCTGTTGTTATAAGCTTTTTATCAGTTTCTGAAGCGAGCTCGATCAGTGCTTTTCGTTCTTTTTTTGCCAGATCGCTGTCCACGTTTACTGAAGTTACAAGAAAAGCAGCAAGTGAGCTGTAGTCAGCACGCTCTCTGGTTAGACTTGCAAAGTTGATTACAGAGTCCGCGGTAAATATCAGTCCATGTTCCTGGGAATACAGATAAATCTGGCCATACGTATGCCCACCTAAGCCTTCAAGGATTTCGAGCTCAAGATCCCCGATAGTTACATAACCCAGTACCGGAAAAATTCCCCGGACCGATACCGGCTGATTATTGAAACATCGTACCTTTTCCGGGGAATTAAACTTAGAGAAAAGGTTGATCATCTTGGTATAGAACTCTTCGAGAACAGAGTGTTCTCTGCGGGAACCAAACGCACGGTTGTTTCTTTTGATAATCGCAAGTGTTCCTTCATGCATAAAAACCGGGACGGAAAAATACCCTGCAGCACCACAATGATCCGCATCTGCATGGGTAACGATAATTCGTGATAACCGGTGTAAATCGCCCAAACCATACCGCGAAAGCATTACCATTACATCAGGATGATATATACCGTAACCGGTATCAATCAGGACTTTCTCATTGTCAGTGGAAATCAAAAAAATATTCCCGCCGCATGGTGCCTGGAAGCAAAAAAGGATTAAATGCCCGGTTATCCGGAATTGCTGGATATCTGCATAGAAACTGGCTTTTGTTGTTGCTGAAAGTGTCTGACCAGTCAAAAGAACGCTCTCAAATACTTTCCGTGGATCATTTCCCCTGTCCATTAGTTCCTGCACGATGTGATTTATATCAGCAAGGAATGACAGTAAAAAATTCTCCTCGGATTCACCGATAATTTCACGTATTGCCTGTGCATACCTGACGTAAAAGACAGTATCATCGAGATGTTTTCCCGTAGTATCGTATTCAAGTATTTCAAGACGGTAGCGTGACTTCAGCTGGTCCAAAAGCTGGTCAACAACGGAACTCTGTTCGAGATTAAGGCTGACAATGAGACGGTCGGGGTGTCTCCCCTTTTCATCAAAATCAATAAAGGCGATATTAGCTCCGACGGTTGTAGTAAAGTTCAGGAATTCATAAAGTGCACCGGGCTGGTGAGGAAGATAAACACAGATCCTTAAAAAATTTAAAGGTTTTAATGAAGTCTGAAGATAGCCTATCCGCTCAAGATCATGGGTAATTTTACCGAATGCATCATCTGAAGCTGTAACTTCATAAAAAACAGTTGCCGGATCTATACGCCGGTCATATTGAATGCGGTTGATATTACCCTCATATTTTAAAATAATCTCCGCTGCTTTATGGAGGGATCCCGGAGTATTTGGCATATGAGCGATAAAAGAGAATTTTTTCAAGGATATTCACCGAATGTGAACATAGTATTGGATATGAATTCCGATATATATTACGGTAAAATCCGAGATTTTGGAATTATACGTCATGCAATAAACTACGGAATTAAAAAAAAAAGAAAGACTGCCAGAGGATTAAAGTCTCTTTCGTGTTTCTGACCCAACGAGTATAATAAAACCGGAAATAATGAGTACTGCAATTGCAGTGAGTGCGGACAGGGGGATCGACGAAGGTGACGCATTATACGGTATCCTATTCAGGTTATTGAGAGGAACACCAGGTGCGGGAAGATTTTGGGTAAAAAATTTTTAACAGGGTGTTGATATGAAATGACATAACCTATAACGAAACTATATCTGTTTTACCGGGTAACCCATGATCGGAGTGAATAAACCTGTGACAGACGTAAAATCAGCAAAAAGCAATGGTGAAAATCATCTGAAAATGATGATAAAAGCCATAAATCACACCATTTCTTATGATGAAACCGCATATCACCTTCCGATTTCTTTTGCTCTTACCGGAATAGCGGTACATGACCAGAAGACTGCACTGGATGTATTCAACCGGACAAACAGCAACCCCATGGTTGCACTGGAGTGTATTACTGCAGAAAAAACAGCAGCGGACGGCAGGGAACCGCCCCCCTATACCGGTTTTATCGATGATACTGTTATCAGGAAACTTGGATACTCACTGGTCGATGGCAGTATCCTTGGACTTGCTCTTGTTGTTGGCACTCCTCAAAGCGCAGACCGTGCAGCTGCTTTATGCCGCGAATTGCAGGAAAAATACATGCTTACATTCCTTGCCGGAGACATCATAGCATCACTATCCCGGGCAGGAGTGAAAGTCGGGCTTGAATACCGTCTTATCCCTCTGGGCTCGAAACCAGCATATGGGATTCATTTTGTCGATATCATCGCAAGAGTTGCGATGATGTTCGGCGGAGTTACTCCAGGTGATATACACCGTCTTTTAACGTATGCTGCAGAACGGGCACGGGCGATCGTAATTGTTTTTCCCGGGCTTTCTGACCAGGAAATAGCTTTTGTTGATGGTATGCGAGTACTTGGGTTTCCCATCCTATCCCTTGGGGATTATGAGGGTGGAGACTGGATATCAGCATTACCTGATGAGGTAGTGCGTCGCGGAATGGAGATAAAAGGAATACGTGTGAACGTCACAGCTATCCCCATACCGATGGGGTGTTCTCCTGCATTTGAAGGAAAGAGCATCCGGAAAGAGGAGATGTATGTTGAGTTTGGTGGGGGAAGAACACCCGCTTTTGAATTATTGCAAATGGTGAATGCTGAAGAAATTAAGGACGGGCAGATAACCGTTATCGGACCAGAGATAGAGGCGATGAAAGAGGGGAGTGCATACCCGCTTGGAATTATCATAAAAGTCGCCGGCAAGATGATGAAAAAAGAATATGAGCCGGTTCTCGAGCGACGGATCCATAATTTCGTCAATTATGGGGAAGGGTCCTGGCATGTTGCCCAAAGGGATATCGTCTGGATACGGATCTCAAAAGAGGTTGTAGCAAAAGGGGTAAAAATTGAACATATAGGAAAGCTCCTGGCAAGTAAGTTCCGTATGGATTTTCCCCAGCTGCTGGATGCAGTATCTGTCACGCTGATTACTGATGAAGCAAAGGTACTATCAGCAAAAAAGGATGCAGAAAAGGTATACGAAGAACGGGATTCACGTATCAGGGGTATGCGGGACTCAGATGTGAATACGTATTATTCCTGCACACTCTGCCAGACCTTTGCCCCAAACCATGTCTGTGTAATAACACCAGAACATCCCGCCCTCTGCGGAGCTATCAGCTGGCTGGATGGAAAAATTGCGTATGAAATAGCTCCCTCCGGTGCTAACCAGCCGATAGAAAAGGGAGCATTCATAAACGCCCAGAATGGGGAATATGAAGGCGTCAATAAATTTGTGAAAAAGGCAAGTCATGGCGAGATAGACAGATGCTCTCTCTATAGCCTGATGGAATATCCGATGACCTGCTGTGGTTGTTTTGAGTGTATAGCTCTCATGCTCCCCGAAGTGAACGGGATCATGATTGTGAACCGTGAATTCAAAGGTATCACACCATCGGGAATGACGTTCTCCACGCTTGCCGGAACTATCGGTGGTGGTTCACAGACCCCGGGATTTATCGGTATATCGAAAAACTATATTCTGTCTGACCGGTTCCTGCAAGGGGAAGGGGGAATTGAACGATTGGTCTGGATGCCGTCACAGCTCAAAGAAGAACTGAAGACCCGGCTGGCGAAAAAACTTAGCGATCAAAATAAGTCAGATCTCTTTGAAAAAATTGCGGATGAAACCAAAGCAACGACTATTGAAGACCTTATCTCCTATCTTGACTCCGTAAAACATCCGGCCCTGACCATGAAACCACTCGTGTGAGGTACCGGTATGGGATATGACCTTCATTTTGGCTGGACAGGTGTGATTGGGCCGGTTACTCTCGGAGCTACGAAGGCAGAGGGGGGGACGAGAAAAATGGCCTATCATATCGGTGGCGGAACCACACTTCCGTTTCTTGACACCACCCCGCCATCATCCTCACCTCTTGTTGCTTTAGAGATCTGCGATAACCCGGAATACTGGTCACCTATCGTCCGGCATTTCTGTGGTGATCTTGTCACGACTGCAGATGACTGGGCAAAGACTGCTGAAACAGTCTATGGTGCTGATCTGGTTCGTCTGTACCTGACAAGTACCCGTGAGCGAAATTTTTCCGATATTGTTTCCATCGGAAAAACGGTGGAATCCGTTCTTCAAGCAACTGCGCTCCCTTTAATTATTGAGGGTAGTAACGAGCCACGGATCGATAGCGACGTTTTCCAGAAATGTGGTGAGGTTGCACAGGGAGAGAAACTTCTCCTTGGAACTGCAGAGGCAAGCAGGTACCGTAGTATTGCTGCATCAGCTATTGCTTACAATCACTCACTTATCGCCCAGTCTCCAATTGATGTCAACCTTGCAAAACAACTCAATATCCTCTTACGGGAGATAGGTGTGCAACGGGATCATATCATAATCGATCCCTATACCGGTGCTCTTGGTTATGGGTTTGAGTATTCCTATTCTGCAATGGAACGAATCCGGTTTTCTGCATTAAAGGGTGATGCCGATCTTGGCATGCCGATGATCTCCTCTGCAATTGATTCACTGAATATTAAAGAAGTAAGGGAAGCAGACCCGGAGCAGCAGGATGATATGGCCGTACAGTGGGAATACTATACTGGTATTGCCGCAGCAGTCGCCGGTGCCGAGATTATCAGTGTCCGCCACCCAAAGACGGTCGGATTACTTAAAAATGCATTTGCCAGCTTTAAAAAGAGTGCGGATTTTTCAGAGGTGAAATAACCATGGCACTCAAAGCACTGGATATTTACAAAATCCTTCCAAAAAAGAACTGCAAGGAATGCGGTGATCCAACATGCCTTACCTTTGCCATGAAACTCGCAAGCGGAAAAGCGGATGTTGATCTCTGCCCGCATCTGGATGATAGTGCAAAATCTCTGCTGGGTGCTACAACCCGCCCTCCAATCCGTCTGATAAAAATTGGCGTGGGGGAACGTTCTTTTGCCGTCGGTGAAGAATTTGTTCTTTACCGGCATGATAAAACATTCTATCATCCACCGGGAATTCTGTTCAAGGTTCTGGATACCCAGTCAGATGAAGAGATTGCTTCTGTAACCAAACGGGTCAGGGATGAAATATTTACCCGCATCGGCACTGATCTGCGGTTTAACGGTATTGCGATTGAAAATTCAAGCGGTTCTGCAGAGAAGTTTGCACAAGCGGTTGCCACGGTCGAGGAAAATGCAGATCTCCCCCTTGTGTTGATATCAAAGAATTTTGAAGCGTTTAATGAGGCTCTTGTCCAGGTCGGAAGTTACCAGCCCCTGATCCATGCAGCTACGATGGAAAATTTCAGGGAAATGTGTGCAATCGTCAAAAAACATAATTGTCCTTTGGTAATCAAAGCCTATGGTCTTGAGGAGTTTATCGTTCTTGCCAAATCCTGTTCTGAAGAAGGTGTAAAGAAACTGGTGATGGATCTTTGCCCTCAATCGCTTGGTGATTATATAATGCTGTCTACTGCAGTACGGCAACTCGCTATCACGAGAGCGGTTCCGGATCTGGGGTATCCTGTTTATTTTGATGCTGCAAATTCCCAGCTGCAGGATGCTGCAATTGCACTGGGTATTATCAAATATGCATCCATAATCATCACGCCTCCGCTTCCGGTAGCGTCTGCAAAGGCTGCCCTCACGCTCCGGCAGAACATTTATACTGATCCCCAGAAACCAATCCAGATGAATCCGGGATTGTACCGTGTCGGAGCCCCGGGAAAAGATGCGCCGGTACTCATGACGGTGAACTTTTCACTCACATTCTTTACTCTTGAAGGGTACCTGGAGTCCTCCCGCATTCCCTGTTTCCTTCTGATTGTCGATACTGAAGGGCTGTCGGTGCTGACTTCGGTAGCTGCAGGAAAACTCAATGAAACTCTGGTGCATGATTCGATAAAAAAATTTGATGTAGAGAATGAAGTGTCGCACAAAACACTGATTATTCCGGGATATTCCGCACCCCTGTCAGGAAGGATTGAAGAAGTGACCGGCTGGAAAGTGATGGTCGGGCCCCGGGATGCCGCAGAAATCGGGAAATACCTGCAAGAGGAATGGAAGAAACAGTAAGGCTGATATTCTGTGGTGGTATGGTGTTCTCATGATTTTTTCCGTTGTTAACGAAAAAGAACGGGGATAATTACCAGAGCATATTTCTTATCTCTCTCCCAAATGGTAGTATTAAGGACAGATCACCATGCGCACCGTAACCTTTCTTCCCGGTTATCGCAAGATCGATGTGCCTCGCGGAAGTACCATTCTTGATGCTGCCCAGAGGGCTGGCATCAGTATTAATGTCGTCTGCGGTGGGCAGGGCAAATGCGGTAAGTGCATTGTCTACCTGCAATCAGGAAGAGCAGAATTTGACCAGCAGAAATATCTGCGGTTTTTTAGCGAGGATGAACTGAATAAAGGTGCCTGTCTTGCCTGCGAGACAACCGTGCAGGGCGATCTGCAGGTGCTTATTCCCGAGAGTACCCTTATCCAGGAACAAAAAATCCTCATCGAAGGCAGGGATACCCAGATTGAGCTGCATCCATCGGTCAGGAAATATTACGTCGAACTGGAGCCACCAACCCTCGCCGATCCCTCACCGGACCTGACCCGGCTTTTATGGGGTATCCAGAAATGGGGGGGTCCGGTTGCTGAAAAGGTCTATGTTCCGCTGGAAGTCATGCGCGAAATTCCGACACTCCTTCGTCATAGTAACTGGAGAGTCACCGGAACAATTGCTCTTGTACCCGGGGGGTATCGCCTTGTTGATCTCCAGGAGAATGACACATCAAACCGCATCTTTGGTGCAGCGATCGATCTCGGTTCAACAACTGTGGTTGCCTATATATGGGATCTGCTCAGAGGGAAGGTGGTGGCGGTTGCCTCGAATTACAACAAACAGATTAGCTGTGGTGAAGATATCCTTGCACGCGTGAATTTTGCGAAGAAAAACGGGCTTGTGAAACTCCAGGCACTCGCTGCTGAGAGCATCAATACAGCACTCACCGCTGCTTCGAATTCTGCCGGTATCGACAGGGAGGATATCTACGAAGTGGTGGTTGCCGGTAATACGGTAATGACCCATATGCTCCTTGGGATTGACCCGGCATATATTATCGCGGAACCCTATGTGCCGGTGGTCCAGCGGGCATTATCAGTAGCGGCAGGCAGGATTGGTATTGCCGGTAACCAGAACTGCGGGCTCTTTGCCTTCCCTGCTGTCAGCGACTTCATCGGGGGCGACATTATCGCTGATATCATTTCCTGCGGTATGAGCGAACATGACGAGATCTCGTTGTTGATCGATATCGGCACAAACTTCGAAGTGGTGCTCGGAAACAAGGAATGGATGTTTTCCTGCGCCGGCGCTGCAGGACCTGCACTCGAAGGCGGGGAAGTCCTTTTTGGCATGAGGGCAAATCCGGGTGCGATCGAGAAAATTACCATCGATCCTTATACTCTCGATCCTACTTACAGCACAATAAACAACATCAAACCACGGGGCATTACCGGGTCCGGATTAATTGACCTGCTTGCAGAACTCATCTCCGCGTGTGTCATTGACAGGACCGGACGGATAAATACCCAAATAGAACATAAAAGAGTCCGGACGGGCGCTCACTTCCCGGAGTTTGTAGTGGCATTTGCAGCTGAAACAGATATCGGGAAGGATATCGTTATCACGGAAAATGATATCAAGAACCTTATCATGAGCAAGGCATCGATTCATGCTGCCTGTGTGACCCTCATGAAACAGGCGGGCGTGACCCGGCACGAAATCAACACCATTTACTTTGCCGGGGCATTTGGTAATTTTTTAAACAAGAAAAATGCGACGATTATCGGTTTAATCCCGGAGATCGGACTGGACCAGATAAAAAATATCGGGAATGGTGCAATAACGGGTGCGAACCTTGCGCTGATTAACCGGGGGGTGCGAAAAACTCTCGATGATATCGCTAAAAAAATCGCGTATATTGAACTCAATGCCGAACCTTCGTTTATGGATGAGTATACCTCAAGTACATTTTTACCGCACACGGATCTCACCTTGTTCCCGATGGTCCAGCAACTCTTGGATGAATGCAGGCTCAGGAAGGGGTAATCCAATGGCAAAGATGATCCTTTCACCACATTCCCTGGCCACAGGCATAGGCGCACTTCCCCACACAGATCCCGGGGAAGCGTGCAGGGATATTCTGGAAATATTCCCCGAGTTTCCGTATGTGCCAACCCTTCCTGAAAGGGGGCTGCTGGAACGTATTGTCTTTAACGATTCCGAACAGTTGCCAGGAAGGATGATAAGGGAGGAACGGCTTCTTTTTAACAGTACAACTGACCAGACAGCTTCCCTGGAACAGGTGTATATGGATTATTTTGAAGGTAACTTTACGCCGTATGGGCTGCACAAGGAATATGCATCCGGTTTCATCGAAATGATGACCCGTAATCTCCCTTGTGCAAAAGTGCTGAAATGCCAGCTGACCGGGCCGGTCACGTTTGGTATGCAGGTAGTTGATGCAAATAAACGCCCGATCTATTACGATGCACAACTTGCTGATGTGCTTTCAAAAATGATCGCACTCAAGGCACGCTGGTGCGAAATGGAAATGAGACAAAAGACTGGTGTCGCGGAAACTGTAGTAGTCTTAAACGAACCGTACCTTGCTTCGCTGGGATCGTCCGTAGTACCGGTTGATCAGGAAACAGTACGATCCGGGTGGGAGGATATTGCTGCTCTCGTTGAAGGTGGGCTTGGCATCCACTGCTGCTCGAATACTGACTGGGAATTTGTTTTGGATCTACGCCCTTCATTGATATCCATTGACGCTTATGCAACAGCAAAGGAATTTTTGTTATATGCCGATGCAATAATCGCATACATGGAGCAAGGGGGGATTGTGGCATGGGGCATAGTTCCGGCAGAATACAAAATCTTTGCAACTGAAACTACCGAATCTCTCTATCAACGGTATCTTGCTGTGAGAACTCAGCTCTGTGCACGAATGCCCGAAGACCTTTTTGATGCACAATCCCTTATCACGCCCAGCTGCGGCATACGGTTTGCTGACCGGAATGGTGCCCTTGCAATTATGCAGACAGCAGCAGAGATCTCAGGACGAATCAGGCACAGGGAAAAGTGAGCGTACCCCCATACCAGGTTAATCAAAGGTGGATTAATGCCAAAACGTCCATTTACTATTGCATTATCAGGTAAAGGAGGAACCGGGAAGACGACGGTCAGTTCCCTGCTTATCCGATCGTTCATTGACATTGGGGAAACACCCGTTCTGGCTGTCGATGCCGACCCGAATGCGAACCTGCACGAAGCACTTGGTGTCACCGTTGTCGAAACACTGGGCAGTATGCGTGAAGAGGCCTTCACCCGTCATATTCCACCTGGAATGAACCGCCAGGATTATATCCGGCTCCGGTTTCGCCAGGCCCTGGTCGAAGCACATGGGTTCGATCTTGTTGCAATGGGACGCCCTGAGGGAAGCGGTTGTTATTGTTTTGCCAACGACCTGTTAACGGAATGTATGTTCCAGCTTGAACGTGAGTACAGGTTTATTGTCATAGATACGGAGGCTGGTATGGAGCATATCAGCAGGGGAACAATAGGAAAACCGGATATGCTGCTTATCGTGAGTGATCCAGGTGCAAGAGGATTGCGTACTTTTGCCCGTATAAAAGAGATTGCAATGCAGCTGGGACTTGAACCGGAACGAATTCACATAGTCTTTAATCGTTTCAAGTCAGGGACTGCACCGGTTGACATCGGAAAGGATATACCGATAGCAATAATTCCTGATGACTCTCAGGTGGAAGCCGCCGATCTTGCTGCAACGCCGGTTTCACAAATTCCGGCTGATAGTCCGGCCCGGATTGCAGTGCTGAACCTCGCTCAGAAAATCCGGATATTTGCACAGGAAAGATCTTAAAAACCGGAATAATGGTGGAATAGTCAGAACTTTTTCTCCTGGTTCTTTATCACCGCGATTATCTGCTGTATAAAAATGAGAGAAAATTCATTGGCTGTTCATGAAATATTCTGGGCGATATGCCGCTTAATTATCCTGATTTCTTTCGTTATATAAATACAGCCACTGCGATTGTTGTGGTCCACAGGCCGTTTTTATCTCCCTCTGCAGACTGGCATGTATTCTGGGTCTTGATAATTTTTCCGCTTGCTTTATAGGTTTGCTCGCGTTCTGACCATGCTGCATTTATATCGAATTCGATGCCAAGGGTGGTTGCAAGCATTGTTGCTGCAAGATCCTCTGCATATTCCCCGGTCTTTTTTTCAGTCTCGCCGAAAGCATGATGCTCGGACAGGTACCCGTATTCTTCTGAAGCGCTGGGAAGGGCAAGGCCAATTGCGGCTGAAACCAGGCGGTTGGGCTCGTTGGTTTCGTTTCTTGCCATGACACAAAAGGTAATTCCGCCCGGCTGTAGACATTTCAATCCTTCTGATTTTGATATCTGTTTACATTTTGGGGGGAAGATACTCGAAACATATACAAGATTGCACTTTTCAACACCAGCTTTCCTCAATGCAAGTTCAAAAGAAGCAAGACGGTCTTTATGAACACCTACCCCTTTTGTGAAAAAAATCCTGGTGGGAACGTACATAGTTTTTATTTTATCTGATGCTTTTTTTATGTTTTGGTCATCATAGCATGAGAAATGTAAATGAATGGGATTTTTCCCAAGAATTTGGCATTCAGACCATATTAATTGCTCCAATTTGGGATTTTTGGAACTGTTACTTCACGTATGTGGAATTTTCAGGAGTTGCCCAAGAATTACGGGTAAATCAGATAGTGTATCAATGACTTGTTTGGACACAGAAGGTTTGTAAGGAACTTCATATTGATACCGAGAACGGGACTGACCGGTCTTCCATGATTGCACTTTCACCCTTCACCTGCATACTGTTCATACCTCCCATTCCTGCATGATGATGTATGGACAGCCAATACACGAGCTGCCATGTTACCTGTCATCGTTGCAGTCATAAATGGACATACATGGGAATACGGCTCGCCAGTCTGCAAAAATCGAGAAGACCTGTGAAGGTACGGTGTCCCCGGTGTCATAACTGGGTTAAGATGGATTTGAAAAATGTGAGATGAATAAATCCTGCATTAACGCCATGCCCTATGGATGAATGCAAAGATGGGATAATGGGGGGACGTTCCTATGCGGCAAGGGAAAAGAAGGACCTGAAATTGTCCATCTAATGAGATTTTTCCTCTGTGGGGATGTGTTTATCAAAGTCATTGATTGATGCCAGATACAATCCAAGATAAACACATTCTTTCTTTGTAAATGTTGGTTCATCTGCTATCGTATCAATCAATTGTGATGTGCTGATCTCCGGACCAATGCCGGAAGCCACAATTAACTCGGACAGGCGATGGATTAACTCCTTGTGTCGTCTGACATTAATTCCGATCTTGTTAATTGTTCTCCCCTCTTCCTCAATAATGAAACCAACCTAACAATGCCTATTTTTCCAGATCATAAAAGAGTATCGAAATGAGAAAGGGCGTGACACTGTTATTCATGCAATAGTGTGACGGTGCATGGGAAAAATAGCCTTACGTCAAAATCACAAATGATAATTACCCAATTTAATATTGTTAGGTATGGCATTGCGTAGCGGTGGTGGTGGAATCTTCGGTTTATTTGCAGAATTGCCCTTATGGGAGCAAATTGTAATTGTTATAATTATTGCTTTCGGGGTTTTTTGTATTCTTTATTTTTTAATTGCTCAACCAACGATATATTTTATTCATTTGTAAGTCGGAAGACCCCACGGAATTAACCGGGAAAAATTTGGTTAGGTTATTTTTCAAAATTTGCTATTAAGAAAGATTTTATCATTTCCAATTCGATAGTTCATCGATTGCGATGACTCCCCACACGCTGGTCAGCCTTGTAGACGAGCTTGTTCACATCAGAATGTATTGGTATGAATGATGACTCTCCTTTGTCCCCATATAATAAGGCAACAATCCTGCTTTAACAGTTATCAGGTGAGCCTCATACTACTCCTTAATAAACTAAAAGACCAGTAAAACACCAAGGTCGTTAGGGCGCGGAGCGATTCCGCCCACATCTTTTACCGGCGTTCTACAGATGTTCATATTCGCGTTCTGTTGGCAGAAGTCGGACAGCCACGACAACAAACATTGGTGATTACTAACAACATCCTTATACCGAGACAGATAACGAGAAAGAAGATCAACGTGTAATATGTCTCCAAAGATGGTTTATAGACAAAAAAACCTTCCCCATCAATGTAAAAAGTGCGGAAAGTTCTTCACTGGGGCAGGGTATCGGGATCATCAACCATGTGAAGGGGTACCTGTACCCGATTCAACATCTCCCGCAGATGAGCGTTGATTTTTCATCAAACGGACATTTCGAAACTTTTCTTTTAATCATTAGCAATCAATATCCCAGGCTTGTCGTTTCTTCTATATGGAATACAGACCCTCATATCATCGTTCTGTTGGCGTTTCTCATGGTGAGGGTACCAACGCTTATATGGTCATATAGATATGTAGTCAATCAAGGAAGGTCCTACCAAGGTTTTTCTTAGGAGCAACATATCCTTCATCGGATCTTCCCGTCCAACTTTTCCGGAGGAGTGATGCGATGAGTTGGTATATTACATTGTGTAAAGATTCAAACCGAAGGGATTAGACGTAACAACGCCTTCTCGTTTCATCATCAGAAAAATGTCAGTCCCAGATAGTGAGAACAACATAAACCTATGAAGTTGAAACGAAATGGTGCAAAAACCTGAAGGTAATCTAGAAATGTACATGGGTCAGACCAAATGGGCTGAGCTGGCTTCATGGGAAACACTCGACGAAGCGACGAAAAAGGAAATTATACAGCGTAAGCTCGATTAGCGGATCATGCATAAAGAGTTCAAGGTAGGATACATAAAGCACAAGGTTGAGACCTTGAAGATGATTAAGCAGGCGATGAAAAAGAAATAAGCGTTAGTCGCATCGTTGGCATCTAGGTAATTTTATCTTTTTTTATTTAGAGAATAAATAAGCTCATATTCGCGTTCTGTTGGCGGTTAGCAGCGGTGAGCGTGCGGATGAAACCTCTTGAAATTCGCATCGAAAAATACCTCAAAGAACATGCGGGTAAGCGGGTCCATCCGGTTGCCGTCGCAAAAAAGTTCAATTTATTTACACATGGTGCAATAGTTCGTCTGCGCCGGGCCGGTGGTTGCCAATTGGGGATACTGGATATTATAGTTATGGAGGAGATGATCCTGTCTCAACAGGGGATCCTGTGGAATATATCGGTGTAGGACACGCCGGGCAGGGCGTTTCTGCCCATCTCTTTTAACGACGCAATAATGGCGTTCATATTCGCGTTCTGTTAGCAGATCGCACATGGATTAGTACATTTCTTTGGGCTAATTGTCTTTTTGGAACAGTCCAAAATCAATGCACATTCATCGGAGTAGTCGTTCACTACTCTGTTTCTGAAGTTGCATGAAATTTTCATTCCGTGGACATTCGTGTGGATTCACACCATCTTTTGGAATCCACTTGCCTTCCCTCGGG
>JAJRBZ010000046.1 GCA_028679185.1 Methanoregula sp. | reverse complement strand
TCCTTAAACACCACTCCAAAGAGGATCATTGAAGCAATGACAAGGGTGTTCACTGTGTCGAGTGCTATGACACGATCAGGGGCGGTCGGCCCGAGTACCAGCCTGACCGTTGCGAGTGCCATGAGGCCGACCAGGCACAGGACGGCAAGGATCCAGGCATCGATCATTCGGCAATCCTCCGTATCCATGCGGGGAGGTTTACAAGCCCGAAGAGCTCGGTGCTTTCAATTATTTCTTTCTTCTCGTCCCCCACACCAACGTTGATATTGTGAATGAAAAGATCATTTGTCTTTTCATCAATTCCGACAGAGAGTGTGCCCGGGGTCAGGGTGATCGAGTTTGCCAGCATGAAGATGCCCAGATCGGTCTTCAGTCCTGAATGAACCCTGATAATGCCCGGCCTGATCTTCATGGTAATGACCCGGTATGCAACATCAAGGTTGGCTTTTGTAAGCTCAATAAAGAAGGGCACAGGTACATAGACCAACAGAAGCAATAACCGGCCGGGGGAAAGAAGCCGGTAGCTATCTGACCTGCACAGGAATTTTCGTGCTATCAGACCGGTAATCAGTGCAAGCAAGGCACCCATGACAAGTTCAGAATACGACCACACCCCGATACTGCCTGAGCCGGCAGTTAATACCAGGTACAGTAGAAATGCCATACCCGCAGTTACAAGAAATGCGATCACAGATTCACCCTACCGTTGTCCAGAAAGTGTATTTTCAGCCTCACTGGGCAAAAACCGTTCGCTTGATTTCAGGATACTGTCACCATCAGAATTGGTCAGGAACACTGTAACGCCACCATAATTCTTAATGATTTATCATGTTCGATATTAAAAAGTGCGTTTTTGTCACTGTTCAGAATGTGACAGCGATACCCGGCATGCCAGTCTGCAGCTGAACCTAATTTTGAGAATGTGAATTTTTTTGTGGATCCAGCAAATTGCGACTGGTTTTTAAGGATTAATGTTAAATTACTGGTGTTAAAATTTTTGAGCGTTATTTGGGATTCCAACTGGAGGGTCTGAGAAAAATGGATTTGTTGATGATTGCACCGATCTGTGCCATTATCGGGTTGCTTTTTGCAGCTCTTTCTTTTTTCAGTATGAAAAAAGAGGGTACCGGTACCGAACTGATGCAGAAAATTGCTGCGGCGATACACACAGGGGCAATGGTGTATCTGAAGCGCCAGTATACCGCTATCACGATCTTTGTTGTGGTCATGGCGATTATCCTCGCCATCGCAATTAACCCCCTGACTGCCGGGTGTTTTGTGGTTGGCGCTGCACTCTCGGCAGCAGCCGGGTATATCGGTATGACTGCAGCGACCATGGCAAATGTCCGCACAACCAATGCCGCACGAGAGGGTATGGCAAAAGCGTTCCGTGTCTCGTTCTCCAGCGGCATGGTCATGGGGCTGACAGTCGTCGGGCTCGGGCTGCTCGGGCTGTCAGTTGTTTTTTATGTCGTTGATACCTTCACGACTGTCGGTATTTACGAAGTGATCAATATTCTTTCGGGATTCTCCCTTGGCGCAAGTTCGATTGCCCTTTTCGCCCGTGTGGGCGGCGGGATCTTCACGAAAGCCGCTGATGTCGGTGCTGACCTTGTCGGAAAGGTAGAGGCAGGGATCCCGGAAGATGACCCCCGCAACCCCGCGGTTATTGCCGACAATGTCGGGGATAATGTGGGCGATATCGCCGGCATGGGTGCCGACCTGTATGAATCCTATGTCGGATCCATTGTTGCATCCATGCTGATCGGGGCTTCTGTCGCGGTCATGATTGCATCAGCAAAGACCGAGAACCTGATGAGCACCATCAACCTGACACTTGGTTCCGCAATCAATGTCGTTCCGGACGCAGCCGGTGTCATGAACCTTGTCCTCCTCCCGCTGCTGATTGCTGCTGTGGGAATTGTCGCCTCCGTTATCGGTTCATTCTTTGTCAGGAGTTCCAAGAACGAGAGCAGCGCAATCCACAAGGCATTCAACGCGGGCACGTTTGCCAGCCTGATCATCACCGCGATTGCCACGTATTTCCTTGTCGTCATACTTCTCGGACAACTCTATGTCGGGGTATTTATTGCCACCGTTGCAGGATTGTTTGCAGGATTCCTGATCGGGCTTGTAACCGAATATTACACGTCCTATGACCGTTCACCAACCCAGCGGATTGTAAAATCCACGGAGACCGGGGCAGCAACCGCCATTATCACCGGTCTTGCCGTGGGATTTGAGAGCACGGTATTTCCTGTGCTCATTGTCGCAGTTGCAATCCTTGTCTCCGCACAGCAGGCGGGGCTGTACGGGGTGGCAATTGCCGGTGTCGGTATGCTCGCAACACTTGGGATCACCCTCTCTGTTGACGCATACGGCCCGGTTGCGGACAATGCCGGTGGTATTGCAGAGATGTCCCACCAGGATAAGAGCGTCCGGGAGATCACGGACACCCTTGATGCTGTCGGAAACACAACCGCAGCGATCGGCAAGGGCTTTGCCATCGGGGGTGCCGCCCTTACTGCTCTCGGCCTCGTCATCGCGTACACGCAGGCAGTCAGCCTCCCGCTTGTTGACCTCCTCAGCCCGATAGTCTTTGTCGGGGTCCTGATCGGTGCAATGCTCCCCTTCCTCTTCTGCTCGTTTGCCATGACCGCTGTCGGCAAGGCAGCGGGTGATATCGTGCAGGAAGTGCGTAGGCAGTTCAAGGAGATCCCCGGGCTCATGGAAGGAAAGGCAGAGCCCGACTATGATGCATGCATCACGATCTCCACCAACGCCGCGCTCAAACAGATGGTGATCCCGGGGCTCATGGCAATTCTTGCGCCGGTTCTCTGCGGGCTTCTGCTTGGGACTGCTGCGCTTGCCGGACTCCTTGTCGGTTCGATCGCCAGCGGCTTTATCGTTGCTGTCATGATGGCAAATACCGGCGGTGCATGGGACAACACGAAAAAATTCATCGAACAGGGCCACCTTGGCGGAAAGGGCTCACCTGCCCACAAGGCGGCAGTCACCGGTGATACCGTTGGTGATCCTTTCAAGGACACGGCCGGCCCGGCGCTCAACATCCTGATAAAACTGATGGCGATCGTATCAGTGGTCTTTGCCCCGCTGTTTATCTGAAACTAAAATTTTTCCTTTTTTATCTGCGCTCTACGATTAGGATCGCTATTGCAGCTTATCCAGAAATGCCCGGTGACCCTGTGAATAAGGATGCGGGGTGTTCAGCACAGATCGGCAAACTGTCATTCGGAAAGCAGCACTATCACAAATGATAATTTTTCAGAAATCCGGTTTCCCGTTACGGTATATCGTTCGTTGTATCAGAAACAATCAATAGTTTTTACCAGACGAACGGGAAAAGAAGTATTTCCCGGTGTCTTTAAAAAATCCCGTTCAGCAAACGTTTTTCAGGTCGACACTGATATCGGTGGAAATACGCGAATATCTCTTCGGGTTCTCTTCAAAATTCTTTTTGCACCAGTTGCAGCAGAAATAATACTTCTGGTCTTTATACATACTGGTGAATTTCGCATCATCTTCATCAACTATCATCAGACAGACGGGATCGGTAGCCATAGCATTTTACCTCTTTCCTCTGTACTAAAATCGTGTTCATTCCCTTAAGTGTTGTCGCCTTTTTTGCACAAGAACAAGATGAACTTTGGTGAGCGAAGCCTGATATCGCTTCTGAAAGTCCCGACCGGCGACTTCCGCGACTGGGACGCAATCACAGTCTGGGCAAAGGAGTTGCCGGGAAAGATTGGAGTATGAGTGGGTATGACCATGGCATGGGGTCAGAAGAGTATGTATCGCTTCTCCCAATCTTTTTGTTAAAACAAAAGGAATGCGTATCGGGAAAGCAGCTGGAAAAGAGCGATATAGTTGATAATGGAATATCATTCACCGTTGTTTTCATCATTATTGTTTTCTTGCGCGACATTCACGGGTAAACCGGTTTTTCCGGAACTGTCCGGTACAACATCGCCGTGAATAGTGAATTCTGTGCCGCAGTGGGGGCAGATTAGAGTTGTATCCTTGTTTATGGTGCGTTTTTTCTGGAAACTCTCTGCAAATCCGCTGGCAAGGATACCCGCAGGAAGAGCGAACAGCCCGATAGCTGAAAGGGCTACAAGTGCAGTGATGAATTTCCCGAGCGGTGTTATGGGATACACATCACCATAACCTACTGTAGCAAGTGTCACCACCGCCCACCACATAGCATCCGGGATACTGGCAAACTTTTCAGGCTGGGCTTCCCGCTCGACTGCATACAGGGCGCTCGATGCCAGTATCAGGATTATTACCGCCATGATTATGGTGATAACAATCTCCTCTTTTTTAGACTTCAGGACATCAGCAAATGTTTCAAATGCATTTGAGTACCTTCCAAGTCTGAGGACCCGGAATATTCTCAATAACCGGAGTAATCTGAGCATGCGGAATTCTATCGGGATGAACAACGGGAGGTAAAACGGAGTAATTGCGATCAGATCAACAAGGGCCAATGGTGATAACGCAAACCGGATCCGTCCTTTCACAGGCGAAGAATATTTTGGATTTCTGACGCAGACCCAGACACGGAGGGCATATTCAATCGAGAAAACCATTACAGTAAATACGTCAAAAATAGTGAAATAGAAGCCATACTCAATAAAAAGTTCATGTCTTGTCTCAAGAATAACTACAAAGACATTGAGCAGGATCATTACTGCAATAAAATAAATGATAAATTTCCTGGCTTTGTTATGGTTCGCCGGGGATTCAAGAAGGAAATAGATCTTTCCCTGAATTTTATCATACCAATGTGGTTGCAGACCCGATTCAGCATCAGTCATTTATAAGAGAGAATCTGACAACTTCATCGTATAAATACCCTTATACATTCTCTTTGTGACGCATTGAATGATTAAAAAGCAAAGATTCCGGCAGTTGATATACAGGACTCTGCTGCAATCTGAGCGGGGGAAAGGAAATTAACGGAACTACTGAACACCCGACAATACTGTCAACCGACACAACGTGTACGGAAATGAATACCATGGAAAAAGCCCATTTATTGATGGTCAACCAATAACCCTATTGGAGATCCGAGATTTTAGCCTGCTTATCTCCAGGGATCTCGAATTGTAAGGATGGGATGGCATAATAGAATAAAGCGGGGACAAAGGGGTGAGAAGAATCAATCACGTAACCACCATACCCATCTCCCTCTGCACCTAATCTGTACCTCAATGACGGCCGATATCATCACCCGCATCCGCAATGAGCTTAAGAATGTCGCCGATCCAGCAATCCGGAAAAATTCTCATAGGTTTTTCAAAGAGGAGATCCGGAGTTATGGTATAAAGACCGCTATGGTCACAGCCATTGCCAGAAAATTCTGGCTTGATATTAAATCAAGGGAAAAACAGGATATTTTCCGGCTCTGCGAGGAGCTCTACCAATCCGGTATCCTTGAAGAAGCATTTATCGTTTCCAGCTGGATCCCACATCTTAAAAAACAATTCGAGCCACAAGACCTCTACGTATTCCGTTATTGGATCGATTCATATATCTCCAACTGGGCTGCCTGTGACAGTTTCTGCAATCATACAATGGGGAACTTCATTGAAAAATTCCCGGAATATATCGGTGAACTGAAGCGCTGGACGCAGTCGGATAACCGCTGGATGCGCCGGGCGGCAGCAGTATCTCTGATTGTGCAGGCAAAGCGGGGAAAGTTCCTTTCAGATGTACTGGAGATCGCTGAACTGCTGCTGACGGATAACGATGATATAGTGCAGAAGGGATACGGGTGGCTATTAAAAGAGGCAAGCCGCAGGCACCAGATAGAAGTTTTCGATTTTGTCATACGAAACAGAAAATCGATGCCAAGGACCGCTTTGCGGTACGCAATTGAGCTGATGCCGGAACATCTGAAGACAGAAGCGATGAAAAAGGACTGGTAGTATGAAGGGAAAAGTTAGAGGATTGCTGTTTTAGCAGGTCTATGGTTAGTACAGGATTTTCTTTAGTCGCATTTTAATCCAGTACGGTATCATCTTTAAGGGTGAGGACCACATTTTGCCTGCTGCCGACGCGGTAAATAGTTATACCTTTCAGCTTATGTGACCATGCCATGAGAAGTGCTTCCTCGCATTCCTCCCTCGTTGCTGTATTTGGCATATTAATGGTCTTACTGATAGAGGCATGGACATGCTTCTGGAAAGCAGCCTGCATCAGTATATGATCCCGCCAGTGGATATCAAGTGCAGTTTTAAAGAGAGCCCTGAATTTCTGCGGGAGCCAGTTCAGGTCCTGAATCGTCCCCCGCTCATGGACGTGATTAATGGCTTCTTCTGTCCTTTTTCTTTGTTCTGATCTGGACAATCCTGAACCAGACAGGGTTTTTTCAAGACCTGCCTGAAATACCGGATTTACAATAATAAACGTCTTACCAACGGTGTTTCTTCGTGTATAAGCAAATGAGAAGACTGGTTCGATACCGCTTGAGCACCCTGCAAGCAGGGACAAAGTTCCAGTGGGAGCTATTGAGGTCAGCGCTGCATTCCTTAGTGGGAACTCTTTCCAGATACTCTCTTTCCACGCCGGAAAGGCCCCGATTTTTTCCGCACGACAATGTGATTCGTCTACGGCTGTATCGGTAACAGTCCGCATGACATGTTCACACCAGGCTCTGCCTTCAGCAGAGTCATATGGCAACCCAACCATAAGAAGGGCATCATGGACTCCCATCAGGCCCAGTCCAATCTTACGGGTTTTTTTTGTTGCTTCTGCGATTTCCGGAATAGGATATACATTTTTATCAATGACCGTATCAAGAAACCGGACACCTGTTCGCACGGTTTCATTCAGTGTATCCTCATCAAGGATCCCGTTGCGTATGCAGGAAGCGAGATTGATGCTGCCAAGAACGCAGCTCTCGTACGGGAGCAGCGGTTGTTCGCCGCAGGGATTGGTTGTATCGATAATGCCAAAGTCTGGAACGGGGTTGTGCCGGTTTATTTCATCATAAAAAAGTAATCCGGGTTCCCCGGTATTCCAGATCCCGCCCACTATTCCTGACCAGATCTGCCCGACCGTGATCGTTTCACCGGAATACGGGCTGGTGATCCAGATCCTGTCATACATTTTCCGGGAAACGAGCTCCATGAATTTATCATCGACCATGACGGATATGTTAAAATTGGCAATATCCCCTTCCCGTGCTTTTGCAGAGAGGAATGAAAGGATATCGGGGTGCCAGACGTTCAGGATCCCCATGTTAGCTCCCCGGCGGCGACCGCCCTGCCTGATGACTTCTGTTGCTGCGTTGAAGATTCCCATAAACGATACCGGACCTGAAGCAACTCCATCCGTAGATCGCACGCGGGAACCTTGTGGTCTGATGTGTGAGAAATTATACCCTGTTCCACCGCCGGTCTTATGGATGATAGCACCGTTTTTCATGGCATCGAAGATACCGTTGATAGAATCCGGAACCGGCAGGACAAAACATGCAGAAAGCTGCCCCAGATGTGTCCCGGCGTTCATGAGCGTCGGGGAGTTAGGTAAGAACCGCAGGGAGACCATGACATCAAAAAAGATTTTAGCCTCGACTTCATCTTCTGCAAGCGCCCATGCAACACGATGGCAGATATCCTCAAACGTTTTTTCACCTTGCCTGAGGTATCGTGCTGAAAGGATGCTGTCTGTAACCTGTGATGAGTTCATCTGGTATTCCCGTGCTGTTTTTTTTCTCCCAAGGGTCTTTGGGGCACCTGATGTATTAAACATACATTATATCATTAAATCGAAATTTTTTTTTTGCGGCCCTCAATCTAGCATGAGAACCTTTGCGTCTTGAAAACAGGTAGAAGATCCCATAATTATTCCCCGCCTTTTGTAAAAATTGTTCAAAAAGTAAAGTTCTGTCATTATCCCGCCAGGAAAAACATCCGTGCGTCACAACCAGTTACCACACGGAAGGAGATTCCTTATCAACAGGAGAAGCTGTCGATTTCACCCTATGCCAGTTTATGCACCCCGGGCCAGTTTTGGATATGTTACACTCCGTAAAATCCTGCCTTTGTCACAGGCAAATGATCAGACTGCTGACTCTCCACTCAATGACTTTTCTTCCTTGATATTACCGTAACCGTAATAAGTCCCGGTTGCGGTTACTCTTTATTTTTCCCCTGACCTCTGAGCAGGGATGCAAGCCGGTCGAGCTGTGAAATGTGCACGAGCGCTAGCACTTCATCGTCCTGCTTCAGCACTGTCTCGCCACGGGGAATGATGAGCTTCCCTTCCCGGATGATGGCCGTCAGCACGCATTCATGAGGGAGGTCGAGCTCCCGGACAGGTTTTCCGGCTGCAACAGCCCTCGGGTCAACCCGGTATGCCACAAGGGAATACTGCCCCCTGCGTAATTTGAGCAGCGTCATCATATCCCCTAGCGACATCTCCTCGGCAATCAGGTGTGCAATCAGGTCAGCCTGGTTCAGTGCCACATCAACGCCCATCTCTGGTGTGAATAACCACGCATTTTTCGGGATGTTTACCCGGGCAATAGTGCGGGGCACGTTGAATTCGAACTTGGCAAGACTGGTTATCACCAGATTGGTCTCGTCCGCCCTGCTGACTGCCGCCACGACATCCGCTTCCCGGATACCCGCGGCTTCAAGTACGCTGGGATCGGTGCCGTTTCCTTGAACCCACACATCTGCCGGAAGCTCCTGCTGGAGTCTCGGAAATTCCTCCCGGCACCCTTCGATCACCTTCACATTATATCCGTCAACAAGCAACAGGGAGGCAAGATATGTGCCTACCTTGCCCCCGCCGACCACAAGAACATACTTCATAATGTCCTCCCCTCAGCTCATTCCGAGCAACGTTTTTAAGCGGTCCATGGCATCCGTTGTGACCGCAAGATGAATGAGGTCATGGTCCTGGAAGATCGTGCCAAGCGTCGGTATAGAAGTTTTACCGCCCCGCGTGATCGCAATCACCTGGGTCCCGGCCGGAACCGTCAGCTCATTCACCATCCGGCCGACCAGATTCGGAGGGACGTCAGTCTCAACAATACCGACCTCCCCATTCCCCAGCCTTTTTATCGGTTCTAACGGGGAAAACGTGAGCAGCTCGGCCAACCGCTGGGTTCCCAGTGCAACAGGGGTGACCGTCTGCACACCGAGCCTCCGGTAAATCTCGGCTTTAAGGGGATCGTGTACGCGGGCAACAACCCGGGGGACCTTGAAGACCTGCCTAGCGAACCGGGCCACAATAATATTGATATCATCACTCGATGTCAGCGCGGCTAAACCATCTGCCCGTTCGATACCTCCCTTTAATAACACCTCGCGGTCAAGACCATTCCCGTGGATGATTTGCCCCATGAATGAAGGACCAAGGCGTTCAAAAGCGGTCTGGTCATTATCCATTACCGTTACATCACAATCGTTCAGGCTGAGGGTCTTTGCCAGTTCGGCACCCTGCCTGCCACATCCAATAATCATGATTTTCATATAGTATCTCCTGCTTCAGACACGTTTTTCATCCTGCGTTCCTTCCGCCGCATCAGCCCCTTGCGTAATTCATCAGCCAGCAGTAATGACGGCGTCCAGGCAAATAATAACAGCCAGTTTCCGATTGGGAACGCCGCAGTCCCGATCAGATGCTGGAAAAACGGGACATAGACGATTAAAGAGATCAGCAGAAGTTCTGATGCGATTCCGATCCAGATCATCCGGTTGCTGAACCAGCCTGTCCGGAAGACCGACATGCGTTCGGTGCGATGCGCAAAGAGGTTTCCGATCTGGGTAGTGACAACCACACCCAATGACATCGCAGTTGCCGATTGGTAAATGATCCCCGTTGATGGAAGATCAAGCCACTGGCCCCAGTATCCATTAATCCAGAACTGGAAATAAAAAACTGCCATTACCGCGAAACTCTGGATTAAACCTAAAAACAGGTATGCACGGGCAAGCAAAGATCGGGTGATGACATGCTCTCTCAGGTCGCGGGGCGGTCTGTCCATCAGCCCTGGCTCGGGCGGTTCATCGCCCAGTGCCAGTGCCGGCACCATATCAGTGCCAAGATCGATGGAAAGTATCTCCATCACGCCAAGTGCAAGCGGAATGCGTGCACGACTCAAAGCCCAGAGGATAAAAGGTACTGCTTCTGGCGTGTTGCTCGTAAAGATATAGCTGATGAACTTCTTGATATTGGCATAGACCCCCCGTCCCTCCTCGACAGCATTGACAATCGAGGCAAAATTGTCATCAGTTAGGATCATATCTGCCGCCTCCTTCGCCACATCAGTACCGGCAATGCCCATAGCGACACCGATGTCAGCTTTCTTGAGCGCCGGTGCGTCATTCACGCCGTCACCGGTAACCGCCACGATATGCCCCATCTCCTGGAGTGTGGTTACCACCCGGAGCTTGTGCTCCGGTGCAACCCTTGCAAAGATGACCTCATCGTTCAGGGCAGATTTGAGCGTTTCGTTATCCATGGCATCGATATCAGCACCGCTGATAATACGAGGCTGGGACTGTCTGATAATGCCAGTGCGCCGTGCGATACTCTCCGCAGTCAGCCCGTAATCACCAGTGATCATAACGATACGGATGCCTGCGCGGTGGCACTTCTCGACTGCCAAGGCTACTTCTTCTCGCGGGGGATCCATCATCACCATCAGCCCAAGGAAGGTCAGGCTGTGTTCGATAACCTCAGGCCGGTGGTCGGTCATATCATCTGGCAGCTCACGCAGGGCAACCGCAAGTACACGCAGCCCATTCCGGGCGTACTCATCGTTCGCCGCCATAATCTCTTCTATGAAATTCTTATTCATCGGAAGGTATTCGTTGTTCAGCCGGACATGTGTACACAGACTAAGGATCTCTTTTGGTGATCCTTTCACGTACGCCATATGAGATAACCGCTGCCGGTGGATCGTGCTCATCCGTTTGCGGGTTGAATCAAAGGGTATCTCGCGGAGACGGGGCGTAAGACGGATCTCGGCATCTAGATCTAGCCCTCCCTTGAGTGCTACCACCTTCATTGCTGCCTCAGTTGGATCTCCAAGAACCGTCCAGTTTGGAGATTTCGAATTCGGCGGGATTAACCGGGCATTGTTGCAGAGACTGCCAGCAAGAAGCAGCTGGCGGAGATCATCGTCCATCGGAGCCGGAACCGGCTGACCGCATTCCATGATCTGACCCTCAGGGATATATCCTGCGCCACTCACCGTCAACCCCCGCTTAAAAAGCCACAGGCCCCGTATAGTCATCTCATTCTGGGTGAGAGTCCCGGTTTTGTCAGTGCAGATCACCGTAGTGCAGCCCAGCGTTTCGACAGCCGAAAGTCGTTTGATCAACGCATTGCGCCGGGCCATGCGCTGAGTGCCCATGGCAAGCGAAAGTGTCACGAGCGGCAGCATCCCCTCCGGTACAAAAGCCACGACCATACCCATCGCAAAGATGAAGCTTTCAGCGAGGTTCACCCCGACCAGCACCGCAGCAAGCAGGAAAAAGATAACACCGATACTGCACGCAATAATGGTCACCACCTTTGTTGTCAATGCCATTTCTTTCTGGAGAGGACTGAGTTCTTCCTTAACCGACTGCGTCATGTGAGCAATTTTCCCGAACTCTGTTGCCATTCCGGTGGCAAAGACAACGGCCTTTCCTGTCCCGGTTGTGACGCTTGTGCCGGCGAATACCAGATTGGGCAGGTCGGCATAGGCAAGGTCCGACTCGAGGATGGCTTCGTGTGTCTTTCGTACCGCATGAGACTCACCGGTAAGCGTCGACTGATCGATCCCCAGTACAGAGACCTCCACAAGACGACCGTCAGCTGATATGCGGTCTCCTTCGAACAAAAGCATCAGGTCACCCGGAACCAGTTCTTCTGCAAGGATACGCCGCTCTTCACCGTCACGCAGCACGCGTGTATAGGAAGGAAGGAGCTTTTTTAAGGCTTCGGTTGCCTTTTCAGCCCGGTACTCCTGCCAAAAGGAAAAGAAGCCGTTGATCACGTTGACCATCCAGATCGCGATGCCGAGCTGGGGCATCCGGGCAATGAAGCCGACAGCGCCGCCAATCCACAGCATTATCGCCATCAGGTGCGTGAAATTTCCAAGAAACCTTATATAGAGCGGTTTTCCTTTGATTTTTTGTATTGTATTCTGTCCGAAGCGTTTCAGGTTCTCATCAGCTTCGGAAGCGGTCAGGCCATCGGGGCGTGTGCCAAGCTCAGAAAAGACACCGGCAACAGGCAGGGTATGGATAATCTTAGCAAGGTTTGATTCAACAAGAACGTCTGGTCCATCAGTCATATCTAACCCCTTACCCAATGGTAGGTCCTGCCCGGAACTTTGAGTTCCGGTTCCTTTAGCAAGACTTCACGTTGAGATATATAATTTGATTCACGATCACACCCGCTCCCGAGTTCGCGAGAGCTTATGGGGATCATGGGGGTAGAACCCGCAGAACCCGGAATTCTGCACAACATAATAAACACACAGTCAACACTGTATTATTTAAAAAAAATCGCTCATGCAACCCGGTACCCCATCAAGTTCCCGGTGGAATAAAAACACCTTGCGCGTTTCCCACCGCTACAATCTCATAACCGGCTGGAGAGGTATCTGCACAATACAAGGACACAGCTGAATCATCCTTTATATCCAACCCCGGATCTTCATCGCCTCGACCATATGTTCCATTGCATGGCTGTAAGCTGCCCGTCTCAGGGAGATGTTGTTGCTGGTGGCCATTTCAAACACCGTGTGATAAGTTTCCGTCATATGCATGTTCAGCCGAGAATGTACTACATCCCGTCCCCAGTGGTCCATATTCAGGTTCTGCACCATTTCGAAATACGATACGATGACTCCACCTGCATTACAGAGAAGATCGGGAATAATGGGAATACCTTTGGCATTCAGGTGATTATCTGCTTCAGCGGTGATGGGACCATTGCCGAATTCAGCAATGAGTCGCGCTTTGACGGTGTCTGCGTTATCCATGGAGATCGCGTTTTCAAGGGCTGCCGGGATAAGAATATCGACATCCAGTCCCAGGAGTTGTTTGTTGGTGATATCCGCCCCAAGCCCGGAATTCTTAATCGAACCCGTCTTTTTTTTATGTTCACTAAGCTTCTGTATGTCGAGACCGTCCCGGTTCAGCACCCCGCCTCCGCTATCACTGACCGCGATCACTCTTGATTCACTCAAAGGATGGGCGAGAACTGCCGCATTTTCTCCCACCTTTCCAAACCCCTGAATTGCAACTGTCGCACCCTTGAGAGGAATGCCAAGGTCTTTTGCTGCCTCACCAATGACATACCAGCCTCCACGGGCAGTGGCATCTTCCCGACCTTCCGATCCCCCGATGCTCAGCGGTTTTCCGGTGATAACGCCAAACGACGTTTTTCCCATCACTTTCGAATACTCATCCATCATCCAGGACATGGTCTGGGCATTCGTACCAACATCAGGTGCGGAAATATCGCGATCCGGGCCGATGAAATGTGCGATCTTCTGGACAAAGGATCTGCTCAGCCGTTCCAGTTCTCCTGCTGATAATTCCTTGGGATTGCAGATCACC
The DNA here is from genome assembly GCA_028679185.1 of Methanoregula sp. Classification (GTDB taxonomy): domain Archaea; phylum Halobacteriota; class Methanomicrobia; order Methanomicrobiales; family Methanospirillaceae; genus Methanoregula. The sequence continues at coordinate 86,815 of JAJRBZ010000046.1, read as the reverse complement.
CCTCCTTTCGCACCTCCCAAGGGCAGGCGATAGAGGGCACATTTCCAGGTCATCAGGGCTGCAAGAGCCCGTACTTCTTCAACAGTCACGTCCGGATGAAAACGGATACCTCCTTTCGTAGGGCCGCGTGCGTCGTTGTATTGGATCCGATATCCCTGAAATACCCGGACAGCTCCGTCATCCATCCGGATGGGAATGGACACGTGAAGTTCCTGCATCGGCATTTTCAGGACGGCTTCAATATTAGACGAGAGTTTAAGGTCAAGGGCACATGCACAGACGTGCCGTTTCACCGTTTCAAAAAGATTTACTTCAGTCATCCCTGCCTCCGTTTATATTGGCTACATCTCACGAAACACGGAAAAGAGTTTCGATCCCGGGGGCTTTCAGTTCAATTGTCCTTGGGATTCCGGAAACGAATTATTGTATTTGCCTTTCATCAGGAAGGGTAAGTTTTGACATGTCGGATGTTTTCTGTTCTGACCGGAAACAAACACCCAGTTTCTTTAAAAACCTCTCGTGAAGCCGGGTATCGCACGAAAGTTCCGGGTGAAAAGACAGCGCCATATGCTTACCGTACTCAACACCAACTACTCCCTGGTTCATCCTTGAGAGCACTGTCACACCCGTACCCACGCACGTAGCTACCGGTGCCCGTATGAAAATCGCATGAAACGGGCCTCCTTTAAGTCCTTTAATAGAGAGTTCGGCTTCAAACGACTCTTTCTGACGCCCGAATGCATTCCTGTCCACCGCCATATCGATGAGGCCCAGCGTACGGACACGGACATCATCGACACGGGTTGCCATCAGCACCATACCGGCACAGGTTGCAAAAATACCCCCCGAAAAAGTACAAAGTGGTTCATGGAGGTGGTTTTTCTCTATCAGGCGTGAGATTGTGGTTGATTCCCCACCCGGAATTGCGAGGGCATTACATATTGCAATTTCCGCGGTGTTCCTGACTTCAAAAACTTCAGATGAGGTGCCCCTCCCCATCCTTTCAAGCGCATGGCGGAAAGCATCGATATGTTCGCTTACATTCCCCTGGAGCGCAAGTATCCCGATCCTAACGTCCACGGGTCTGTAACACCTCATCATCCCTCAGGGTATGGACATCAAGTCCCGGCATCGCATCTCCAAGACCTTTGCTTACCCTGGCGATCACGTTCGCGTCGTTAAAGTGATTGACCGCTTCTACAATTGCCTTTGCCATACGTTCAGGACTGGTGGATTTGAAAATACCGGAACCGACAAAAACACCATCAGCTCCAAGCTGCATCATCATTGCCGCATCCGACGGGGTGGCTATACCACCGGCTGAGAAGTTCACTACGGGCAACCGTCCGCGCTCCGAACATTCGATGACCAGTTCTGCTGGAGCTTCAATTTCTCGTGCATAATCAATCATTTCCTGATATTCCATACCTTTCAGTCTTCGGATCTCCCCGGTAATGTTGCGCATATGGCGGACCGCTTCGACAACATTCCCGGTTCCTGCTTCCCCCTTTGTCCGGATCATGGCAGCCCCTTCGTTTATCCGACGAAGCGCCTCACCGAGATCCCGAGCGCCGCAGACAAAAGGAACCTTGAATAGTTTCTTATCGATATGATATTGTTCATCTGCAGGTGTCAGAACCTCACTCTCATCTATCATATCCACACCGAGAGTTTCCAGGACCTGCGCTTCTACAAAATGCCCAATACGCACCTTGCCCATGACCGGGATAGTGACTGCATCAATGATCTCAATAACCTTCTCGGGGTCCGCCATACGCGCAACACCCCCGGATTTACGGATATCGGAAGGCACCCGTTCCAGTGACATAACTGCGACGGCACCTGCTTCTTCGGCAAGCTTAGCCTGGTCGGCATTGACCACATCCATAATGACACCTCCTTTCTGCATGGATGCAAAACCGCGCTTGAGAAGCTCAGTGCCAAATCTCAGTTCTTTAAGTTTCATATGCCGGTACTATTGATCAATGATCCCAATAAAATCAGTGTACCACTGGAAAGAAATGCAAAGATGATAGTTACAAAACGGCAGGCGCGTATGATATCGGACCCTGCTTCATCCAGTGATCTCTCCCCGTCTCCAATTGTGTATACTCCAGGTTTTTCAAACCGTATTCCAATCCCCCCGGCCATAGCTGCCATCACGATGCCTCCGTTATAACCCGGTCTTTTGTGACCGTCACGGCGCATCACCCGTGCTGACTCAGAAAACCTCCCGAGGATGGAGAAATAAACAAGAAGTAAAAAAACGGTGATCCGGGCTGGAATGAAATTGAATATATCGTCCATGCGTGCCGAACACCAGCCCAACCGTATTCGTTGGTCACGATATCCAAGCATCGCATCCATGGTATTTACTGCACGATAGACCGCCGCACCGGCAAGGCCTGAAAGGGAATAATAAAACAGCGGTGAGATAATACTGTCAGTAAGATTTTCAGTCATGGATTCATACCCGGCAGAAAGAATATGTTCCCCTTCAAGATGTGCCGTGTCTCGCGATACCATCATTCCTGCCTGAGCCCGCCCGTTTTCCACCCCATGCTTCAGCGCAGTCCCGACATTCATTGTATGCTCCTCGAGCGAGCGCCAGGCAAAGCATATTTTGAGCAGGAATGGCGCGATGATAAGGTAAAGGTACCATGGTGATAACAGGGTAAAATAATAAAACGGTATAGCGAACAGGACAACAGTAACAAGCCAGAAAATAACCCCCAAAAATTGCTGGATTTTCAGAGAATACACTTCCGGTTTACCCCAGAATCCGATAAATCTGCCAAGTACAGCAACGGGATGCAGGGAGGATTGTGGATCCCCAAGAAGACGATCAACAACAAGAGCCGCAAATAATACAATTATTCCTGCTTCTACTGCTGACGGTACCATGAGTAAAGAGCACCAACGATTAGAATAATGAATGAAGCAGTATTGAGAAAGTTAATTTTCGTATAGAGCGACGCGCTATAGAGAATTAAAGCGATTCCCATCATGATCATCAGGAAATTCGGACGTCCATGGGCAACCGGCTGGAGAGGAGGTTCTTTCTTTTCAGCCTTTTTCCGGAGGGCTAATCCCTCTATGACATCAACACGAACGGAAGTTTTTATTCCACCATACCCTGTGATAATCTCAAGAATAAAAAATCCTTCGTGACAGTCTTTTCGCAACGGTATGGTCAGGACTGTTTCATCAACGACATACAGGTTTTCGTGAAAAAAATCTGTATATATACCGGCATTTGAAGAGGAAATTGTAAGGTGGGTTGGAGCGCCGCGATTTATAAAAATCAATCTCAGGGTCCCGCCAATCTCTGCCCAGATATTTTCCCTTGGAATTTCAATTAAATTGATTCCCAGCCGGTTCAGATAAAATTCAAAAGATGTTTCTTGAAAAGCCATACCCGATGCAGTAAGTACGGTGAATGACAAAGGGAAATTCATTCCTGCTCCGTGTATTATTTTGTCTGGCGGGCAGGGGGGAGAAGATTTGGAATCCCATCATGGATTGGATAGGTTACTCCGCAGGCAGAGCAGTGCAATCCTCCTTCAAGAATTTCCTTCTCATTCTCATTCTCGACAGTTAATGTAAGTTCCCCTTTGCATACCGGGCAGCATAGTATGTCCATGAGTGAATGTCTCATTCCATTTCTTCCCGCAAATCGATAATCTGGGTCATTTCGGGTCCGGTGGATATTAATGTAATGGGGCTTCCAATATCATCCTCGGCAATTTTCAGGAAGTCTTTTGCCTTTTTTGTCAGTTTTCCATACTCAGTAATACCAAAGCAGTTTTTATCAACCCTGTCGATACCGGTAATGGCTGCCTGTGTACATCCATTGATCATTGCTGAATACCGCGCCATTTCCCCATCCCATCCACCAACTCGTCGCTTTCGGTGGGTAACGGTTCCAAACTCCTGGATGCCCATCAGGTCAGATTTTTCAGAAGTCATCTCTGTACTGAATGGGCCTTCTCCAACACGGGTAGGATATGCCTTGAAGACCACAATAACATCATTAATTTTCGTAGGCCCTACCCCATTATCAGCCGCGATCTGGGAGGCTGATGTGTCTTTGCTTGTGACGAAAGGATAAGTGCCATAATAAAGAGAAATGCCAAAACCCTGCGTCCCTTCAAGCAATACCATTTTTCCTTGTTTCAGTTCATCATCGATGGCTTTTGGAACGTCAAGCAGATATTCGGCAAGTTCTGGTACATCCTTCGCCTGGGGAGACAGCCTCATCACCCTGTCAGAATTTGCAGGTCCGCACCCTGATCCAGTACTCCCTATCTTCTTTGCCAGGTGGGAACTCCCCTTATCCCGGAGAATATGATCCTCGGTTATAATACCGCAGCGTTTGTCAACAAATATCCTGCCTTTTACGTCCAGCATTTCGACTTCCTGTTTCAGGATGCGAGGATCGACAAGCACACCACTGCCAATACAGAGCCTGGCGTCCTTGTATACAAAACCGGAAGGAACCATGCGGACACCATATTCGCGGTTACCAACCTGAACAGTGTGCCCGGCATTCGGCCCCACACCGCCGCGGGAGATGATTGCGGGTTTGTCTTTGTATGCAATATGGGCAACAACCTTCCCTTTTCCTTCATCCCCAAAAAATCCACCAACGATGATCGTGCAGCTCATTGTAATATCAAGTAGTATTGATCGAAATGCAAAATAAAGTATCCTTAGAACAGACCCATCGGGAAACTGGACGAAAAAATGATTTTAGCGGGATGAATGCCAGAATATATCAGATGCCGTTCAGGAATGTTTCAATCCGGCCAAGTGCTTCATTGAGGTGCTTTCTGGAGACAGCATACGCACACCGCAGATGGAATTCTCCACCTTCACCAAAGACACTGCCAGGCACTACGGCAACCCGCTGCTCTTTTAACAATCGCTCTGCAAACTCCGTATCCGAAAATCCTGTGCCTTTTACCGATGGAAATGCATAAAATGCTCCTTCTGGAACATGCGTGGGAAGGCCAATCCGGTTTAAGCCTGCTACAAACATATTGCGCCTCAGGCGGTATTCCTGCACCATACTGTTTTTATCATCTTCTGCGGAACGAATTGCTTCAAGAGCCCCTACCTGTCCCATAACGGGTGCACAGAGCATTACATACTGGTGTATCTTCAGGACCGCTTCACAAAGCTCTTTCGGTGCACACAGGTACCCTACACGCCATCCGGTCATCGCGTACGCTTTGGAAAAACCGTTGAGCGTAATTGTCCGCTGCCATAGATCGCTCACTGTAGCTGCAGCAACATGGTGCCCTTCATAGGTAAGTTCTGCATATACCTCATCGGTGATGAGCAGAAGATCGTTATCGATGACAATATCAGCGATTGCTTCAAGATCTTTTTGTTCCATAACTGCCCCTGTCGGGTTGTTTGGGAAATTAATCATGAGAGCTTTTGTTTTCTTTGTGATTTTTTCCTGGAGCGAGGCCGGGTTAAGCCTGAACCTGTCAGCTTCTGAGCATTCTACAGGAACCGGTTTGCCTCCCGCCAGTGTAACACAGGGTGCATAAGAAACATAACTTGGTTGTGCGATAAGCACCTCATCACCCGGGTCAACAATTGCCCGGATAGCAATATCAAGCGCTTCTGACACGCCACTCGTTATGATAATTTCGTTGTCACTATTATAGGAAAGATTATAATGCTGTTTTAAGTAGTTGGAGAGAGCTTCAAGGAGCACCGGCAGGCCTTTGTTGGGAGTATACGACGTTACACCCTGCTCTATTGAGTAAATACTTGACTCACAAATATTCCAGGGAGTACGAAAATCGGGTTCGCCAACACCCAGGGATATAACATCCTCCATCGTAAGAGCAAGATCGAAGAATTTCCTGATTCCGGAAGGTGGGATACTATGAGCACGTTCAGAAATATAATTCCGCATGACAACACCTAAAATGAATAGGGAAGACGTTCTGATTCTTTTTGTTCGAAAAGGATATTGCCATTCTCTTTGTACGACTTCATGATAATGTGCGTTGCCGTTTCACGAATCCGGTCCATTGGTGCCACATGTTCAGATACAAAACGGGAAACCTCCTGCATATTCTTTCCTGTTACAAGGAGCTGGAGATCATAGGTACCTGTCATAAGACGTAAGGTTTTTACCTGTCTGAACCGGGAAAGTCTTTCCGCGATACGGTCATAACCAAAATCACGTTCAGGATTTACTTTAAGCTCGATGATTGAAGATACCTCACCGTTTCCTGCCATCTCCCAGTTAATGATTGTGGTATATTTACATATCACACCGGCTGCCTCGAGTGAATGGATCCGTGCCTCTACTTCACTGGGGCTGAGATTGGTCATTGATGCAATTTCCTTTGCAGAGAGACGACTGTTATCTTCAAGAATATGGAGAAGTTCCAGATCCTTTTCCTGCATACCTTATCACCTGAACCATGTTTTTAACCATTTTATTTCCATCTGCTTCACATCAAGGTCCTTTAACCCATTCAGACGAGGATCCTTGAGTACGACCTCTTGGATCTTCATTGTATTTGAGTCAAACCACATCTCTTTTGTTCTGCCATATCGCCCGCGGCTCACAACACGGGTATTAATAACACCGAGCATGTTTAATTCAGATATCAGGTCAGTAATACGTCGATGCGTGAGAACGTCAAGTTCAATCGTCGGGGCAATATCCTGATAGATACGTGATACTTCCCCACTTGTAAAGATATTTTGTCCCAGCTGTTCAAGTACGAGCATAGAGAATAGGATAAGTTTACTCTGGGTGGGAAGTGTCGCAATGCATTCGATCATGCTGTCTGTCTCAATTTTTGCCTGAGCTTGTTTGACATGCTCTGCATGTACCTGGGTTGAATCATCACGATCTGCTAACTCCCCGGAAATTCTTAAAAGGTCAAGAGCCCGCCGGGCATCACCGTGCTCCTGTGCGGCAAGAGCGGAACAGAGAGGGATAACATCTTCTGCTATGGCACCCTCCATGAATGCCGCATCAGACCGTTGGGCAAGAATATCAACAAGCTGGGGGGCATTGTAAGGAGGGAATACAATCTCCTCTTCAGAGAGCGAGGAGAGGACGCGTGGATCCAGGAAATCTTTAAAGCCAAGGTCATTTGAAATCCCGATGATGCTGACCTTGGAATTTTTGAGATCGGAATTGATACGTGTAAGATTATAAAGCGTATCATCTCCACTCTTTTTCACAAGCTTATCAATCTCATCAAGCACAATAACCAGAACACCCCCTCCGGCCTCCAGTTGATTTTTTAATTCAGCGTATACCTGATCTGTTGGCCAGCCGGTCATTGGAATATGAGTCCGTATCTTGTCACTTGAGGCATCGTCCATTCCATCAAGATTTTTTGCTATCTGGGCAAGCACACGGTATTGAGTGTCTATAACTTCGCAGTTTAAATGAACAATACGGCATGTGGTACCCATATTGCTGCTTGCCTTCTCGAGTTCTGCTCCAACGTACCGGACGCATGCAGTCTTGCCGGTCCCGGTCTTACCATATATCAGAATATTCGAAGGGGTTTCATTCCTTAATGATGGCGCGAGGATAGAGGCCACATTATCAATCTGGGGTTTACGATGAGGGAGAATCTGAGGACGGTATGAGTGCCTGAGCACTTCCCGGTCACGGAATATCTTGTTATTGGCAAGGTATTTTTTAAATAATCCCGTAGAGGGATCTTCTTGTGGAACCATAATGATACTGAGGACAGACTCTAAGTGATTTAAGACTAAAAAACGATCGGTTTGTTCTATTTATAAACCCCTTCATTTCTAATGGAACTCGCTTTATTTTTAGCCCGATGTATTAACAGAGCCCGGAAATCCAATTTTTAGTATTCTCATTTTTTTGTTTTTATATACTATTGATAATTTACAGTATTTTTATCAAAAATAATTAAAAATTTTCATGTTGGAGAGGGACACCCCTTCATTTCGTGTGGAAATTGCAATTTTAATCAGTTAAAATAAAAAATGACAATAGAATAAACCTATTTCAATATCAATTTTTAAGTATATAATATTTTAGAATTGATTTTATATTTTTCAATTTGTCAAATAAGAAAATTTTAAGTGTATAGAGTAAAAGAACAGGTCCTGAACAGTATTTCCACACGAAATGAAGGGGTCTGTGCAGTAAAAGCAGGTGAATTTTCTCTATACATCATTAAAAAAATGAATATCGTATTTTATTAATGAGAAAGAAATATTAATTTTATCAGTATGAACCGAAAACATATCAAACCAATACCAGTTCTTGCAGCAGTTATCACCGCATCCAGTACAAGAACCAAAGAAAATGATACCAGTGGAAAAACCATATGTGATATTTTAAGGAATGCAGGGATTGAAGTTCAGCATTATGCAATTGTACCCGACCAGATTGGGGCAATACGTGCCGAGATTTATCATGCATTGAATAATTCCAACTGTTTAATAATTAATGGTGGTACTGGTCTTACCCACGATGACTGTACAATTGAAGCAGTTACACCCCTGCTCGACAAAAAAATTGATGGTTTTGGGGAGCTGTTCAGGATGAAAAGTTTTAATGAAATCGGCACATCCTCCATACTGTCACGTGCACTGGGAGGTATATGTCAGGGCAAGGCCATATTTTGCATTCCGGGCTCCACATCAGCTGTAATCCTGGCTACAAAAGAGCTTATTGTTCCGGAGATTTCGCATATTCTTTCGCACGCAAATAAATGATGATCCGGTGACAAAGAGAAAACAGGATTAACATTCAATAACCTGTATCAATATGAAAGATAACAAAAACATCAAATAATGAAATTATTACGTTAATGTTCAAAATTTTTACACAGACTGGACAATTTTACCGGCTGACTTCAAGAAGAGCGATCCGTTCAAGTATAAGATCCTTTAAACGATATATGCCAACCAGTTCCAGTTCATTTTGCGTGATATCAAACAATGTCATTAACCTTTTTACTTTTTTGGGGGTCCAGGTATCTTTTTTTTCAGGAATAAAGTGCATATGTTGAGCGAGTTCTTTCCAAACCCCCTCTTTTACAGGGCAAATGCAGACAAACATGGTATTTTTACCCGCATGTATACCAAACGAGGTTGCTGCATTGCATTGACGGGATCCAGATGCGAAGAGTAACGCTTCCATTTCAAATGAGTTGGATATTGGTTTTGCTGATAAAAATGATCGCAGTGCATGTTGTATTGCTGATTCTGCATGCTCACGTCCTGCCATCCTGTCGGCATCAAAACATATGATATGGGTTGAATATTGCTGTGCAATACCTTTAATCGTCTGAAGGAAATCATCACGGTTATCAACGGTCGTTTTTGCCTGTCGGATCTCGTATCCATCTATTGAAAATTTCATGTTTTCATCCAAAATGATTAAGTGTTGACTGCCCCGTCAGTGAATGCGAAACATTTTCCTGTAATGGTTTAGTTCCTCTATTTCGCTGAAGCTGACTGAAGATCATCTCGGCCACTCCCTTTCCCAGAATTGTTGTTATTTCATCAATACCCCGTGCCAGGATTTCATCCGGAGTTGTTATCCGGTTGTTGAATAGTCTTCTGGCACGAACTCTCCCAATCCCACGCAATTTGATAAGTGGCAGGAGTTCCCTGCGGGTACCGTTTTTCATACAAATCTCATATTCCCTCACTCTTGGATAAAATGCGGAAGCAAACATTCGTGCAAGCTCGGTACTTGCATGAAGAAGCCACGTTACACTTTCCACCATTCCGTAAATATCCCCTGGCCCAACAACATACCGCTCGCAGATTTTTGCGTCAGACAGTTCATCCGTCCAGTCAGAAAGGAGCATAGCTGTTTTCAATGCCCGGTAATAATCTTCTTCCGCCTCCTCATCCTGAGGCACTGAGATCCAGAGATTTTCTGTATGATCTTCTGTCATACGAGATAGTGCTGCAATATCGGTATTCCGCACATAGAGCCGGGGCATATCCGGAGTACTGCAAATTACCTGAATGAGACCCAGATCGGAGTATATTTCATTCTGACGCAGGGCACTGACTATCATTTCAGCACTTCTTGGGTCGATATATAGTTTTGAAACAAGTGTGCCAAATTCAGTTGAACCAATATGTTCTCCGATCTCAATCACCATATCTGAGGATACAAGAAATTTGAGTGCTGCATCAACTGCCCGCTGCATGGAACGTCCGTGCGGATGTTCGTGGATATAGAATGTCCGGTCCATAAATGCGGCGAGCTCTCGCCGGCTTTGTGCAAATCCCGAAGCTACCAGAGATAATATATGGGTGTAAAGCGCGGTGGGCGTTGCAATTTTAGAGTGGACTTCTTCCGGAGGGGCATCGATGTACCATTCAAAAAGGTCTTCTACCAGCTGTTCATCCTTTGCGATCAGAACAGCTTCACCATAGGGATCGAGGTGAGGACGACCTGCCCTTCCTGCCATCTGGTGATATTCGCTTGCTGGTATTGGTTGCATCCCCTCACCTGCAGCAAATCGATGATAATCACGGATGATAACGCGCCGTGCGGGAAGGTTCAGTCCGGCAGCAAGGGTTGGTGTAGAAGATATGCATTTAATCAGACCTTTCCGGAACCCTTCTTCCACAACAGCACGCTCGGGCCTGCCCAATCCGGCATGGTGAAATGCGGCTCCCTTTGCTACGCAAACAGCCAGCGATTTTCCCATTTCAGTCTCTGAATTTTTCAGGATCCGAGTGGCATATGCTGCGAGTGCAGGGTCTTCACTTTTTATTGCCCCGGCAGCGCGTTTGGCGAATGCCTCAGCATTACGGCGCGACGACACAAATACAAGGCACTGCCCGCCTTCTGCCAGGGTATCCAGACAGAGATTGAGGTCATCATAATTCTTCGACACCACTTTAACCGGGCGGGTGCCGCTGCGGAAATGGATGCTGTTTTTGAAAAAGACCCCCTGCCGCAGGTCAACCGGGCGCCATTCACTCATAACAAGCTCTGCGTTAAGCCAGCTGGCGAGCTTGTCAGGATTTCCGATAGTTGCAGACAGTGCGATAACCTGCATCGAAGGATTCCGGAAACGCATTTTGGCAATTACCATCTCAAGAGTCGGACCCCGGTCCTGAGAGTCTATCAGGTGGACCTCATCGACTACGAGAAGAGTGATATCTGCAATCCACGACGCGTTGTTGCGCAGGAGCGAATCCACCTTTTCACTGGTTGCGACAATGATATCATTTCTTCCAAGCTTATCATCGCGACGGTCAAAATCACCAGTCGCAATACCAATCCTTACCCCTTTATTGCCAAACTCCTCAAATTTCTCACTCGCCAGTGCTTTAAGGGGGACAATATACAGGCATTTTCCTCCGTTTGCGATGGTATGGTGCATCGCCATTTCAGCAATCAGCGTCTTTCCGCTTGCTGTAGGAATGGAAACGAGCATATTTTTTCCCGAAAGTATACCTTTTTCTATACATTCGGCCTGGGGGGGGTAGAGCTCTGAAATACCAGCCTGGATATATTTCTGCTTGAGACCATCGGGGATTGCGAGATTCTCAATAAGCATGATTAACCCCTTTGATATCGCCGTTCAATCCCACTCAAATCCGATGAAAATCGCATATTTTTTAAAACTTGTCTGTTTTATCTGTTAAAACGATTTATTTTCAAATGGGTGTTCCGCAAAATCTCCTGTTGGATAGTTGGATTGGAGGCATTACACCTCAATAATAATAACTAATCATATTCTGCTTTGCCTCTTTCTTTTTCCTGTCGAGGAATGCAAAGACATTCTCATGGGGCACTCCCTCTATCAGCATATCTATTGCAGCGCGTGCAGTTTTGAGCTGCTCAGGATATCCTATCAGTGCAATAGTCTTTCCAAAGACTGAAATTTCAACATCCGTCATATCTTCAATCTGTTCGCGTGCGCTACCATCTTTTCCAATTATCCTTCCCCTGAGTCGATCGAGCTGGCGTGGACCTTCTGCCATACTGGAGAGATCAATAACATCGAAGAGAAGATCTTCATCCTCAATCATTTCAAAAGCACGTTCTGGTGAAAATCCCCTGTTTATTGCGTTGATAATCTCGACGGCACGAAGGAGTGATATCGTGTGTTCTTCAGAACTCTCAACCTTTACGAGTCCTTCTTTACTATCGACAGTAATGGTAGTATGGGTCTTTACTTCAAGTTCTTTTTTGGTTGCACCTTTTTTTCCAATCAGCACGGCCACCCTGCTACTGGCAATTTTTACTTCTTGCATCATGTTTCCATCCACCTCGATCAAGGATATATTACGCTTGACAGCTCTGTTCTTCTTATTCCAATACGTGTTCCACGGATATCAAGGTTCAGCGGTATTAAGCCCGGTCACTGAATTGAAAATTTCCACATCTTTACGCACATCGCAGCGGTTTTTGAAAAACCTGTTGATATTGCGGATATCCCGCATCAGAAACTGATAAGCACGGGGGTGATCACACATAACTGACTGACCCATATCTATGAGATATGGCCGGTCTCCATATAAAATATTGAACTCACTCAGGTCTCCATGCACGAGTTCGGCCTTTTTATAAAGAATGTCGATATAGTGTAAGATAGTTGCATATATCCCCGCAGGGTCATCGAAATCAGCATTTTTGAGCTGCGGGTAGGGTATCGCATTTTGTCCCAGATATGACATTATCAGGATATTCCGGTCCCATACGAGGGGCTCAGGAACGGGAATACCCGCATTCAAGGCTCGTGAGAGATTGGAGAACTCCTTTTTTGTCCAGGCAAAAACAAGATCTTTTCTGGATTTTTTCACATGCGAAAATCTACGGTCGCCAATGATATAGGAGCTCATTGTTGTAAAGTTTGCCGTGCGGATCCGGTAGATCTTGATCGCAATGCCGGCTCCATCACGTTCGCCATAAAAAACATTCGCTTCTTTGCCGGTGCTTATCGATCCGCCAATTACTGATAACCATTTTTTGTGGACCAGTTTATAGAGTGCAAGAAGTGTGACGTCGTCAAAAACATCCTCAGAAACTTTAAAATGGTCAGCATCTTTAATACGGATCCCCATTTCTTCAAGTCTCTTGTCAAATTGATCTATTTTTTTCTCTATACTCACAAAGTCCACCGACGATTTTGGGGTTATATGCAAATTACCGAATATATTCCCGTACCGGGGCAAGTATCTCAATAAGGGACTCACCGCAGGATTTCTTGAGATCAAGAGGGTGCACCTCACCCTTGCCATATGACGATTCAAGGTCCTCATAACTCAGAAAAGTCCTGTTGCCACCGAATTTTTCCGGCCTTTTTATGGTAATCTCCGGAAGACGCGGAAATATGTGAAGCTGAAATATCTGAAGAACCGGGTTCTCCGGAATTTCAGGGGGACAAAAAGCTTTCTGGCATTTTTTCAAAATTTCATCTTCTGAATCAGCAACAGATATATAATTGCCCTGGGAAGACGACATTTTTTTTCCATCCAGACCGTTAAGAATTGGCGTGTGGATACAAACCGGAGTTTTATAGCCGAAATTTACCAGGTGCTCACGGGCAAGCATATGGATCTTCCGCTGATCGATCCCGCCCACAGCAGCATCCACGCCGAGCATAGCGATGTCAGCCATCTGCATGATCGGGTAAACCATCTGAGAAACCGTAGGATGGTCCATCTGCCTCCCAACTTCGTCCATACTCCGTGTTGCACGATTTAAAGTAATCTGCTGGGAGAGCTGGAGCATAAGCAGTTCATAATCCCGGTTAAGCTGAAGATCGGATCCCAGCACATATTTCACATTCTTCAGGCCGAGTCCTTCAAAACATTGCCTGTTGTAATCTGCGAGTTCGCTGACTTTTTCCATCGTTCCTTTACGGTTGAGGAATGCGTGAAGATCAGCAAGCAGAACGATGACTTCAAAGCCGGCTTCCTGGAGATCCATAAGTTTATTTATCGTGACGAGATGGCCAAGGTGTATCTCCCCACTGGGTTCATACCCTGCATAGACCTTTTTTTGGGTTTGTGCGAGAAGTGCGCGCAAATCGTCTTGCGTTACAACTTCCACAGTATTTCGGGTTGCCCGATCGTACGCATCCATTAAAAATAATGGGTTATGATGGGTGTTAATGGTTATTCTGGATAGTTTTAAAACCAAGAGCAGCGTTGGTAGCAGCGATTGATTTTGCCTCGTCTTTTTCAGTCCCCATCATAGCGCGGATTGCATCAATATTTTCGACAACTACATCCGCTTCCTGGTGGATTGCCTGGAAAAAGCAGAGCTCGTTTTTGTTGGCATAAACCGAATCTTCGAATATGCAGTTCTCCCATAGGTCAGAACGCTGCCTGCCAAGATCCATGGCAAACTCCTTGAGTTCGGCCGTACTTTTGATTCCCAGAGTCTTTTTAATAAGTCCGAGTCGTGGGTGCTGTTTGATGAGATCAATAACCCTTTCACGGCTGACAGGTTTTTTTGTAGTAATCTGGATTGCATGCATGTGCATCATGGTGGTTGGCACAATCATTGCCATTGTGGTGATTGAAATGTGGGGAAGTACTGTCAGAACATCAGGACCGTGATGGCTGGGGACAGTCACGGGATCAAGAACAACAGCATCAATCGGCCCTTTTTTGATCTCTCCGGGATCCGATCCACGCCGTACCATTATAGCAAGCACATGCGCAACCCCGTACTCCTTATCTATTTCATGAATGATCCGGCACAGACCCGTAGTGTTGCATGAAACAACCCGCACAAACTGCCTTCCAATCGCGTTCTTGTAGTTGCATGACGAGTTGAACGAGAACCCGGCTATCTCATGCTCTTCGCCACCCTGCCAGAGTGCTTTTTTCCCGAGCTTCTCATAAAGCGGTTTATTCGTTGCCCCAACATTACCAGGTGTTGCATCTACAATCACATCTGCGGATTTACACATGTCTTCGACTGAACCTGCAACTGTAAGCCCGGCTTTTTCAAAAGCGGCTTTTTTTGATAAATCTGCGATGTAGAGGGGGTAGCCTCGTTGTTTCGCTACAAATGCTTCGGCATTCGGGCGGGTCTTTGATACACCGACTACCTTCATGTCCTTCTGGGCGGCAACCGCATCGGCAACGCGCTTACCAATTGTGCCGTATCCATTGATGGCAACCTTGATCATACTCGTACATGGTAGTAGTATACAAAAAAGCTATGCAGATAAAACAACATATGAGCAATAGCGGTTGTTATAAGAGTGCCAGATTATCGATTAGGGAAAGAGCATTTAAAGAGTAACAGGAATGTATTAAAAATTTGTTTAAAAGAATTTTTTTCAAAATAAGATTTGATACATGGATTATGTTTACTTTTTGACCATGATAAAAGATTCAGTCTGTCGCAGGTAACCGCGTGTACATTTACTCCAGTCGTAAAATTTCAGGATAGAACGATTTTATCAGTTGTTCAATCTGTAAAAATGCCGTTTTATGATCGATAAACATTCTGAATGATTCCCCCGTCTTATTATAGAGGGTCAGGAAACCGGGTAGCAGAACCGGATTCATTAATTCTATTGTCTCCAGATCTTTTTTCTCGATTTTATAGACCAATAACTTTTCAATAGTCTCTATAGTCTTCGGGCGGTTATCGATTGTCGCCCTGGTACCAAAAAGGTCGTCAAGAAGAAAGGGCCCATATTGCATTCCCTTGGGTTTCGAAAGATCGAAATCGGGATTCTGGATAATAAACAAGCGCCTGTTAGTAGCGTAGATACCGTAACCTCTGGGAGGTGATGGAATGAGACCGGCAAGATTCCCGCTTGCGCTCCCCCCGGCGACTTTGAGGGTTGGACTTGATATTCCTCCGATATATATCTCTTTTTCTGAATCTCCGGGTGTAATCGCTGCCTGCAGCTGCTCGACAACTGTTATTGTTTCGATTGCGGCTATCAGTGTGCCTTTTCCATCATGCACTGCAGTTCCTTTAGCCCATAAAAACATCGGTTTTTCACGAATTCTGACCTTTTCCATTTCACCAATAAACGTGTTCCCTGACCGTTTTATTCCAGGGAATTTTCCGGATTGTCTTTTATCGGTTGAAATAACGATATAATCAACCAGCATCGGCTTTGGTTCACCATAGAACGGAATGGCATACTCGCGGTTTCCTTTACCTACCATATCTTTTGCGCTGACACCGGTCAATTTCTCAATAGCTTTATTCCATGCAATAACAACTCCGGTTTTATCTATCGCAAATACGGGGTTTTCGAGTGTTTCAATGGTTCGAGTAAATTGGTTCCAGTCATCTTCAGATTCCGTAGACCGTGCGGCTAACTGCGGGGAGGTCTGAATACCATTTACACTCGCAGGTGCGAGTGCTTCATGAAGTTGCAGGAATTCAGATATCTCTCTGCCTGCCGTCTGATACTCGATAGTATTTTTTTCGGAATCGAAAATTGCACGATAATTCCATTGGAGAACCGGGGATGATCCATCCTTTTTCTGAATGGCATGTTCGATTAATGCACCTTGTTTTATTGGTGTAAAATTATGCAATTTCTCGATAATTCTATTGGAATCTTCTTTAGGAATCATTGAAATAAAATTGCTGCCGATGCATTCTTCCTTCTTTTTTCCCACAAAATTCAAAAAAGCCTCATTTACAAAAAGTATTTCCCCATCATGAAGGAAACGGCAGAGGAGGTCAGAAGTGTTTTCGACAATCGAACGATACGTTCGCTCACTTTCAGACAACGCACGATTTGCCCGAATTTTTCCGACACCCTTCCTTATAAATTCTGCAAGATCGGCCATGTCCGTTACAATACCGCCTCCCTTTTGCACGTAATAATCTGCTCCATTGTTTAACGCATCAATGGCGACATGAGCACGATGTTTACCGGTGATGATGATAAAAAGCCCTGAAAATCCCCCTGCACGGATCTCTCTGAGCAAATAAATCCCGTCCATGTCAGGGAGGCCATAATCTGCTACAATAGCATCAAACGATTGGGTAGTTAAAAGATTCAATGCATCTGTTGCAGTAGCGCATGTTGAGGTTGAAAAACCGGGGTTCTGGTTAAAAAAATCCTGGAAAACTTCTAATAATAACGGTTCATCATCCACGCACAAAACAGAAATTGCCTCCGGATCGGACAAAGTAATTACCACACCCCGTATATTGCCCCAGATACTTGTTATTACAGTTACTTTATAACAGGTATTCTATAATATTTTACCCCTGAATTTTTTAATAAAAAAACTCTACCAGCGAACAGTTTTTAATATATCTTAAAAAAAGCTGCATCAAAGATAGTCTTCCTGGATTTTTATTACTTCTATACTATCCTTTGCGCCGGCGTACATGTCCAGTGGTTCCCTGTTTACTTCCAAAAACCGGATCCCCCAACCGACTTTGGAGAGAAATTCAAAAGCCCTCTCCTTTTCACCAATAATATACAGAGCGGCTGAAAGTGCCTCAACTGATGACAGCACACAGGGTTTGCCAAAATTAACCGGGTTTGCCGCAAGTAAAAAGGGAAGTGCCCGGCGGGTCCGGAATGAACGTACCCGTCCGGTATCCAGGACTATCCATGAGCAATCCAGTACTGTGATGGATTTAACATATTTGTCGGCAGGTGAAAGTGCTTTTTCGGCAGTGGGATCAAGAAGCAGGGTATTCCGCGGTATCTTGGAAATTGAGTTAAAAATTTTCAAAAAACCAGCTTTTTCAAGTTTTTTTACCGTGCACTTCCGGGGGTCACAGCTGTTATCCCGATATGCATACACCGGAATCATTGATCATCTGTGCGTGCACACACTGTATCAATGTATGTACTTTGCAGCCCCTGCATACTCAATCCTGAACTGCGGGCGAACGGGATAACGAAATCATCAGATCTCGTCTTGTTTGAACGGGCAAAAGAACGGTGTAAAAAATTTAACATCGAAATGATACCCCTTCCCTGTCCGGAGACATTGTATCTGGGCTCTGACAGGATGCCCGGGACATTTCTCGAACGACTCAATACTGAAGAATTTATCAACCTTCTGGATCTTCTGGCAGAAGAAGTCCAGGAATTAATAAAACAACGCGGGCCTCCAGTCTGCATTATCGGTGTTAATTCATCACCTGCATGTGGAGCAACAACTACATATTACGGTAGTGAGGGAGAGAATCCACCGAAAAAGAAAGGACGGGGTGTCTTTCTTAAGAAATTTCCAGAAATCATGGTGATGGACGTTGCAACTTTTTCTCAATATTACGTGTATCTGGCAGCCCCCCTTTTTTCAGAAGCTGAACGTGCGTATAATATCTGTATCGCCGGAGATATGCAAAAAAATTTTTTTGATGTATACTTGCCTCAACTGGCTGGTGATGACTCAGATATCAGGAACAACGAAGAACAGGTTCTTATTTTTTCAAACAATTTAAGAGCTCTTGAAAGTGCCGATATAATTGTCGCAATTATCGATGGTGCGGATGCAGATTCCGGCACAGCATGGGAGATGGGGTATGCATTTGCACGTGGGAAACAGGTAATCGCGTTGCGGACGGATTTTCGCAGGTCAGGCACGTATGAAAAAGTAAATCTAATGCTCGAAGAATCGGCAACCGTGGTGACCAGTACAAGCCATCTTCTCGATGCAATCAAATCACCCTTACGAATGAAATATGATTCATAATGGCTCGTTACAAAAAATATGACCGGATTACCTGTAAGTTTTTTAATGCTAAAGAAAAGTGAAAAAAAGCGTCTGAAATAGAATAAACTATATGAGAATATTTACGAAATAGTACCTGATTGCAATGGCCAGGAGACACAACGATAGGGTACAAGAAAAAAAAACAAGACCGGCTCAAGGCTATAATCTTGATGGCGATTATATTTCTCCTGTCCGATCATTTCAGGACCTCTCCTTAAAAAATTGTAAGTCGGTCATATTTCACAGCCGTTATGCACAAGTCCTGATTTTTTTAACGATCGTCGGGTTTGTCCTGCGTATTTATAATCTGGGTTTTAACTCCCTCTGGCTTGATGAAGCAACAACTTACTATTGGTCAAAACTGGGATTTGTTGAGCTCTGGGAAATCAGTCGTTCTGCAGATTTCCACCCGCCGTTATTTCACTGGATCGAGCATATTATGCTCGTTTTCGGCCACAGTGAGTTCATTCTGCGGGCGGCACCAGCCCTGCTTGGAACTCTCACTATTCCGGTTTTTTATCTTATAGGCAAAGAGATCTACGATAAGAACGTCGGCATCATCAGTGCAGCCCTGCTGACCTTCTCGTATTTTGGGATCTATTATTCCCAGGAAGCATATTCATATTCAACAGTTCTTTTTATTTTCTCATTCGTAATTTTATTTTACTTAACAGCTCTTAGAACCGACAATATCACCTTCTGGGTGTTGTTTGGGATTATTTCAGCGATCGCTTTCTGGACGCATTATTATGTTTTCGTAGGGCTGGGAGTCATCTATCTTCATGCAATAATTACAATAGGGGGTAGTCTGAAAAAGGACATTCGTCATGCAAAAAATCTTCTCGTGGCTTTTTGCACAACGTTAATACTGTCACTTCCTCTGCTCTTTATTGTCGGTGAGCGTTTTTTCAGACTTACTGGGTCTCCTCCCACGTACGGGGTGCTTGGACCAATACTGATCCAGGAAACACTTGTACGATTTTCTGGCGGATACTCCTCATTTAGCTGGATTATTGCTTTCATCTATCTTGTGCTGATGATTGGGGGACTTGTTTACCTGTATTCAAAGGATAGAAATAAGTGCCTCTTATGTGCGATGTTTCTGATTCTGCCAATTGTGATCAGTGTGCTGATTTCCTCAAAGATGACGATGAATCCCCGGTATCTGATCTATCTCCTTCCTGTTTATTTTACACTTGTCGCCATGTCTTATCCCATCATATTAAAGCTTGTCCCGAACCGGAATCTGCTATATCTCATCGTTATACTGATTGGTGTTATAAATGCCCCACTTCTCGCGGAGTATTACTCTGGTTATACCAAGGAGGACTGGAGGGGATTTGCTGGAATTGTTCAGTCAAAAACCCAGGATGGTGATGTGATCGTTCTTGTACCAAGCTACATGTCTGCACCATTCAATTATTATTATTCCAATGTCTCCGATAAAACGTTTGAATATGGTGCAGACAACAGTACAGACCTTAAAAATATATACCAGCTGAAAGGAAACAGCAGCATTTTCTATATTGTAACCGGTGATATTTCTGCAATGAATCCGGAGGGGGATGCTCTTTTGTGGCTATCAGAAAAAGCCCGACTTGAAACAGAACGTACAGGAATTTATCTTCTTACCTCAAACGATGCTGAGCGTCAGTAAATAGCTCAGTTCTTATTTTCTGGCGTAAAGAAGGATTGAAACACCCAAACCCCATCGCTCAAATATCCGGTCCATTTTTCTCCCCATTTCTAACAATGCGTTCCTGTTGAAAAGTGCAAAAAGCGGGGATATAAAAAAGAGGGATTTGGTTGTGCATTCTGAGAAATTATTAAAATGACTTCTGAGACCGGGCTCTGAAAAAAACCTCAGATGGGTCTCTCCATAGTTCCTGCCTCTGCCAAACACATCCCATAAGAATTCATAAACCCCCCAGACGGATTTATCGTTAGGAGTTGTGATGACAACCGCACCACCGTCCTTGAGGATTCTGGCAATTTCATTAATAAGGTATTGGGGGCTCTTAAGGTGTTCTATAATTTCCGCACAGACGATCTTATCTGCACTGGATGATTTGATAGGAAGGTATTGTACATCCGCAACAATAAATTCAGCATTGGGAAGGGATCTTTCCCGTGCAAACCGAATCGCATTCATGTTTACATCTATTCCTATGGCTGAAAAATACCCCTTTTTCCCGATTTCTTTGATCTGCACCCCGCTTCCGCACCCGATATCAATAATCACATCATGCATATCCACTTCCAGTGCATTCTTTATAATCTCTGTTTTTCTTCTCTGAAAATATCGCTGTACCAGCATGTCGGAATTAAATGCTTTTTCATCGATGTCGCCTGGTATCGTATTGTAAAATGCAAAAAGATTTTCTTCCTTGAGAGTTTTTACAAAGAGCTCTTTCATGCCGATAAGATCGATTCCTACCTCAACGAATCTGGTCATCAGGGCAAATGATGTCGCAATCGTTGCGCTGATGCCCAATGCAGTAAATACGAAAACAATACCCGCTTCCTGAATTCCCCACCCGGCAGGAGTTAGCGGGATAAGGGAGAACAGGGTGAGCAACGGATTCAGGAGGAGGGCATCAAGCGGGGTGAGAACCATCTGATGCATCGACAGTACAATCAGATACCATTGAAGTCCCCTTAGTATCCAGCCTGCCATGGTTATCGATAGAATAAATGCCGCATATTTCTGGATTGAATGGCTTTGCTCCCCAAAAAGCAGGATCTTTCTTAAAAATTCCCGCTTTAAAAAGAGATTTCTGATCCATTCTCCAGGATACATGAGAATAAAATAACCCGTGATTACCCCAACAATAAGGAGGAATGTAATAATGACTGCATAACTCATGCGTTCAGCAAATATGTAAGAATAGATGAAATATGCGCCAAGGATGGCAACTATCATTTTAAAGGTAAGATCATAGAGATACGTGCTGGTAATCGTACTAATTCCTTTCTCCATGGGGACATCACGTTTATTCAGGGCAAGCGCAACATAGAGATACCCGCTCCGTGCCGGTGTGAAATCCGAAAGAAGCATCCCTGCCATATGAGAGAAAAAAACCAACCTGAATCGTATGTTCTCTCCAAGAGCAAAGAGAATTCTCTTTATACGGTATGCCATTAGCAGATTATTTAAGAAATAGCACAAACCTGCCAGAAGAATGAACCGAATATCAAGATTGGTCAAAAGAGAGAGTGTAAGCGGGTAATCGATAGTACTGACAAGAAGCAACAATATTGCAATGGCGATAACGCCTTGAATTATACTGATAATGGCACTCCTTTTCATCAGATAGTATCCTTCTTTTTAGTATTCTGACCCGTCTTACATTTATCCATGCAGGAATAGTTTCCATGCCCTGATGATATTGTTACTCTTCCTGGCGATGAGATTATAATGGAGTATTGAACCACACTGGATAAGGAAATCATAGATAATCCTTCCCTTCAGCTTGCTTTGTCCGAACTCCCTGTCCTTGAAAACAATGGGGATCTCCCGTACCCGCGTCCAGTGAGCTTTCCCAAGAATTTCAAATCCCATTCTAAAACCGCGGGGTGAAAGGAGCGTACCTGCCAGAATATGCCGGTTTATCGCGAAAAATCCACTTCCCGAATCCTTGACATGAGGGATCAGGAGCCGACTCAGAAGTGCTGCACCTGATGAGAGTACCATTCTGAGTATTGGCCAGTTAATTACTTCACCGCCTTTAACATAACGACTCCCGATAACCATATCATATCCTTCATTTTTGAGAATATGATAAAAAACCGGAATTTTTTCCGGGGGATGCGAGAAATCACAGTCAATGCACTGAACAAGGTCCGCTTTTGCATTGATTATTCCTTCGTAAAGAGATGGGGAAAGCCCCGGGTTCCGTGTCCGGATGATAAGGCGGAGAAAAGGATAATCAGCCATCAGTTTTTTTACATTAGTGATAGTACTGTCACATGAGCTGTCATCAACAACAAGGATTTCTTCAGTGATATCGTGCGCTTTGCAGATGGCATCAACCGTGACTACCATTTTTTCAATGTTCTCCTCTTCATTAAATGTGGGAATTATCACGGTCAGATCATAGTGCATTAAGGCCACCCGGTTGCCCTGAATGTTTAAACATCAAAGGGTTCGATTAAGGATATTCAAACAGAAATTTTTAATTCTGTCAAGAATTATGTGCCTCTTTTTTGTATAAACTCTCTTATTTCTAAGCATCCTATGGATAACTATGGCCAATCTCACTGTCGCTGTTCTTGCCCCCCCGGATTATGCAAAAGATCTGGGAAAGAAAGGCACAACCAGCGATATTACATTCTATAATTTGAAAAAAGGCGATGCAACCGTCACGTTCATTGAACCGACCCGCTATCCTGAAAAATTATCTTCGTTGTTTTATACAGTATCCGTTGCGGATCGTGTGGTTCTGGTGGTTAATGAAATCAACGCTACTTTTGGTGAATGCGTTCTGATGCTCCAGTGTGCAGGTAAATCCAATGGATTTCTTATTCTGAGGAATTATATCTCACTGGATCAGATCGCACCGCTGATAAAGGGAACCGTTCTTGAACATTACGAAGTGATTGAGGAGGATATGGTGGGCCTTCGCGAGAAATTGCTCGATATTTCCGTAAAACAGACCGCCCACCGGAAAAAACATAATACCGTTGGAAAAGGGGCCGTTCCGGTTGATGCACATTTTAATGTGAAAGGAGTCGGAGTTGTGGTGCTTGGCTTTGTGGCGCAGGGATTGATAAAAAAGCATGATATTCTCAAGATCCTTCCGACCGAAAAAACTGCCCAGCTCCGCTCAATCCAGAAACATGATGACGATGCAGAATACGCAATATCCGGGGATCGGGTTGGACTTGCCTTAAAAAATATTGAAATAGAAGATCTGGATCGTGGCTTCGTCCTGACAAATGACCCGGAGATAAAATATTCCAACACGATTACAGGAAAAGCCCAGCTTGTGAAATACTGGCCTACCCCCCTGAAAGCAGGCATGGTAATCTATGCAGGTCATTGGATGCAGTTCCTGCCAGCCCGTCTGGAAAAGGTATCCTTTGATAATGACTGGAGAATGCCGGAAATTACCCTGTCTGTTGAAAAAGCACTCGTATACCCTCCACATGCTCGTGTTGTTCTCCACTACCTTGAAGGTGGGAAACTCCGTGTTGTCGGGAGTCTTGTAATTTCGTAACCATTTTTATTTTACACTCCCTCTTTGATTTTTTCATTTTTCATCGCGTCCTAATATCTTATTTAGTCGTAAGATTATCTTTACAATGATACTTATGGACATCATCGGATGGATTGTGCTGGGTGTCATAGCCCTTGTAATCGTTGGACTGATATTCTGGACTGTAGGCATCTACAACCGTTTCTACAGCCTGAAAAATTCCTCTGAAGCTACTCTTGGTCAAATCCGTGTTGCCATGAAGAAACGGCTGGATATGATAGACCAGCTGCTTGGTGCGGTAAAGAGTTATGCGAAGTTTGAGAAAGAAACCTTCGAACGAGTTACTGCAATGCGGGCAAGTGTTGCAACTGCCGGACCAGGTGATCTGAACAAGGTGGAAGCCGAGTCCCGTTCAATTTTCGGGCGCCTGTTAGCTGTTGCAGAAAGTTATCCGGACCTGAAGACCAACACAACAGTCACAAGTCTCATGGATTCTGTGAAAGGAATTGAAGAAGAGATTGCCCGGCAGCGCTATACCTACAACAACATCTCGCAGGAATTTAACACGATGATGGATACTATTCCCTCTAATATCATCGGACGACTAATCGGGCTTATCAAGCTTGAGTACCTGCAATTTGAAGAAGCGATAAAAACGCCCCCGAAGATTGAGTTCTAGTGGGTAATTGCCGTGAGTGAAACAAAACAACTGGCAGTACTCGTTATCGCGAGTATGGTCATTGGCATAATCGGACTTGTCTTTGTCACTACAGTTCCGCCACTGTTCGAGGGCAATCTTGTGGTGGACTCATATGAGGCAGTCCTGTTCGAAAACGGAATCCTTACTGAGAAATATACCTATGATGTCAGGACATCGGGCGATTATCGGATGCTCTATCGTTTTTGGGAAGCCCCTCTCACTTTTGGTTCAAGTCTGAGTCCATCAGTGCAATTTGTTTCAGCAACCCCTCCATCCGGTACTATCGGCTATGCGAAAGACGAGGAGGGAGATGTAAACGTTATCGGCGTTGCGGAAGATAGTCCTGTAAAAGCAACCATAAGAAATCTTGCCGAAACAAATGAAGTCGGAATTTACAAACCTGATTATTTCAATCAGGGAAAATATACCGTCTCCTATTCATACATACTGCACCCTCCTGTCGAATACGACACCACCACATCGCACCTTAACCTGAAATTCGCGGGAAGGAGCCATATACCGTACCGGAATGTCAGGATCACAGTGCCTGCGGACAAGGTCGAACAGGTCTTTGTATATCCCCCGACGATGAAAACTGAAAAGAACGGGAATATATACGTTATAACCGGCAGTGTTGCGGAAAATGAAAATCTGGCGGTTGAATTCCTCGCCCCCGCTGACGGATTCCTTCAGGTACCAGGGTTCCGGAACGAAGTAAATGATCTCCGGGCAAAAACGACCTCAGCCGGTTTCTGGTATAATCTCCAGTATTTTGTTGCAAATTTGCTGAACATAATTGCCAAAGTTGCGGTCATCCTGGTCCCGGTTCTTTTGATTTTGATATATTACCGGTATGGCAGGGAGAAATCATTCACGGTTCCCGAATACCTGAGCACGATTCCCGATCCTTCACTTAAGGCATGGCAGGTTAACCTGCTTTTCAAAGGTGATGCACTTGATTTCGATGAGGATGGCTATTATGCCACACTGCTTGATCTTCATCGGAGAAAGATCATTTCAATTACCGAAAAAGGCGGAGGAAAGGGAATTGAAATCAGGATATTATCCATTGATACGACCGATCCTTATGAGCAACGTGTGCTCGGTTTTATTGAGCTTATATCAGAAGATAACGTATTAGATACTTCCAGAATCGAAGCACTTGCCCTCCTTGCACAGACAAACAGAAGTGAAGAGGAAAAAGCATTGAAATATCAACGATTGCTCACTGATGTAACCAGAAGGGCAGATCCTTCCCTTGCTTCACGGTATATTGTTGACGGGCGGGAACATCTTGTCCCGATCCTGCTGACTGGAATTGCATTTTTTGGCATTACATTAATCCTTACTTTTGCTGCATCAATGCAGTTCTATATCCTCATCCCTGCTGCTGTTCTCTGGGGAATCGTTGTTCTTCAGATAGTTATTGCATTTATTGCCCCATCCACGCTTTTCGGGTATTGGAGAGACGACCGGTATAAAGAAAAACTTGAATGGAATGCTTTCAGCCGTTTCCTTTCCAACATGGCAATGATTCAGAAGTATGCGCCGGCAGATATTTTGATGTGGGGCGAATGGCTTGTGTATGGGACCGCACTTGGTGTGGGAGACAAAGTGGAGCAGGCAATGAAGGCGCTCAATATTCACATCGCGGAAACCGGTGTACCCATGGGTGTAGTGGGCATGAATTATGCATTCCTCCCGCTTCTTCATTTCACACCACCAAGTCACGGAGGATCTGGGGGAGGCGGATTTGGTGGCGGCGGCTTTGGAGGCGGCGGCGGATTTGGTGGTGGCGGTGCCGGGGGAAGATAAGGCCCCCGACTTCACAAATTCCGGATAGTTATAGTCATGAACAAGTCGCAATTTGGCGACACATGGTTTGGATTTGATAGTAATTTGAGCAGTCATAGAAAATATAAATCCGCACAAACCATATGAATACCAAAAAAGGTATCTGATTATATGCAATATACGGAGGGTCAGCTCGGAAGGGTCTTTGTCGTGAGGATCGATAATGGCGAAGATATGCTGATTTCACTCCGCCAGTTCATATATGACAAAGGCATCCATGTCGGGTCCATCCTTTTCCTTGGCGCCCTGATGAACGGGAGAATGGTTACCGGACCTGAAGTACCGGTAATTCCTCCGGTCCCTCATTTTGTTATGTTTGAGGGGGGTTGGGAAGTCTTTGGTGTAGGGACCATCTATCCTGGCGAAGACGGTCCTCATGTTCATTATCATGCTTCGGTGGGTCGTTCCGGGCATGCCCTTACGGGCTGTCTTCGTGAAAAAGCAATAACATATCTTATTGTTGAAGCGGTTATTTTTGAATTTACCGGTCTTTCTGCACGGCGTGAGTTTGATAAAAAAACCCAGGTCCATCTTCCAATACTGGGAAAAGAGGAGGAAACACTCTATCCGGGTAAAACTGATATTGATGATGAAAGTAAAAATGAGGAAGAACCCTATGGTGACGAAAAATTTGATGATACGGAAGATCTCCCGGGAGGACTTGCAGAAATTATCCGGGACCTGACCGGCCACCGTCCATCATGAATGTTCTTTTTAGTGAGCAGAATATTCACCAGGCTCTTTTATTCTAGGTATGACCAGCCAGCCAAAGTATCTCCCAATGTCTGCCATTGAGAGGGATAAGCTTGGGATCCGGCAATTTGATATAATCCTTGTGAGCGGTGATGCATATGTTGATCACCCCTCCTTTGGGACTGCTCTGATTGGAAGGGTGCTGTGGGAAGCCGGTTTTACAGTTGGCATCATCGCCCAGCCCGACTGGAAAACTGCTATGGATTTCACTGTTTTTGGAACCCCGCGACTGTTCTTCGGGATATCTTCGGGAAACGTCGACTCCATGGTGAATAATTTTACTCCCAATCTTAAACGGCGTAGTGTTGATGTCTATTCTCCAGCCGGGATCCCTAAACGACCTGATCGTGCAACAATCGTCTATACCCATCGGGTACACGAATTATTCCCTTACACGCCGATTATCATCGGGGGTATCGAGGCAAGCCTGAGAAGATTTGCTCATTACGATTACTGGCAGGACCGCGTCCGTCAGTCGATACTTGCGGACTCCCCGGCAGATCTTCTGATTTTTGGCATGGGAGAGAAGCAGGCAGTGGAGATTGCGACGCGGCTTGCTGCCGGTGAAACGATTGAATCAATACAGGATGTCAGGGGTACCGCATTCACCATGGACCTTGCAACATGGCGCAGTAAACGACCGGATGGGATTATCGAACTCCCCGGATTCACTGCGGTTGCACAGGACAAAACTACATACGCTCGTGCATTTGCTATGCATTATCATGAGCAGGATCCCGTTCGGGGCAGGATAGTGGCACAACCTCACCCAAAGACCGTTGTCATCCAGAATCCTCCTGCGATTCCATTATCTGCAAAAGAGCTCGATCTCATCTATGATCTGCCTTTCTCCCGCCGTGCACACTCTTCATATACACAACCAGTCCCCGCACTTGAACCGGTGCAGTTTTCCGTGACGAGTCACCGCGGGTGCTTCGGTGCCTGCTCGTTCTGTGCCCTGACCCATCACCAGGGCAGGATTATCCAGAGCCGGAGCAGTGCATCTGTCATCCGTGAAGTAATCCGCATGACCAGGATGCCCGGATTCAAAGGTATCGTGCAGGATATCGGAGGTCCGACCGCTAATATGTACTGCCTCTCATGCGATCTCTGGGAAAAATATGGTGCCTGTCGGGAAAGAAACTGC
The DNA here is from genome assembly GCA_028679185.1 of Methanoregula sp. Classification (GTDB taxonomy): domain Archaea; phylum Halobacteriota; class Methanomicrobia; order Methanomicrobiales; family Methanospirillaceae; genus Methanoregula. Next base: position 58,473 of record JAJRBZ010000046.1, on the reverse strand, counting down.
CGCCCGGCCTGCAAAAACCTGAATACGAGTCACCGGCATCAGGTTGAACTCCTTAAAAAAGTCCGTGAAATTCCCGGTGTTAAAAAGGTCTTTATTGGTTCGGGTATTCGCTATGATCTGGCGCTTGCAGATGGTTCCGGCTATCTTGAGATGATAGTAGATAATCATGTGTCCGGACATCTCAAGGTCGCACCGGAACATATCGTAAAAAAAGTCACGGATAGTATGAACAAACCCGGTCGTGAAGTTTTTGATCGGTTCTGCGAACGATTTGAATCATTGCAGCGGGGCAAAAAGAAACGGCACTATCTCCTTCCCTATTTCATGTCAGGACATCCCGGCTGTTCTGTCAGTGATATGGTCGAGCTGGCAGTCTATATCCGTGACCACCGGCTCTATACTGAGCAGGTGCAGGACTTCACACCGACACCAATGAGTGTTTCGACCTGCATGTATTATACCGGTCTTAACCCTTTCACTCTTGAACCGGTTCACGTACCAAAAGGTCATGAAAAGAAGATTCAGCGTGCACTTATGCACTATAGGGATCCCAAAAACAGGAAATTAATTATTGAAGGAATCAAAGCTGCGGATAGAACAGATCTAATCGGGAACGGCAGTCAGTGCCTGATATCTGCTGACGACCGAGATACCAACCAATATGCATTAAAACACCGTAAAAACGAAAAAAGAAAATGAGAAACCCGGTTTTTGCAGTTAGTATAATCCTTTCTGACATATAGCGATTTATGGGCTGTATTTCAGAACCCTGTCTTACGGGCGTTTTTTATGATGTCCTCAGAGGCATCTGCGTGGCAGGATAATCATGCGTGATGCCACTGCAAGGCTATCGGTTAGTATTCGATCACAGTCTGCAATTGCCAGATGAATGCATGAATTATTTTTTCTGGTCGATCAGGTCAGGTTTTTTCCATTGAACGAGGAATTATCAGGAGGAATTTTTATTTTCTGCCATATTCATCATCGAATCTGACAATGTCATCCTCTTCAAGGTATTCACCAAGCTGGACCTCTATGACTTCAAGCGGGATGATGCCCGGGTTTTTTAACCGGTGCCTCATACCACTGCGTACAAAAGTGCTCTCACCCTGCCTGAGTAACTTAGTTTCTCCATTAAGTTCAACTTCAGCGGTTCCACTTACAACAACCCAATGCTCACTCCGGTGATGATGGAGCTGAAGGGAGAGTTTCTGTCCGGGCTTGACACTTACTCGTTTGATTTTATAGATTTCAGTCTCTTCAAGAACCGTGTAAGATCCCCAGGGGCGGTGCACCTGCCTGTGGAATTTGGTTACTGGATCATTACACTCATTATACCTGTTGACAAGCTGTTTTACCTGCTCCGTGTGCCGGTTGTCGCAGATAAGGAGGGCATCGGAAGTATCAACGACAATGAGATCATGAACCCCAATCAGTCCGACATGTTTACCGGAGGCATGCACAAAATTATTTTTTGCTGAAAAGTACTCAGCATTGCCAACATTACCATCTTTGTCATGCTCTTCGCTGTCATAGAGGGCCTTGAATGTTCCCAGATCACTCCACTCGGTTTCAAGAGTGACAACAGCAACTCTTTTTGAATGTTCAAGCAGCCCGTAATCAATAGAGATAGATTCAAGATTCCGGTAATCCGCAATGCATTCACCGGCAAATGCATTGAAAAGATCCATGCGGTATTTTTTCAGTTCCTCAAAAAAACAGTCAGCGGAGAGGAGAAATATCCCGCTGTTCCAGAGATAACCCTTCCGGACATATTCTTTTGCTGTTTTTTCATCGGGCTTTTCTTTGAACTCGTCAACAACGGCTCCTGTAATAAGCGCTTTTCCCGGCTTTATATATCCATACCCGGTATGGGGGAAGGTGGGTTTAATACCGAACGTGACAAGATTTTTCCCTGACAACGGTTCCGCCGCCCTGATCTGGTCGATTGCAGTATCCCCAAGCAGGTGATCACTTGGGAATACTACTGCTGTGGCAAAAGGAGAGATTGTCCGGATACGCTGCATTGCCCAGGCGATTGCAGGTAATGTGTTTTTCCCTTCCGGTTCTGCGAGGAAGTTATTATCAGAAATATTGTATCCAATCTCCTCAACCTGGTTACGGGCGAGATACTTGTGGATTTCGTTGGTCACTACATATATCTCGTCCGGTTCCGAGAGCCGGCTTGCCCGCTCATATGTCTTCTGAAAAAGCGATTTACCGTTAAGCAGCATGAACTGCTTGGGATAATACTCCCGGGAGAGCGGCCAGAGTCTGGTACCGATACCCCCGGCAAGAATGATGGATTTCATGATATGTCCGTTTTCCTGAACAGGTTTTTTAATGCTTGACCATTCAGAAATATCTCACATAATTTTGTTTGGGGTCAACATTTATAGAATTCTATTCAGTATAAAATTAATATCAATGATCCTAAAAAAAACAGGCAGGTCCTTTCTGCCGCATATCCTTATTTCATCTCTTTTTAACCGCGCTTTTTTTTCTTTGTCTGTACTGCATTCGCATCCTTCGGTTCACAGGGTAAACACCGTTCCAGTTTCTCGTCGAAGATACGGTATGAGTTTGCGAGCACCGATGAGTTGGAAATCATACCAGCCAGCAGTATTACCTCGAGGATCTCTTCCCTGCTAGCGCCCATTTTGAGAGATGCCTGCATGTGATATCCGGTACAGTGCGGGCATTTTAGTGCCGCTCCGACAGCAAGACTGATAAGTTCGACATACTTTGGATCGAGCGGGCTGGTCTGGGCAACGGTACCCTTGTAAAGAAGATGGGAGATAAGTACCTCCGGGCGTTCTCCCATCCGTTTAAAGATGAGTGGAACGCGGCCATACTCCTCTTCAATCTCCTGCATCCACTCATCAGCAGTGGCATCTGCTCCACGCGCTACAATCTGTGCAAGGCGCTCCTCAAATTCCTCTTTCGTTGTTTTTTCCATTATATCACCGTGTTGGTTTCAGAGAATGGCAGGATTTTTAACAGTATATAATCCCGCATTCGTGAAGGGACAACATCACATACATCCCCGAGTGTTATTCCGTCTTCAATCTCTATATTTCTCATATCGGCTGCAAATGTGTCATAAGGAAGCTTAACCCGAAGCCCGGTCATCTGCACGGTGAGCGGGGTCGGTGATGTAACCTCATGGATAGCAGGTACATGTTCCTTAATCAAATCCATAAGTCTGGCAGGAGAAACAGAAAGGGGGTCTTTTGAAATGGCTTCACGCTTTTTTTCAAGCACCCGCGTGATTTCGGCAATGACTTCATCAAGTTTTTCGAGTTCATCTGATTCCTTGGTCCGGTGCATGAATCTCCCGACATTTCCGACGTAACCCTCCACCGGTGGATTTATAATCTTTTTGAGGATTTCTTTGTCAGGACCCCCGCAGACCACGATCGGCACGTCAATCCCTCTCCGGAGAGTGGGCATTTTATATTCAATACAGGTTTCAAAATTGCCCAGCAGATAAACTGCAATATCGTGTTCGTTGATGACATCACGTTCCTCATCATTTAAACCGGCAATCCGCTTACCCGGGCCCCGTGCAAGACTGACCATGTTACTTTTTGCCCCGATCCGTCGGACATATTCTGCGATATCGCACGATGGATGTGGCAGGTGATGGATCTCCAGGCTCATACTGACGATTGCAATTTCTGTACCGACAAGTGGTGAATCGGTCACTTCGCCGAAAAGAGGTTTAGTAATCTGGCGAATAAGCGCAATATCGTCACGGGGAACGAAGCACTGCAGAACGACTTCTGCAGCAATCACGTGTTTTTGGACAATATATCCCCCGAGATCTTCAATCAGGTCGATGATGATGTCATGCTGGTAAATCCCTCCCTTATAAGTAATCGGGACGAGAGTCATGGCACTTCACCCATGAGCGCAAATTTATCCCGGATAATTGCATTGATATTCTCCGGAAGGGGGTTCTCACTTGCCACAAATGAGAATTTTTCGTTGCTGAAGATCTCGCTCCGGATTCGGAAGCCCTCCGGAGCGATGAGTCTGAATGCGTAAATAAGATCATTATAGAGGGACTCGCTTGGATCGGCTACTATGATATCTTCAAGTTCTTGGGGATCCACCCGGATATCATACAGGATGACCGTGAAACGGTCTGGCTGTTCTACGTGGTCTTTGCCAAATTTTTGCCAGAAAATTTTAAGCATGGGAGCAAGGTAGGTCTCATCGGAAATGACGAGTGTAATTTTCCCCTCCAATGGATTTACATTGGCAAAATCTCCGACGCGGACACGCGTAGTTATCTTTTTTAATATACCCACTGCGATAAATATCGGCACCTTCGGATCGATATAAACATGGAGTTTATGGATAACTCTCAGAAGATTGTGGTCAAGCAGGACAACGTTCGTAATTTGCTTGTAATACGCAGCACCCGACGGTTCCGGACATTCCACTTCGAAGTACTCAATAGCAAGCATCTAATCGTCCTTTATAAATCCTGATGCAAGGAGTGCGGATCCAACCGCACCGATATACTGTGAATAGGGTGGAACCATTATCTGTGTCTGGAGAAGTTCACCCATCGCGTATACAAGTCCCTCAATAAGAGATGTACCCCCAACCATAAGCACCGGCTCCTTGATATCAACTTCCTGCAATTGTTGTTCGAAGACCTGCTCTGCGACACTATGGCAGGCAGCTGCAGCAACATCCTCCCTTGTGCTGCCAGTGGCAAGGGCATTCACCAGACTCTGTGTGCCAAAGACGATACAATAACTGTTCATCGGAACGCGATTTCCCAACCCTTTCATGGCGAGTGGACCGAGCTCAGTAATTTCCACTCCGAGCCGTTTCGCCGTCAATTCGAGAAACCTGCCGCTTGCCCCTGCACAGATACCCCCCATCGTAAACGTACCGGGAATACCATCCATAACAGATATCGCTTTGTTGTCCATCCCTCCGATATCGATAACAGTTGCCGGCCCATGCTGTCTTTGGGCAAGGAATACTGCTCCCTTGGAGTTCACGGTCAGCTCTTCCTGGATGAGGTCAGCACCAATCTGTTTACCAACCAGGAACCGCCCATAGCCGGTAGTTCCTACTGCCTGTATTTCTTCGCGTTTTATACCCGCTTCTTCGAGAGCATGACTGATCACGTCCTGTGCACTTTTTATTACCTCTATTGTAGGCTGCCACCCTGTCCCTATGATTTCGTTGTCCTTCATCACTATAGCTTTGGTTGTGGCGGAACCTGAGTCAAGTCCAAGCGTAAGCCCCTGCTGAGTTTCACGGGCAAGCAGCGCCCGCCTGCGGGCAATTGTAGTAAGGGCTTCCATACGGGTGAGGAGTGTCCCTGAAGTAGTCCGCTCAGTAAAGGAGTAACTAACGACAGGAAGCTTCGAATTTTCGTGTATATAACGCCTGAGTTCGTTTCTTACAATGGCCGCTTCGGCGCATCGGAAACAGGTGGCAATAAAGACTGCATCGGCCTCAACCCGACCTTCTACAAGAGCTCTGGCACGTGAGATAGCAAGTTTGAGATCAGGGCTTCGCACATCAAGCCCGTATGCTTTAAAATCGCGCATGATATCCTTTAGCGCAATATCCGGATAGAAGATCTCTCCATTCACCTCTTTTACCGCGGCATCGATTTCATGCTGGACGCCTGAGTATTCCGGACCGCAGGAAATCTGGGCGATCCGCACCGGGGGTGTCATTGTTTGCCTCCCAGTCCGGTGAGGAACCGTTTTATTGCAGCAACAAACTTCAAACCTTCATCCTCATTTTTCGGGTAGGTAAGATCAAGCCTCGGGACATCCTTCTGCCGGACAAGGAATGTAATCAGTTCGTTGGTTCGTGCACATCCCATGCACCCAAAAGAAAGGTCTGCATGATTGATGATGATTGCCGCCTCACACTCTTCGATCATCGGACCATAGAGGGCCATCCGCCCCCTGACACCACTGGGCACTTCGACTGCAGCCCACTTCAGACCTTTTTTAGGCTCTTCTGGAGTAATCTGGAGCGGTGCTGATTCGAAACCTGCTGTCTGGATACGTTCGCGGATGGCGACAGCAGAACTAAGAGGGGTATGACCGTAACGCGCCACCATATCGGAGAGGATCAGGCTCGTTGAAGGATAGATAAAAATTTTTGCCATGTCAGGACTCCAGTGCCTCGATCATTTTCTTGAGTTTATAGATATCCAATGTCTTATCCTCCCGGGGGTTTTCCGGCGCAGGGATGGTATTTTCATCGCGGTTTTTAAGTTCCTTGAGTCCATGGGAGACATAGGGGATGACGGTCATTTCGTACTCCATACCATGATATCCCGGACGCGCTCCGCCAAGGTTCGCCCGGCAGCGGCGGGAATCTCCAGGGGGAAACCCGCGGTCTTTGATAAATATATGATCCGGATCAATTTTCCGGAGCTCTGCGATGATGCGGTCAACTTCATCCTCTTTCCCATTAATGATTAGACCAAAACAGGTCTCCTTAATCATCACACCCTGTGAGATCTCGTAGGCATGTACTGCAAGATCAGCCGGAGTAATATCAAACGACTCTACTACAACATATTTTGTAACGGTGCCTACAAGAATCGGGGTATATTCGTTCACTGCTTCATCTCCCTGATATATACGTTCTCCTTTTCCTTGACTTTTTTCAGTTTTTCAGTATCGATAACACGCCCAATAATATTGGTTCCTTCAAATGGCTCGGATGTTGGACCAAACTCTTTATTCGCTGACAGGCGGACACCTATAAGTCCTGCACCTTTGCGGGAATCATTAGTGATTGCAAGAGAAGCTGCCGGGGCCTCATCTTTTGGCGGATTCTCAGGATTGATCTTTATGCCCGGGGGAATCGGTGACTTGAACAGGACGACATCATCGAATTTAAAAAAGACGGGCAGCATACCGGCATCGTGTTCCTTCAGCCCGGTAATCCTTCGGAATATATCACAACTGACCGGTGCTTTTTCATCATCCAGCGTAATATCTATCACTTTTTCCAGTGGAGCAGTCGTTACGGCAACTCTTTTCTCCTTGAGGACATCCAGCGTGTTACCGGGCTCCTGCGATACCACAATTCTCTCACCGCCGTCCTTGTCGGCTTCAAACATTATTTCCTGTGCCGAAATGATCTCTTTTGCCTTAATCAGGGGAAGACCGAGAAGGTCAATCCGCTGTGGCAGAACACTGATAGCGAGGATATCCTGCTCTTTTGCAAGTTTTACGAGTTCAATGCCATGAACTACCTGTCCAACAACACTGTGGACAAGACTGCTGGGGACGTCATCACGGTAAATATAGATACCCCCTTCCAGTTTCCCCTGGGTCCTGACAGTAACGGTTCCCTCCCTGCGGGGGCGGCGGAATTCCGTTTCGATATCCGGAGTACCAGCAAGTCGGGGATCGAGAATAAATGTGCTCGTTGCCCGTCCCACAGTAAACCTCCCGGACTGAAGTGCACGAAGCATGTGTTCGACACTACCTGCGGCCTCAGTTGTAATTCGTTCCGGTGTGTATCCCTGAGCGATCACATTTACCCGGGTTACAATCTGCATTCCGTCTTCCAGAATAAGGCTCAAATCAGTTGTGGTATAAGAGCGGCTTGTGTCTGCCCAGCTGATGACCGGCTCGATTTTATTAATACGATCTCCGGTTGACCAGCGTTCGAGCACTGCCCTGCCACTTATTACTTTCCCGATGACACCGCCACTTTCGTCAGCGCCATGATCTGCAGAATGGCGGGTTTTGGAGAAAATCAGGTAGGATCGTGCCGGTTCATAGCCCCCGCAACCAAGGATCACATCTCCCCGTTCATAAAGATGGGGTTTGCGCAGCGGATGAAGAGATGAAGGGAAGGGTCCAAACGCCGTCGCATAACGATCCCCCCAGTGAAGGTTGAGTGTCTCAACAATTTCAGGGGATTCCAGGAAATCAGCGCTCCTTCCTGCAGTCTCAATCGATACTTCACCCGCCGTAGTGCTGATTTTAAGATAACCTGTTTTTGCCTGTTCCTGAGTTGACTGCCGGATAATACCCACACTACAGCCAGGTGGATGATGGGAGAGGATGGACCTGAGCGTGCTCCCCTCACTTTCATCCATCCTCTCTCCATCGAGGTGGATGGTAATCATTTAGTCCCTCATGCTGCAGGACGGCTCATAAGCTGGCGTTCTTCTTCGGTGAGGATCGCGAGCACATCTGCTGTCCTGCCAATTTGCACGATCTTTCCGCCACGCATAAGAGCGAGCCGGTCACAGATATCCCGGACAAACTCCATATCATGCGAAACAACAACGAATGTCTCTTCCATCTCTTCGCGGGAGTGCATGATTGAATGTTTCACATCGATCTTTGTTATCGGGTCCATCGTACCGGTCGGTTCATCAAGTATCACTATCCTCGGTTCACGGATAAGAACCTGGGCAAGTGCAACACGATGCCTCTCCCCTTCGGAAAGTTGTCCGGGCATTCTTTCAAGAATCTCCCTGCTTTTTTCATCACTGAACCCTGCCATCCTGAGAGTTATGAGTGCCTTTCGCATAGCAAGTTCTTTTGGGAATTCCAGACCAATCGCATCAGTCAGATTGTCAAGGACATTACGGTGGGGAAAAAGGTCGTATTCCTGATGGAGGAGACCGATATATGCCGTAGCTCTCCCCCTCTCCTCAATGCCGGGCTTGGTCATGTCGATCCACTCTTCACCAATCCGAATATTCATCTCACCGCTGGTGGGTTCGATAAGACCGGCGATAATACCTGAGAGGGTCGTCTTTCCTGCCCCGCTCTTCCCGATAATCCCGAAGATCTCTTTGGTATAAACCTCAAAGTTGACCCCGTTTACTGCCTTCACGACACCGCGATCAACAGATATATAGCGTTTGAAAAGGTCCCTTGCCGCAATCACCTTCTCACCCAACGTGGCTGCGTCGAATTTTTCAGTATCGTCATATCCTTTCATGAATTCGGTGATAATTTGCTTCGGGGTCCCTATTTTTGCAATTCCGCCATCCTGCAGGAGGATTGCACGGTGCGCAACATCTTCAACCACCTGAGAGAAGTGTGAAGTGACAATCATTCCCATATTATTTGTTTTGGCTGCATCGGAAAGCATTGAATGTACAATCCTTGCTGTACCGGGATCGAGGGTGCCGGTAGGTTCATCGGCAAAGAGCATAAACGGTTCCTTTGCCAGCTGACGGGCGAGAACCACACGCTGTTTCTCCCCTCCTGAAAGATCACGGGCGATATGCATCATCCTGTGCGAAAGCCGTACCTGGTCTATAAGGTCGGCGGCACGGTTGATGGCTTTGTCCTGTGGGTAATCAATATCATCAAGAGCATGGAGCACATTTTCGATGACACGGTCATCACCGTACAAAGCAAAGGTGCGCTGGAACATGATTGCGGTCCGCCGCATCAGGCGGCGCTTCAGGTGTTCATCGCTTTCGTTCCAGAGATCTACGTCAAGTGCAGCGAGAGTGCCACTGCAATGGGGGCAGGATTTCCCGGCAGCACTCCCGACATCCATGTAATCGCATCCGTTACACGCTGCTACATGGTATATAATTTTTCCACTTGTCGGAGCCTGCTCTACACCTCTCATAAGATGCATGAGCACAGTCTTTCCTGCGCCACTCCTGCCAATAATTCCCAGGATCTCCCCTTCGGCAATCTCAAAAGAAATGTTCTTGAGTACCCTCATGCCATTAAAATCCATGCAGAGGTTATCGACCGTGATAAGTGGAGCTTTCATAATACCCTTATACCTATTGTAAACCTTGTGGCATATTACCTTTTATATGATCCTCCACAGTCGTCACGATCGAAATGTCCTGAAGATCTGAGCAATTCCTGCACGAGAGCGACAACTTCACTCACATTTTTTACTACGTAATCAGCTTCTTTGTAGAGCTCTTCCGGCCGGTCACCAGTCTGCTCGATTGTAAGTATTGCTATATCGGCATTCCGCATGGCATATAAGTCGTTGATTCCGTCACCTACCATCAGCACCTTGTCGTACTCCTGTCGCAGATCATTGACTATCTGGGCTTTTACCGTGGGAGTTGCCACACCATACACCCTGTCATGTGGAATACCAAGATAGTCTGCCATTTTTTCAAGTTTTGTTACCCTGTCACCTGATGCAATAAAAGTCGGCACACCCATACGGTGCAGGGCAGTGATCGCCTCTTTTGCGCCGTCAAAAGGCCAGCCACCTGCTGTAATCGCAAATTCAATGCGCTTGTCTGCCATATTGATTATCGCACCGCTGTTTAAGGTAACAATTGATTCCGCTTTACAGACAGTCCAGACATTCCGGATACATTCCTGAAGGTCGCTTACTTTTACCTGGCAATCGGAATAAAGCACATCCCCGATTTCCTCTGCGGTTACAATCTTTCTGGTGCAGCTCACACCAAATCCGATGCTATTCTCTACAAGGTACTCCGAAAGCAGCATTTCGCCCGGTGTTTTCATGATATCCTTTGAGTGGACGGGCAGAACAACGAGCACACGATCAGGTGAACTGAACGTTAATGTCGTGGTCTCAATACCCGGCAGCAGTTTTTTGTTGCATATATCCTTTGCGACACGGTACGTATTCAGGAGCGTTCCGGCACTGTCAAAGACAACAGCAAACGACAAGGTGGCACCCTTTGATAAACTCTATGTACTTTTCTGAACATTCAATCATTGAAGCTGATGTTCGTAACTGAAACCGCAGAGAAGATAAAGAGCATGGAGATTCGGGGAGCCGGCCGAATCGCGCGTGAGGCAGCTGAAGCACTCCGGCGGCATGCAGAAGAATTGCAGTATAGGGATCTGGAGTCTTTCAGGCGCGAAATGGAAGGTGCTGCGCAGACCCTGATCGCAACGCGCCCGACTGCGGTCTCCCTCCCGAATGCCGTACACATCGTCATGTCCGGACTTAAGCAGGCAGCAACACTAAAAGAGGCGCGGAACGGAGTAATCAGTCGTGCGGAGCAGTTCATTTACTCATCCCTGCACGCAGTGGAAAATATCGCACAGTTCGGCGCACGCCATATACGGGACGGGGATATACTTCTCACGCATTGCAATTCTGAAGCTGCTCTTGGATGCATTATCGAGGCGCACCGGAGCGGCAAAGAGATTGAGGTCTTTGCAACAGAGGTGCGCCCGCGAAACCAGGGGCATATAACCATCAGGACGCTCAATGATGCCGGGATTAAAACCAATTTCATTGTTGATTCAGCAGTACGTTCGTTCATCAACGATGTTGATCTGGTGATTGTAGGGGCAGATGCGGTTACGGTAAATGGCGCTGTGGTAAACAAGATCGGCACTTCACAGATTGCACATACCGCTCATGAAGCACGGGTGAATGTTCTCGTCGCGGCAGAGACTTACAAGTTTGCGCCGCGGACAATTTTCGGTGAACTGATCCAGATTGAGGAGCGTGCCGGAAACGAGGTGCTGGCAGATGAGATCGCCCGTACTCTCCCGCATGTCACTGTGCGCAATCCCGCATTTGATGTGACTCCTGCGGAGTATATCGATCTTATCGTAACGGAAGCAGGAGCTATTCCTCCACAAATGGCCTATATCATCATCAGGGAGTATCTTGGATGGGGAATCGAAGAATTTCATAAAACCTTTGAAATTAATACAAGACATGAGGAATGAGTATATGAACGGATTCTTGGAAAACAGGGGAAGCAATTGAGGGATATACCCATGGAAATACCATTTACCAAACTACATGGAAACGGCAATGATTTTGTGTTAATTGACGAACACGAGAAAATCATCATACCAGATGACATGAAAGGGCAGTTTGCTGCCATCTACTGCGATCGTCGTTTCGGGATTGGCGCGGATGGGGTAATCTACCTCTCCAAATCTGAAAAAAGCACGATCAGAATGCGCATACTCCAGCCGGACGAGAGCGAGGCGGAGATGTGCGGCAATGGGATCCGCTGCCTTGCCAAGTATGCTTTTGATGCCGGATATGCAAAAGAATCCTGCACAGTTGAAACTCCCGCAGGTGAGATAGGTGTCACCATGGGGTATAAGGAGGATGACTTTTCTGCTACTATAACCATGACTGCACCAAAATTTGACCGCAAGGATATACCGGCAACCGGCGAAGGAGAATATAAGGAGAGGATAGGGGAATACGATGTCTACGCGGTCAATACCGGTGTCCCTCATGCAGTCATTATCGTTGACACCGTTGATGCCATCGATGTTGAAACCGTGGCTCCGGCAATCCGCCACCATGCAACATTTGAAAAAGGGGCGAACGTGAATTTCGTCGAAAGAACCGGACCCGACAGTATCAGGATCCGCACCTTCGAGCGTGGTGTTGAGGAAGAGACGCTTTCCTGTGGCACTGGCGCCACGGCATCAGCGGCAGTCGTGCACAAACTGGGATTTACCGGTGACACCGTCAATGTGGAAACGCGGGGGGGTTCCCTTACGATCTATCTCAAAGACGGAGCAAAAATGGAAGGGCCCGCAGCAACGATTTTTTCGGGAATAATCTCATACTGAATTTATCCCCTTTTCTATATGATACACTTCATTGTTGTTCTTTAGAGGCAATTTCCCGGACTGTTACCCGAAATGCGGGCAGGCCGTTGTCCTCAAAGCGTATTGCCATAATTTTTATCACGCAACTACCGATCAGCATTTTTTCGATCCGTTATGTCACGGGCAACAATAGCGATCTTAATTACGTCTCCGGTTTCGTTCAGTATGGGATATGCAACGGTGTCAAACCATATACCATTGCGTTCATCCTTAAAGCGCACCATCGTTTTCTTCTCCAGTACCTGAGTTATCAGCGATCGTCTCAGTCGTGCTACCTCTTCCGGGAGGAGATCATCTGCAAGGACTCCAACCAATTCATCGATCCGCTTTCCAAAGCGTACAGCTGCGGTTTCATTCAGGGCCAGAATTATTCCCTGTGTGTCCATTAATATGACAGAATCTGTCGGTGCATTCATGAGTGCACGTGCAGTCGCTTCACTTTCGCGCAATGCATCCTCTGCTTTTCTCTGTTCGTTGATGTCACGAGTGATGACAAGATCGGCAGTTTTTCCTTCGTACGAAATGATACTTGCAGTCACGTCTACAAGCGATCTGCTGCCATCTTTGCGCATGAGTATGGATTCGAATCTAGATGGGGGGGATTCACCGGCCATCCTCCGATTATAACAGTCGACAACTTTAGAAAGAGCGTCAGGATGAACGAATTCTGTAAACGGTCTCCCCAGTATCTCTTCGACGGGACCCCCCCAGAATTCTGTAAGACGAGGGTTACACATTTTCACAACGCCATCCTGAATGACACATATAACATCATTTGCCTGATTAACGAGGTTTCGATATTTCTCCTCACTCTCGCGCAGTGCCATGTCTGCACGTTTGCGTTCCGTGATATTCTGAGAAATAGTTACAACAGCCGTGATGGTGCCTTTTTTATCCCTCACCGGAGAGAGACTGTCACTGAACCAGAGTGCCTGGCCTTTCCAGACCATCGGGGTCTCCTCTCTGATGCTCTGCCCGGTTTTTACAACGTTTTTCAACCGGTCCATCAACCGATCAGCTGACTCTCTGTCAACAAAATCATACGGGGTCAATCCGAGCACATCTTCCGCTGATACCCCATATCGGGCAGCGGAATTAAAGTAAAGGTATCGTCCTTCAGTGTCCTGCATGATGATTAAATCATCTGTGCTATTGAGGATACGCCTGAGCCGGTCATCATTCTGGTGCAGCGCCAGCTCAGCCTTTTTCCTGTCGGTGATATCCCGTGAAATCTCCAGAACTGCAACAGGTTTGCCCGAAGCGTCTCGTAAAGCAACATTCGATGAGCAGTCGAAGAACCGGCTCTCACCCTGACTATCAATTACTGTTGTCTCGTGGTGATGTATCTTTCCATCACGGAATGCTTTGAGAGTGAGGCATGGATATGGATCACAAGGATCACGTCTCAGATGATATGCCTCGTAGCACTTCTTTCCGATAATATCTTTTCCAAAAAGCCGTTTGGCCGGTTCATTTGCCCATATGATGGTCAGATTCTCATCCATCATGCTCATGGGATCGGAGATCGATTGCAGCATTGCGTTGAGTTTCCCCTCACTCTCACGCAATGCCATTTCTATACATCTGCGTTCTGCGATATCCCGACACAAGGCCAGTACGATCAGGTCAGAATCATATTGGATAACCGAGGCATTGATCTCTATTGGCTGGATGGAACCGTCCGGTCTTTGGTAATCGACCTCAAGATCCCTGACCTGTCCATTCTTAAAGACTTGTTCAATCTCCCGTGCATTCCTCTCGATATCATATGAGGCTGTCCAGTCGATCGCCGATCTCCCTTCAATTTCAGCAAGACTTGACCTGCCGGTAAGCCGGATATATTCTTGGTTTGCTGATATGACCCGTCCTGCTTTGTCAATGATAACATATCCGGTCCCGGTGGTCTCAACCAGGCTGCGGTACATCTTTTCACTCTTCTTCAGTATCTCCTCTGTCTGTTTTTGCTTGGTGATATCCCGTATTGCTACCTGTATTGCAGGCTTGCCATTGATAGTTGTTTTAACTCCTCTTCCCTCAACTATTACTGATGTTCCATCGATCCGAAGCATATGCACTTCTATTGGGGGGGTTATGTCGCCTTCGAGGTCTTTTTTAATATTTTTCCTTAAAATCTCGTGGAAACCGGGTTCAATGAAATCGAGAAGATTTTTACCGATTATTTCATCAGAATTTGAAGCGCCAAGAATGTTGAGGGCTGCAGAATTCATAAAAATAATTTTTCCCTGCTGGTGAATGAGTACAGCATCTGGAGATATCTCGACGAGTTTGCGGTACCGGTCTTCACTCTCTTGTAATACTTTTTCTGCCTTCCTGCGTTTTGTAATGTCATGCGCATTGACTACTAATGCCGTAACTGTTCCATCCTGAAAGACCGGGCCGACCGTGGATTCGAAATATAACGTTTCTCCATTCGCGAAATGGTATTCAGTGCCATAGGTTGACAGTTCCCCGGTTTTGACGACATGTTCGAAGCTTTCAGCTGCTGCATGATGAAATTCCTGCGATATAAAGTCAAATACCGATTTGCCAAGAACCTGTTCGGGATTCAGCTCAATCGTCCGGTTGATGAAAATGATCTCCAATTTTGGATTGAGCAGCAGTATCCGATCAGGGGAGTTTTCGGTGATTGATCGTAACTTCACTTCACTCTCCAACAATGCGTTTTCCGATTGTTTTCGTTGTGTAATATCCTCAAGGATGACTGAGACTCCTTTTCGGCCATTCTCAAAAACGGTTGGTCTAATCCGGAAAAAAAAGATGAGATTTTTTATTTGGGGGGATATTTCCCCGGATGTTTCTTTTCCATTCAGCGCTTCCTGTATTTTTCTTAATAACCAGGGGAATGAATCATAAAAGGTTGTGACAACAGGTGTATATTCAATATTTTTTCCAATCAGGTTTTCACTTTTGGTTTCGATCATCTTAAGAAACGGCTCGTTTACAAAGATGATCCGAAGACTACTGTCCAGCTGCATGACAAGTTCTGAAGAGAGGGATAGTACCGCATAGAGCGGTACCCGTTGTGATAGCATGTAGATCTTTGCCATCCCGAACCGGCGCATCTCTACCTGCCCTGATACGAGAAGGTTCTCAAGGTATCGACCGACGGTGTTACGATTAATATTTACTGCCTTGACGATATCCTTGATACTAAGGCCCTGTGGATTTTCCTTTAAAACGTCTTTAATCTGTTCAGTGATCTTTTTTTTCAGGACCATTCTTACAAATTATATTATTTTTTGAAGATATAACAATTCAGATTATACTACCTGACTGAAAATACAAAAAAAGACATTTGGTATGGTGCGGTAAAAACAGTGAAAAACTGACTTATTACTCCCGTGTCCTTATCCCGTCTTCAACGAGCTCAAAGTCGAAGTATGCCCCTTCGGGTTGTGAACGGTGTTTGACGAGCCGTGCCCTGCGAAACCCGGGAATATCAGTCTTTTCGAGCCGGATGATGACTTTGGAGAGATGCTCCAGTGCAGTACCCCCGAGCCCGAAATAGGTGTTTTTCAGAGTATCCATGTAAACCTGGTTGGTGATAATCACCGGCATTTCGTATCGTTTGGAAAAGCCCAGTAACTGGATCATCTGCTTTGTGAGCATCTGGATGGAATCCCTTCCCTTCTCAAGATCGGTCCGGTATAATGCTGTTGCTGAATCCATGATCAGCAATCCCGGTTTCTGCGTCTTAAGAACCTTTTCGGCCTCCGCGATCATTGCACCCTGGTGTTCGAAGTCAAAAGGTTCAAATAAAAAGAGTTTATCGGCAATTTTTTCTGTATCTGTGCCTGCGATCTGCCGGAAACGCTCAATGGAAAACCCCTCAGAATCGATGAACACAACAGGGTGACCAGCCCGGAGGCAGGAAACAGCAGCAATCATGCATAATGTACTCTTGCCACTCGCCGGCTCTCCATAGAACTGGGTGATTGTCCGTATTTCAAGTCCGCCACCAAGGAGCCGGTCCAGTGCCGCATTCCCGCTGCTCCTCCTGTCAGTCTTCATCGGTCACCTGATCCGTACCGCCGGAAATCTTTGATTTCCAGCCTGCATTTTCAATGGCACGCAGGACATCACGCACCGGTACACCAAGCTCTGACGCCCAGTCACGGGCCTGGTCAAATTCTGCCTTGATCGAATACACTTCACCCTGCAACCATGCAAACTTGACAGGCATGGTGCGATGGTTTCCTGCAATTTCAACATCTATATTTTCTATTGTCCGTTTAGCAATAAACCGGTGAACCGCAGGAATGCAGCGGATACCAAGCGTACCCAGATCCAATGCCAGCAGTCCCGCGAGTTCTGCGCTCTTATCGCTGCTGCAGATGACCCTGATGAGAAAGCCGGGTCTCCCCTTTTTCATAATGATCGGTATTGCACTCGCGTCCCGTGCACCTTTTTCCATGCATCGCCAGATAACATGGGCGATGACTTCGCCACTGGCATCGTCAGTATTGGTCTCGAGTATATCAACTGAATCTTCGGAAAGCGCGCCTGTATCGGATACTGTTTCGACAATCATTGCCCGGATTACATTTGGTACATTCCCAGGATCCCGGGTTCCGGCTCCATACCCGACTGCCTGAATGGCATATATTCCGAGTGCGCTTGCGGGAATCGTGGAGAACTCTGCAAGGAGTGCAGCCCCGGTTGGGGTGCAGAGTTCGCCCTCTTCTTTCCCCTGACGGGTCAGAAGGCCGGACCTGCGGAGAATTGCAGCAGTTGCAGGCGCTGGTACAGGGAACGTGCCGTGAGAACCTGTCGTGAACCCCAGACCGATGGCTACAGGCATCACTGCGACCCCATCAACATGGAGCGAGTAAAGCGCAGTGCAGGCACCAATTACATCGGCAATCGCATCATCCGCTCCAACTTCATGAAAGTGGGCATGTGCTCCATGAATCTGCTTTTCGGCATCATTGATCCTCATAAATACCCGTTTCGCCATTGCGAGTGCTTCCGGTGGGACATTGGAAGCCGCATCACCAATCCGTGTCATCACTTCAGAAAATGTGCGGCTGACTGGTGTAGCGTGAGTATCTACCTTTACAGCTCGGATGCCAGCTCTGGTCACTTCCGTTATTCCCGGCTCTGCAACTACGGCCTGCATTGCTCGCAGGACGAGATTACGGTCAGCACCGCAGTCCAGCAATGTGGCTGTGATCATATCGCCTGCAGCGCCATGGAACGGATCAAAAATGAGAATATGCATTTACAGTACTTATAAATCCCTGCGTATATGACCTTTAAGGTAATGCCTGAAGTGCAATTGAGGGTGGATTCCGCTTACCCTGGCGATCAGGGTGGAGGAAAAGCCCGGCTTGATCCCGAAACCATGCTCCTCCTCAAGATCTCACCCGGTGATCTTGTAGCAATTGAAGGGAAACGCCGGACTGTTGCCAAGGTCTGGCGTGCGCTTGTTGAGGACTGGAACCAGCGTAAGATACGAATTGATAATTTCACCCGGCTTAATGCCGGTGTCAGCATTGGAGATACTATCAAAGTCGTAAAAATTGACAATGAAGTGGAAGCAAAGCGGGTTGTGCTTGCGCCACCGGAGGACCTGCCAAAAAAGATACCTATAGCCAACAATCCCCATGTCGTAAACGGGCTTATCGATTTCCCGATAACCAAAAATGATTCCGTTCCGATCATGCTGGGTCTGCCGTTTATCCAGCCGCAGATCGTGGCATTTAAGGTTGTAGAAATCGAGCCTGAAGAAGCAGTAATTATTACTAAAAATACGTCTGTTGAATTCTCCGATAAACCGGCAGCAGGTTTTGAAGGCATCAAACGGTTCTCATATGAAGATATCGGGGGTCTCAAGGATGAACTCCAGCGTCTCCGTGAGACCATTGAGCTTCCGTTACGCCACCCTGAACTTTTCCAGAAACTTGGGATAGAACCCCCAAAGGGAGTGCTGCTCTACGGTCCTCCGGGAACAGGAAAAACGCTTATCGCAAAGGCAGTTGCAAGCGAGAGCGGTGCACACTTCATATCGATTGCCGGCCCTGAAGTCATTTCGAAATATTATGGTGAGAGTGAACAACGGCTCCGTGAAGTTTTTGAGGAGGCACGGGAGAACGCTCCTTCAATTATCTTTATTGATGAGCTTGACTCTATCGCACCCCGCAGAGAGGAAGTTACAGGAGAAGTTGAGCGCAGGGTCGTCGCCCAGCTCCTGACCATGATGGATGGTCTGGAAGAGCGCGGCCAGGTTGTTGTAATCGGGGCAACAAACCGGGTTGATGCGATAGACGCGGCCCTCAGGAGACCGGGAAGGTTTGACCGGGAGATTGAGATTGGCGTCCCAAGCGAGATTGACCGAATCGAAATAATCAAGATCCATTCCCGGGGGATGCCACTTGCTGACGACGTCAGAATCGAACTTCTTGCCCAGCAGACACACGGTTTTGTCGGTGCAGATCTTGCAGCGCTTGCCCGTGAAGCTGCAATCCGGGCATTGCGCCGCTATCTTCCGGATCTGGATCTTGATGCTGAAGAGGTCCCTTCAGAAGTTCTGGATTCGCTGCGGGTTCTGGCAAGTGACTTCCGCAGTGCCCAGCGTGATGTTGGCCCCAGTGCTATGCGTGAAGTGATGCTCGAAGTTTCCCATGTGAAATGGGAGAATGTTGGTGGGCTTGAAGACGCAAAAACTGAAATTCGGGAAGCAGTCGAATATCCGATTACCCACCGGCAGAAATTCGAAGATATTGGCATTGAACCGCCGCGGGGAGTACTTCTCTATGGTCCTCCGGGCACAGGGAAAACACTTATCGCAAAAGCAGTAGCCAGCGAAAGCGGGGCTAACTTTATTCCGGTCCGTGGACCCCAGCTCCTCTCGAAGTGGGTTGGTGAGAGCGAACGTGCGGTGCGGGAAGTATTCAAGAAGGCACGTCAGGTATCGCCGTCCATTATTTTCTTTGACGAGATTGATGCACTGGCACCTGCACGGGGAACATCCGGTGACTCACACGTCATCGATAATGTACTCAACCAGATCCTGACAGAAATGGACGGTCTTGAGGAGCTCAAGGATGTTGTCATTATGGGCGCGACAAACCGCCCGGATATAGTCGACCCGGCGCTCCTGCGGGCTGGCCGGTTTGACCGGCTGGTCTATATCGGTGAACCTGCATTTGAGGACCGGAAAAAGATTATCCATATCCACACGCGGTTCATGCCGCTTGAAGGTTCAGCGCTTGAAGAGATCATCCAGCTGATGGAAGGATACAGCGAGGAAGCAATCGGGGAGCTTGTTGAAAAACTGGGTACGGGCCGGAATCTTGAAATCAACGAATTAAAAGCAGCAATAACACCTCCTGAAAAAGGCAGTACAGGTGCACCTGCGGGTATACGCCGGAAACATCTTGTGGAACTTTTCAACGATAAGAATCTGGTCTTTACGGATCCGGCCCGGGAAGAGCTTGCAGTAATGCTCGCTGGTATTACCGAGGGCTTTGTCGGTTCTGACCTGGAATCGCTCTGCCGGGAAGCTGGCATGCTGGCGCTGCGTGAAGATGCAGTGATAGTAACCCGGCGCCATTTTGAAGAAGCCCAGAAAAAAGTTCGCCCGATGATGAACGAGAGGCTCCGGGAATATTATAAAAATATCCAGCAGCACTTCAAGGGAGGTCTTCCCAAACAGGTGCAGCCGCCGGAATACCAGTAAATCCTTTTTTTTTAAAAAAATAATTTCCTGAAAAGATTCCAGATTTTTTCAATAAGGAGTCTTTTCCATAGACCTTTCTGACTATACCTGCTCAAAACCTTGATTGGCACTAATTACTGTTGAATTTAGCCCTCTTTTGCCAGACAGGGCTAAATTTTAACTCCCTGTAATGCCCTTTGCAGCCTCATGAACGCATTCCGGCAGCCACTTTTTTATCATGATCATACGTATGGTTTTTTTAATAAAATTGCCAGGAATGGCAATAAAGCCGATCTATAAAATCGCCCGTTTGCCAAAATAACGATAAATTGAGGTTTTTGTTAAACAGAGGCCAATACGGGCTCCGGTATCTCCTGTCAGACACTAATCGGAGCCCATAATGGGCCCGGAATTATCTTAAGTCAGTGAGGGGATTTTAACTGCACTACCGCTGCAACCGGATTTTCTCCTTTTCATTTATCAGGCAGACCAAAGATCTGTCCGGCAAACAAGCTATATTTCACAGAAACCTTTTAAATGGTCAAAAAAATATAAGCCTGAAGTATTTTGTCCGATACAAAAAGCCATCTCATGGATATACCTGAAAGTGGAAAAAAGAAAAAGCGTAGTACCGGTATAGTAGGTCTGAACCTCCTGCTTGACGGGGGATTTCCCGTTGGTACCACTATTATGATCTATGGTACACCACTTGCCGGTGTAGACCTGGCGGCAATGCAGTTCTGGAAGGTTGATGGCGAGGAGGGCACATACCTTATGAACGACGGAGACGTCGGCCTGGGAATGATTGACGCCTCTGACCTTCACCCTGGAATGTATATGACGCACATGGCCGGTGGCCGAATTGTTGTAGATTCACTATCTACCATTGTTATCAAGTACGGTATTGAAGAAGCCCTGAAATTTTTACGCCTGGCCCGCGATGAAATGAGACAACGCGGTTCAAACATTATGTTCATTGTCTATACGGGAATCCACATGCCCATAGAGATGACCCGTCTCATGCGTGCATCTGACATTGTTGTTGAGTTCAAGTCAGAAATTTCCCAGGCAGAGATCGAGCGGACGCTCGCGGTGCACAAAATGAAGGACGGGGCATCTCCACGGCGGTTGTTACCATTCATCATCACTGATAACGGGATCGAAGCATCGACTACATCCAGGGTCGTATAATAATTTTTTTAATTTTTTATTTTTAAGTATTACAGGGAAAGCCGGACTTCCTTAGCAGCAGTTGTCATATTTTTCAATTTGGCGAACGCGATCTCACGGGATCGCATCCGCATACCACAGTCTGGATCAATCAGCAGAATCCGCGGGTCAAATATCTCAATCCCTTTTTCAATCCGTTTTTTAATCTCAGCTACGCTTTCGACTCTGTCACTGGACGAGTCCACGCAACCGTACCCTATCATCCGCCCTGCAAGGTCACGTCTCGAGAGAAGATCGAGATTAGCAGGGTTATTTGAGAACTCAAAATCCAGCACATTCACGTTAAATTTAAGGATTTCGTCAAGGACATTCCCTAAATTTCCGCAGACATGGAGACATGTTGGTATCCGCAGGGATGCCGTGATCAGTCCGATTGCCTGTTTTCCGGTGGCAAGATCTGCCATACCTGTCGAAAATATTGGTTCGTCAATCTGCAACAGGGTTATACCCGCTGCTTCCAGGGCTTTTGCCTCAGGAACGAGTGTAGCGGCAAGGTCCAGGGATAATTCTTCCCTGTTGCGGTACATCGGGGTACTGATGTGAAGGCCGTGAGCCAGGGTTGTGGGGCCGGTAATGATCCCTTTTACTTTCGGGGCTTTTGAGAGTGCATATTTTGCATCTCCTACAGTAACAGGCCCGGAGGCGGACTGCACTTTGGCGATAACCTCCTGCCCTTTAACCCCGGGGAGTGCTGAGGCAAATATCTGGATCATATCCCCCCTTACCTGACCATCCGATATGATGTCGATGCCTGCTGCGATCTGGTCGGCAACCGCTGTCCCGACTGCGGCATGAAACGGGTCAAAGAGACTTCTCAGGCCACTTCCTTTCACTACCGGGTAACTCCCGACAACCGTTGTAGCCAGTACTTTGTCGATGAAATAATCCTTTGACATTGGATATCCCGATGATTAATCGTATAATCGAATCGACCGCAGCGATAAAAAATGTATGTTGTCAGGGAACCAGCCGGTGCATGTCCCGCGGGAACAATACTGCCTCACGTACATTTGACAACCCGAGCATTGTCATAACCAGCCTTTCAGCACCAAGTCCCCACCCGGCATGGGGAGGAATGCCATACCGGAACGGGCGCAGGTAGAACTCAAAACTCTCGGGATTCAGGCCCTTCTTTTTGATCTGCTCAACGAGGAGATCGTGTTGGTGGACACGCTGTGCCCCACTCGACAGCTCCATTCTCGGGTGCATAAGATCGAACGCCTTGCAGATAGAGGGATCGGTCTCAAAGGGCATGGCATAATAGGGGCGGATTTCGCTGGGCCAGTCAACGATAAAATAGTGCCCGCCCATTTCTGCACCGATGGCCCTCTCTGCAGCCGGACTGATATCATCACCATAGCGGATCGGGTCTTCAATCTTTTTTTTCGCAATCTCAATTGCATCACCGTAACAAAGCCGTGGAAACGGGGTTTTTGGGATGGAAAAATCGGGGATTTCAAGGTTGGTAAGCTGGTCGCTGCAGTTCATGCTGACATATTCGTAGGTTTTTACAATCATCTCTTCAAGTACGCGCATTACCTCGAGATGATCTGCATACGAGACTTCGATATCAATCGATGTGGCCTCATTCAGGTGCTTGGTTGTATTGTGTTCTTCTGCCCTAAAAATTGGTCCGATCTCATAGACTTTCTCAAACCCCGCAGCCATCATCATCTGTTTGTAAAGCTGCGGGCTCTGGTTGAGAAAAGCTTCTTTGTCAAAATAGGCGATAGGAAACAGTTCGGTCCCACCTTCAGTTGCCGCAGCAACGATCTTAGGGGTTGTGATATTGATGAATCCCTCATTATGCAGGTACTGGTTTATTGCGTGCATTGCGGCGCTGCGGATCTGGAAGACTGCAGCGACCCGGGGTCTCCTGGCGTCAAGGAAACGGGAATCGAGCCGGGTGTCGAGATCAGCCGGGACCTTTTCTACAACATCAAGAGGGAGTGGGCTGTCAGCCAGACTGATGATCTCAAACACATCAGGAACGAGCTCGCGTCCCCCTGGTGCCTTATCAATAGCCTTAATTATCCCCGCGACCCGTACAACAGATTCGCGGGAGACCCGTTTTGCAGCAGAAAGTACAGCCTCTGAAGCTTTCTTTTTTGGAATAGTTACCTGAATAATACCTGTCCGGTCACGTATCAAAAAGAAGGCAAGACCGCCGAGATCCCGCACTTCGTGGACCCAGCCGACGACTTCTGCCTGACCACTTGAGGGCGTTACTGATTGTATAGGAATGCGCATGATAAAATCCTATATCTATGGGGTTCATGGGATAATGGATTTTATGGGATATTCCCAACCGGTATCATCAGCAACCATTTCCTGACTCAGGTTACGGAAAAAATGTATTAACTGTATAAGAAATTTTAAATTCCTTTCATTTCAGGGTAGAGTACATCGCCATTATTCGTCAATGTGATTGTGGCAATCGTCCTGTTGATTTGTGTCAGGGAATTTGCGAGGATAAGTTTTTGTGAGAGAGTGTAAAGTGTATCGCCGATGTAGAGCGAGCGTTTCACTTCGTATGGTGAACCGTACCATGCATAGCCCCCGCTGGTGCTGTGCTCAACGGTACCCCTCAGGACAAAGCCGGTCTCCGGTGTGACACCGAATACATATGCCCCATACCATATCCGCTGCTGGTTGATGCTGTACTTATCCGGTATATCAATAGTTTTTACCACCCGTGCCGGGATAACGAGCAGGTTTTTGTTTTTATCAAACAGGAATGCCCGGTGATCAGAGAGTGCAGCTGAGTCGGTACCGGAATCGCCGATCTCGACCTTATCGACCTGTACGGGGTGCTCAACATCGGACACATCGAATAGTGCCAGTTTGATACCCTTTGTAGAGACACCACCCCAGTCATTGGTTCCGGTTTCCTTACCGATACCGATGATGTGGTTCTTATCGTAAGGATGCAGGTAATCGGAGTAACCGGGGATCTTGAGTTTGCCAAGGATCTTCGGGTTTGTTGGCGTTGATAAATCAATCACAAAGAACGGATCGATGCGTTTGAACGTAACCATGTAGAGCCGGTCACCGATAAACCGTGTTGAGTAAATCTTCTCCTGCTCGGCAATGTGCGTGAGGGATCCGGTCGTCTTCATCGCGCCGTCCAGAACAAAGACGTTATTGTACTCGTACTGTCCACGGGTTGTCCAGACATCTGATGTAGTCGCGACACGGAGGTTGCCATCATACTCGTCCATGGCGAACTGGTTCTTGAGGTATCCAGGCACTTCACCTTTTGCTATATAAGTTATAGCACCATTGTTGATCCCGATCTTGTGAATTACGGTAGTACTCTGCTCTATCTCGCGTTTGCGGATGGCCTCCTGCTCTCCGCTCTTCATCTCTGCAATGACCGCCTGTTTCTCACTCTCGCTCATGGTGTTGAAATCTACCGCAGGTGTGGATGATGATACCCGTGCGATCCCCGATTCCTGACTACCGGACTGCTGTACCACATCCAGTGCGGGCTCAGCTATACCCCACATAGGGCGATAGATGTTGAGGTATTTCTGGTAGCTCACGTACATCGCTGCAGGAGAGACGTAAACAATATTGCCACTGCCGACGAGGTACGTCTTTGCATCCTTTGTGGCACCATTCCCGGCATCAAACGAAGTCACGGTAGTAAAGTCATACTGCTGTTCAGGGTGATCGAAATAGTAGACATCCGGTGTCGTTACAATTTTTGAACTTTCCCGAACTGCCGGAACGATGATACGATCATCATACGGGTATACAGTTTCACGGGAGAGCAGGTATACCGTGGTGCCTATCATTCTCGCATTTACGTAATCCCCGTCAATGGTGTAGTCTTTGAGGACTTTTATGTGCGCACGGTCACTGATATCATAGAAGACAGCATGGGTTACCGGTGCCGACCGGTAATACGGGTATAACGGTGGCATGGCAACTTTTGCCACGAGATCCGTTCCCTGTTGAGTGCCAACTATGTCAGTTTCCAAAAAGCCTGTCTTAAGGAGCACAAGCCGTTCACCATTGATGAAGATCTCGCGGGGCGTGTCTTCAAGTTCGGTTTTTGAAATGACAGAAGCTGATGCGGCAGGGTACGCATCGATGATCGTCAGCATGCTGCCGGTGATCACGTAGATATACCGCGCGTCGTTCTTCACGAAATCCGGCTCATCAACTCCTGCGACCTGGACATTGGTCTGCGAGTATCCGGTTGACCCGATTCCCGCAGCAGAAGGAAGTGCACCGTTTAAGGAAACACCTTTAGCCGATGACTCCTGCGCTGCCATATCTGGCACGGGCACAGGTACCCCTGCCCCGTCTGTGCGGTAGTAAATCTCCTGAGCGACCTGTGTGTTGTTCCGTATATAATCACGGATTTCGTCTGCCGAACTGAACTTTTTTATATCCCCTGCCGGGGCTGTTACCGTAGTGCTCATGCAACCGCTGACAATGACAGCGGCAAGAATGAGCACGAGCGTGATAAGTGCTATTATGGGGAGTTTCATGCGTGACATGATATATCAATGACCCTTTGCAGCAAAAGATAATCAAACTGGCGTTAACTGCGAAAAAAATCGAATCTATTGCGTGGGGTTCTCGCAACTATAATGAAGAATCTTACTGCCTTTCCGTTGCTTTCGTCAGCCGCTCCACATTACTTCTCGTGAAGAACCCGTCAAAGTCTCCATACCGATGGATATATTCATTGACTATAAGGGTATGATGCGAAGGTACAGAAAAGATCTGTTTGAGTCCTTCCTCCTCTGAGCCCACCAGATCAAGCAGGAATGCCATTCCCTCCTGTTTCAGGTTTTCAACTGTCGTTTCAATGTCCTGGGTCCTGAACGCCATATGGTGGACACGCGTCCCATAATTCCGGATAAATTTCTCGGTCGGGCCGGACTCATCATCGTTCGTAAACTGGGTAATACCTGATGTAAAGACCATTGCAAAGTCATCAGGGTTGCGGCGGGCGACACTTGTAACCGAGTTGAGCGATTTAACATGGACCGCAAAATCGTAATGGTAGTTGGTGAGAGCAATAAATTCCAGGATTGCAGCATTTCGATCCTGCGCCCTCACTCTTGTTGCCGTATGATCGAGAACAGATACGTTTTTGAGGTGCGGGTATGGTGGTTTTATAAGATCCGGTACTACGCCGGTCCCATTCCGCGGCACATATAACCGCTCTGTATCATGCCACTCGATAAATCCAAGGGAATTACCCGTGAATCGTGACGGGACGGTCTGGATGAAGGAATAGTGTTCCGATTCTTCTGGTACATCAGTGAGGAACTTCACGCCCTGTACCTTCTGACCAGAGACATACTCCTGCAGGTTATTTGCGTCAAAGATAAATGTCTCCAGCCGGGTGTTGGGCATAAGCCGGGTCATCTCTGCATTGTTGATCGTACGAAACGGATTTTCACCGGATCTGCGGGAACGGACTATGACTGATGCAGAATCCGGTAAACTCAAAACATAACTCCGGGACTCCTGGTTGAAAAACACCTCACCACAGGTAAAACCCGTATATCTCAGGAGTTCGGACACAGCGGGTACCAGGTGATCGGGCTCAGTGGCGATGATCACCGCATTAAGATTACCAACCAATCCATCAAGTCCCGCATCCCGGCGGTTGTCAAGGACCAATGAAGCCTGTTCCACCAGATCCCGTTCCTGACCGGATATGGCTCCAGGTCCGGACCCCTCATCCGTAATCATCGTTATGTGTCATCTCTCATCCTATATGATGCAGTATTACCATGATAAAAATAGTGAAGTACACAATCCGGTGAAAAAAATCTTACATTTATGAAAAAATTTTGGTTCTGCCACGACATGCCCACAATACAGGTTATTACCCACCAACCCAAAAGAAAAAGTCAGTAAATCCACAAAAAATGCTCGTGAACCTGCGTATTTTTAAAAAAGCACCTGTCGCGCTCCGATACCTGCAGCAAGGGTCCGGAATCAGAACTCTTTTGTGACATAACTCCGGGAATAAGGCATTTTCCCAAACAAAACTCTGTTAAAGGCTCCTCAAGCCCACTCCAGGGACCTTACCAATGCAGAAAATACCCGATCACTGGAACAACCAGGTAAACCAGTAGTGATGCTGAGGGATAAATAAATGAAAATATCCCGGCTGTGAATGCCATGCCCGGGAGAAGCAGGGAATGATTAAATTGTACCCGGAGGAATTCCTTGTCGGTTTGAG
Source organism: Methanoregula sp. (assembly GCA_028679185.1). GTDB lineage: Archaea > Halobacteriota > Methanomicrobia > Methanomicrobiales > Methanospirillaceae > Methanoregula. The sequence continues at coordinate 30,758 of JAJRBZ010000046.1, read as the reverse complement.
TATCGCACAGGTGCTCGGACTGGGAGATATAATACAGGTGGTAAGAGAGTATGATCCCTACAATCAAAATATTGATATGAAAGAGTAACACGGCTGTCTGAACACCGGGGTAGTCTCCACCAACATCGGTGGAAAAGGGAATAAGTACAATGAAAATAAGGAGGAAGATATTAATCCATAGCAACCGTGGATCAACTGCCCGGACGAAATGGAAGTGGCGGTGATGATTCAGCCAGAAGCTTGAAAGAATCAAAAAGGCTATACCGAACAGGAAAAATTGCGGGATGAGATTGAAAATCTGGGAGGTAAGCACTGCCTGCGCCTGGGACACATCAGGTTTGGGTGGAGTGATCCCGAGGACAAGGATAGTCATTGCGATGGCAAAGATGCCATCGACCAGGGTCTCCAGCCGGTTTTTTGATAAATGGCATTCCATTCGCGCTCCCTTTTTATTCATACTCAGTCATATGGTTATCTGAGAATACAGATATCAATATCCCTCGTTTCAACTCCTGTTGAAATGCGATTTTTAAAAAATTCCGGACACATTGAATACCGGCTGTCTTCTCCTGCAGTGCTGCGATACGGCGAATCTCTGCACATCTATATACTTCAATAATGAAATCACTACATGGAGAATTCATTATGAAAATTATCGGAATCAACGCGAGTCCGAAAGGGGAGAAGAGCCAGACACGAAAGCTTGTAATGGGAGTTCTTGAGGGAGCACGGAAGGCTGGAGCGGAAGTGATGTTTGTAGACATCTGCAGCCTTGATATTAAGTATTGTACGGCATGCGGTACCTGTTATGCGAAAGGTGAGTGCGTGATGGTTGACGATTTCCCGGCGCTTATGGAGAAGATGCTGGATGCTGATGGTATTGTCTGGGGTTCGCCAAATTATTTCAACTCGGTCACTGCACAGCTCAAAACGATGATTGACCGGATGGCCGATTCAATCCACTGTCAGTCCTTTGCCGGAAAATACGGGTGTGCTGTTTCAACGGCAGGTGGTTCGATGGCTGACGAGGTTGCGGATTATATAAACTCGACCCTGCTGCACCTTGGTGCGACAACAGTGGGCAGGGTTGGAGTCCTTCTGGGCGCCGATCCGAATGCGATTGTACCTGCAGAAAAACAGGCCAGGGAGCTGGGAAGGAAACTGGCTGAAGCCATCAGGACAGGATGGAAGGATCCGGTACAGGAAAAGCATCATGCAGAACGAAGGGAGTATTTCAAGCGTCTGGTGATGTTCAATAAAGATCTCTGGAAGCACGAATACGATTACTGGAAGGGTATGGGTGAGTTGTAAATTTTTTAAAAGACCAAAAAAATTATAACAGATCATCCCATCCGGATCTCGTACCCTTTAGCCGACAGCGCTTTTTTAAACCCCTCAATATGGTTCCATCCCCGTGTCTCCAGCTCGATACTTACTCTTGTCATCATTACGGGCATATCGCTCTCTCCCTGCGTATGGTGGATATGGAGAATGTTACCCCGCTCCTCTGCGATCACGGCAAGGAGCCGGGCAAGTTCGCCAGGCTGGTCCGCGAGCATTACCGAAAAGCGCATGATCCGTCCCTGACGGGCAAGTGATTGCCGCATCACCCGGAAGAGCTGCGCACTGTCAACGTTCCCTCCGCTTATCACGAGCACGACATTGCTGGATGGCGGAATATCGACAGACCCGTTCAATAATGCAGCAAGGGGTACTGCACCTGCACCTTCGGCGATAATATGCTTGCGTTCAAGTAACAGGAGCATTGCATCAGCGATCTCTTCTTCTGATGCAAGTACGACCTGGTCTACATAATGCTGGATGAGGGGGAGGGTCTCTACACCCGTTTCTGCCACCCGGATGCCGTCAGCGATGGTATCTCCCCCCGGAATTCTGAACGGGGTTCCATGGCGAAGGGCCTCTATGGCAGATGGACACACCTTTGCCTGGGCTCCGATGATAGTAATATCCGGTTTTTTTGCTTTTGCTGCGGTTGCAATACCCGCGATCAGTCCACCACCGCCGATTGGTACTATAATAATGTCTGTTTTTGGGAGAACAGAGAGAATCTCAAGTGCGATAGTTCCCTGCCCGGCAATAACCTCATCATCATCGTACGGGTGGATAAAGAGCCGTCCTTTGCGTGCGATCTCCTGTGCCTTCCCGATGCTCTCTTCCAAAGTCCGGCCATGCAGGATAACCTGTGCCCCATACTCTCTGGTCGCTTCCTGCTTGCTGAGGGATGACCATTCCGGCATGACAATAGTTGCGGGAATTCCGGCAGAATGTGCTGCTACTGCAACGCCCTGAGCGTGATTTCCCGCGGATGCTGCGATCACTCCCTCATCCCCGATTTCAATCAAATGGGAAAGAATCTTATTGGACGCCCCTCGCACCTTGAACGATCCAGCTTTCTGAAGTGTTTCGAGCTTAAGGTAGACATTTGCCCCTGTAATCTCTGATATCGTAGGTGAATGCACCAGTGGAGTGTGGATAATATTCTGAGAAATCCTCATTTCAGCACTCTGGATGTCAGCAAGCGAGACCATAAGTGAAAAAGGTATCTGGTAGGATATGATGGTTACGTCAAAAAAATTCAGATCCCGTCGATGTCATAGAGGGGCAGTAAAATAGTATCAATAAAACCTGGGGTAGTACGCTTTTTAAAAAAAGAAATGGGCATTATCGTGCAGAACGTTTCTTGATCATCTCAAGCGCTTCAAATGCTTCCCTTCTCACAGCAACATTTTCGTCCGTGAGAAGGCCGGTGAGGTGATCAATGGCTTTCTGGTCGCCGATCTCACCGAGCAGGAGTGCAGCCCGCTTACGAACATCGCTCTGGTCATCTTTTAATACCATGATGAGAGGTGTTGTCGCAGGCTGCCCGATCATCCAGAGGGCTTCCATCGCGCTGTTTCTCATCCGGATGTCTCCCTCGCGGAAAACCTGCATAAGTGGTGCAATGGCAGGAACTCCGAGAGCCGCGAGTGCTTTTACAACTTCGATGCGGACAGAGCGTTCTGGATCATCGAGAGCTTCCATGATGGGGGGGATTGCCCTGGTATTGCCGATCTGACCGAGCACTTCTGCTGCACCCTTGCGGATACCCGGGTTCTGATCCTTTAACGCCCTGACAAGGCTATTCATCGCAGGTTCACCAATAGTGATAAGTGCGAGTGTTGCCCTTCGGCAGATCTCTTCATTGGGATCAGTGAGTGCGCGGATAAGCGGCTCTATTGATGGTACTCCAAGTGAACAAAGAGTTGCCATGGTAGCCATGCGGACATGTTCTTTTGCATCATTCAGTGTTTCGATCAATGGCTCGACTGCCCGTGGATCCCCGATGCGTCCCAGAGCAACCGCGCTCTCGCTTCTGGTCATGGCATCAGGATCTTTTAGTGATTCAATAAGCTGAGGGACTGCCCGGGACTCCCCCATAATTCCGAGTGCCTGCACAGCTCCTCGCCGAATAAACGGATGTTCATGCTTCAGCCCCTGGATTAATGCGCCGACTGATGGCTCACCGATCAACTGGAGCGCCTGGATAATCTCCTGCCGGACATCGTCACCCGGCTCGCGTAATGCCTCAATCAATGGTCCGACAGCAGGAGCACCAATTTTTCCAAGGGTATCGGCAGATCCGCGTCTGATGATCCAGTAATCATCTTTAAGTCCCCGGATAAGTGGCTCGATAAATGGCTCGCCAAGATCACCTACCGATCGTACTGCACTCCATCGTGTGTCAAGGTCCCCTTCACTAAGTGCTGTGAGGAAGCTGTCATACCGCATTTTCTGTGTGCGGGCTTGTGTCTCCTCTGTCTCCCCCCCTTCATCGGCTTTTCCTGATTTAAAAAGGTTGAGGAATTTTTTTGTAACGCCCATATTCGTTCTCCGAACGAGTATTAGTATAAAACCTTCAAATAGATATCGGATACTTGTAGCAGGTTTTAATTACCTTTGGGATAATTTAACAGTCCTTTTTTCAGATTTATGCTTTTAATAAGGAAATTTCAGCGGGTATAAGACGATAAAATCGCTTAAGAATCAAACAGTATGAACCGTATAGCCAGGAGCAGAATGCTCCCTGATGCGCAGGAGCCCCTTTATACCCGTACTATCATGAATAAGAGGCACAGTGGAGTGGTTGTGCAGTGAGGTGAATACAGGGCACCTGCTTCAGGAATAATAATCGGATCTGTCCCGTTTGCCAGAATCAGGAATATATGCCCCGTAAACTAAAAAAGGTCCCCTGGCAATCAGCAGCTTCATCAGGAGTATTCCAGCCGCATATACCATTTTTTTAAAAGTTGATAAATTCAAATTTACCTCGATGCGGATTTGAAAAATGCTGCAAACCGCTGTATAAAAAAATTTTTTAATTATTACACAAAACCAACTGTAAACTGGGTAGTACTGGATGCCGTTGTTGGTATGTCGTACGCATACATTGTATAGATTCCGGTGGGTATTGAAGTATCAAGAGTATACTTAAAACTCCATGAATTATCCGCTGTGACAGATATTGTACCAAGTTCTATACCGCTGGAGAATCGTTCAGGCCCATATAATACAAGCACAACATTGTGAGCCCCGGTTGTGCATTGGCCTGAAAATTTCAGGGTGTCACCTTTATCCGCTGAATAGCTGCTGGATGCAATAGTTACGACTCCTCCTCCAACCACTAAGAATTCAACCCTGTCGGATGTGGTTTTATCGGGATTATTAGCTACCAGTGTATAGTGGCCGGACTGGATAGAATACCCTGGATTCCAGGTATAACTCCATGATCCAACGGAATTGGTTTTAGGTTGATCCAAAGAGACCCCCTGTTCATAGTAACCTGGTCCGAATAATGTCAATTCAACACTGTCACAACCAGTACACGTACCTGAAAACGAATTTGAGTTTCCAATAATCATTGTATCTCTGCTTGCCTGCACAGTGATCTTTACCGGTGGAGTCGTTATTTGTGGTGTGATATTTTGCGGCTGCTGGCTTAAAAGAGGTGTTAATGCAGCATAAAAGTTTGATGATCCTGAAGATACAGAAATGCCTGTAGACCAGGTCTGATATCCCGGATAACGCATCTCAAGAGTGTAATTTCCTGTTTCGATATCGGATATTGTGCAAGGGGTGCTTCCCCTGTATTGATTGTTGATGTACACTTCAGCCCCTGATGGTGATGAGGTAAACTGAAGGTTACTTTTTGCTGTATCCAGGCCCGAGATACATCCTGAGACGATCACGAAACACACTAAGATGGAAAAGACAATCTTCAGAGTCATTTTTTGTTCCTGCCTCCCACGATAACCGTTATTGTGCGGCATTATATAGGTTTGCAAAATAGTGTCTTTAGTGAAAAATCAGCATTTCCTGACAAGACGCAGGACCTCAAGGGCCAGCGCCACGCTTTTCTTTTCATCCGTCATCATCGTGTCTAACCTGACAGAACTGCTCATTTCTATTGGATCCCGGATATCCTGAATGAATATATCCGTAATCCCCTCATAGCAGTTGAAGGTTCCGACGGAACTGGGCTCGAATCCTGCCGCCTGCATGAGAGCGCCGGCAGGACCGCTGATGGGGGTAGTACCGATAAAAGGGCTTACTGCAATCACATATTTATCCCTGATAGCGGATTTCATTCCCTCGCAGGCCAGGATCGGTGAAATGCTGGTAATCGGATTGGAAGGCCCGATAACAACAGCATCGCTTGCTTCAATCACCGCAAGAACTTCCTCCGTTGCAACCGGTGGCTCATGATAGGTTCTCACTACCTGCTCTATCATCATTTTACCTTTGGCACGGACCCAGTATTCCTGAAAATGGATCAGGCCAAGATCTGTTTTTACCTGGGTTGTCACCTCACTGTCTGTCATCGGCAGAACAGTTTCCCGGACGCCAAACCGATCGCAGAGATTTTTCGTTGCGTTGGTCAGGCGCACACCTTTTCTAAGCATCTCCCCGCGGGCAATGTGAACAGCTCTGTCCCTGTCACCGATTGTGATGAACTCGTCACTGCCAAGCCTTGTGATCTCTTCATGGGTAGTATATGAATCATTTCTGATTCCCCACCATGTTTCGGTATTGAGGATCCCGGCAAACAGGTACATAACCGTATCAAGATCAGGTGAGATGAGATTTCCTGAAATCCAGATATCCTCGGCAGTATTTACAATAACAGATATTTCATGCCGGTCCATGACCTGCTGTACACCCAAAAGGAGCTTGGGTGTCCCGGTCCCGCCGGAAAGGAACGTGATCATTACTCAATACTTTTATGCGTTATATATGAAGATTCTTTTAGTGAATTCGTGAAGATAATAAAAGACCCTGTCCATGGGTATATAGAGGTGGAGGATTTTGCACTTGCCCTGCTCGATTCTCCCGTGCTCCAGCGCCTCCGGTACATCAAGCAACTGGGTTTTTCGTATCTTGTGTATCCTGGCGCCAACCATACGCGCTTTGAACACTCGCTTGGCACTATGTTTCTTGCTGATGCTGCTTCCCGACAATTCGGGCTTTCAGATAATGAGCACATACTGGTTACCGCTGCAGCACTTCTTCATGATATCGGGCACGGTCCATTTTCCCATGCATGTGAACCACTGATGAAGAAATACCTTCATTATACCCATGATGACGTGGAAAGGGTCATGGAAAACGGCGTAGACGGGCTGCTTCGTAATTCGGGTATTGATCCTGCTGAAGTCTGTGCAGTCATAAAAGGGAAGCATCCCTTGTCATCAATAATTCATGGTGATCTTGATGTAGACCGGATGGATTACATTCTCCGGGATGCCTATTACACCGGCGCACCCTATGGTTCTGTCGATGCACAGCGGCTGATCCGTCACCTTATCCGGACCAGTGAAGGCACAGTTCTCGATGAGAATGGGGTAAATGCGGCAGAATCTCTGCTCATTGCACGAACGCTCATGCGGCCGACTGTATATTTTCATCATGTCAGCCGGATTGGAGAGAGCATGTTCCAGCTGGCGGTGCTGGAACATCTTGATGATTCTGAAAAAGATACATCGCAGCGCCTCTTTGACATGGATGATGCGACCTGTATGCATACGTTGCGTAATTCTGAAAATCCGGTTGCCCGGAATCTTGCCCTGCGAATCTATGAGCGAAGGCTCTACAAGCGTGCACTTTATGTAGGAACTGATCAGGTGAGTGCTACACTTATTGATCAGGGAGTACCACTGGAAAAATGCCGGGAATTCGCATCAGGGATATCTTCAATTGCAGGTCTCCAGCCACATGAAGTTCTCGTTGATATACCCTCTGTTCCAAAGGAGATGTCACTTGGCGTAAGAGTAAAGAACAAGGATACGGTTGTCGGTGTTAAAGAGATCTCTTCCCGTATTCAGACTCTCAACGCGACAAGACGGGACCAATGGCGTCTTGGTGTGTACACACTTCCAGAATACCGTCAGGAAGTTGCCGAAGCGGGTTATGAGGTTTTGCATATCAGAAAACAGACCCGTCAGGATACACTGTTTTAATCAGATAATGGTACAGACCTGATGCACGGAATACCCCGATTAATTCCCAGATAGTGCATAAAATTTGTTGTATGCATCAGAAACTGACAGGATAGTTTCGGACAGGATTGTTTAATGCAGGAAATAAAAAATAATATATTATCTACCCTAACACTCACCCATATGAAATACCTCATGCTGATCATTCTTGCACTAATATTTGCGGGAGCAGTCATTTCCGGCTGTATACAGTCCTCTGCTCCTGAACAAAACACTGTACATACCCCGGTGGTAACAGATACAGAAAAAAAACCGGTCCCCCAACCATCGTTCTCCATGAGTGATATATACCTGAAAAATACGTACGCCTTCCAGACCGAACAGCAAATCTATGTAGAAGAAGTCCGTGTAGATAACGCTTCATGGGGTATCAGGTTTGACGTGGTCCCTCTTACTGACGATGTAATTTACAGCTGGTTTGAGATGAATGTGACCAACATAGCTACCGGGTCGACAGATACCCTTGGGTACGGTCGTACTAACGGTTTTGAACGCAATCACCTGGTACCGATGTATACAACAGGACTGTACAAAATCGAGATGAGGGGTAATCGCGTCAAGGTGGATGTAATTTTTGCAAAGAGGAACCCATAAATTCAGAGGTGAATGTGATGTTAGAAGACTGGATTGTTGTGACATGTGGTGTTGTGGCAATTATTATTGTCATGACCCTTACGTTGTTGAAAATTCGCAGTACCGAGCGCAGGATGCACGAAAGCACGTATAAACTGAAGGTCTATACGGACCTGTTAAATTCGATTACCGAGCTGAACCTCGCCACCGGTGACCCTTATAAGATGGATATCGCAAAAAAGAACCTCGCCATGACGGTCAACCGCTTAAATCTCGTGGGAAGTTCCGGTGTGCTCAAGAGTACAAGCGATCTTTTGGACTTTTTAAATGAACACAGGGACAAGGATTATGATACGATTCGTCTTCACAATATTCTCAATACTCTCGTAATCGAAGCGCGCCGGGATCTTAATCCGAAAAATGCACGCCGCGTTGAGGAAGCGCATGTGCGGTACCGCTTCTTTTCGCCACCTAAAACAAAATGAATCATGCCTTTTTTTTAAGATTCCGGCATAAACTCTTTTTATCCTGAATCAGACATTGGTATCACAGGAGAGCGCGAAGATACGATGGAAAAAGAATATGTTATTGGAATAACGGGTGCAAGCGGGGCCTGCTATGCCCGACGCCTTCTCGAGGTGCTCTGCAGGGATGCGAAGGTTCACATCATCGTTTCGGATGTTGGACAACAGATTGCCGCTCATGAGGGTGTTTCATTTAAGGGGTTCAAAGCAACCTACCATACTATTGACCAGATCTCCGCACCCATCGCGAGTGGATCCCACCGGTTTGACGGTATGGTAGTAATACCCTGTAGCGCAAAGACACTTGCAGCAATTGCATCGGGATATGCAGACAACCTGATAACACGGAGTGCAGATGTCTGCCTGAAGGAGCACCGTACATGTATTCTTGTCACCCGGGAGACTCCGCTCTCAAAGATCCATTTAAAGAACATGCTTGCCGCGGAGGATGCAGGGGCGACGATAATGCCGGCCAGCCCCGGGTTCTACACAAATCCAAAAACGATCGATGATCTGGTTGACATGGTCGTCGCCCGCGTGCTCGATCATCTCGGGGTGGAACATACTCTTGCAAAACGATGGAGCGGTTACGATGCGTGAATTTATAGAGAAAATGCGCGAACAAGGGCTCGTTATAGATGTAGAGGAGCCGGTTTCAGCTGACATGCAGGCACCAAAGATGGCGGCAGGCACCGACAAACTCCTTTTTTTCCATAAAATCGAAGGCACCCGGGCGGTAATGAACCTCACGGCAAGCCGGCGCTCGCTCTCTATTGCCCTCGGAATCGACGAACAGAAGATGGTAAAAACACTTGCCGATGCGAAATTTGACGGTAAGGTAAGAACGTCCGGCACGATGACGATGAAAAAACCTTCACTGTCCTCAATTCCCATCATGCATCATTTTCCCCGGGATGCCGGAAAGTATCTTACCTCGGGAATTGTGTTCTCGCGATTTGAAGGGGTGGAGAATGCATCAATCCACCGGATGCTGGTACTGGACGATCACAGGGTGGCAGCAAGGCTTGTTGAGGGCAGGCACACGCATGTCATGCTGAAAAAAGCATTGGCAAAAGGTGAGAAACTCCCCATTGCGGTCACTATTGGTACACATCCCGCTGTGACATTTGCAAGCTGTACCCGCGTACCCGCCGGCATGGAACTTGGTTTTGCGGCGGAGCTCCTTGGCGGTGAAATTGCAGTCCGTCAGTGCAGGAACGGTGTGCGTGTTCCGGATGCCGAGATCATCCTTGAAGGATATATCGGGAGTGATATCACTGCTGAAGGGCCCTTTGTAGATATTACAGGAACCTATGATCCTGTTCGGCAGCAACCGGTGATTGAGTTCACCGGTATGCACCTGAAAACTGATTTTATTTATCATGGCATCCTGCCTGGCGGGGACGAACATAAGATATTGATGGGTGCCCCCTATGAGCCAAAGATATACCGTGCTGTAGCCGGTGTCACCGAAGTGAAAAATGTCATCCTGACAAAAGGCGGTTGCGGCTACCTTCACGCAGTAATCCAGATCAAAAAGAGCACGCAGGGTGATGCAAAAAATGCGATTATGGCCGCATTTGCCGCTCATACGTCGCTGAAACACGTTGTTATTGTAGACGAGGATATTGATCCTTCTGATCCTCTTGACGTAGAATATGCGATTGCGACCCGCGTAAGCGGCGACCGGGATGTCATGATGATAACTGGTGTGCGGGGTTCGTCGCTCGATCCCTGCCAGCTGGAGGATGGAACCAACGTGAAAGTCGGTGTCGATGCGACAATGGTTCTTGGACGCGAGGACGACTTTTTGCGTGCTACCTGGTGAACCGGATGTATCTTGATCCCGAAGAAGAAAAGATTCTTGCCGGGGAGAATGGTGAGACCAGGCAAAAGATGCTGGAACTTCTCGTAGCTCTTGGCAAGGTCTTTGGTGCAGAACGACTTGTCCGGATCAGAAGTGCACAGATCAGCGGGGCATCGTATAAAACAATTGGCGAGTACGGGCTTGCATGGCTTTCGAGTCTTGATGCCCGCGCAGTAGTTCCGGCGGTGCTGAACCCTGTTGGTATGCCCCGCGAACGCTGGAAAGAGATGGGCATCGAACCAGCATTTGCAGAACGACAACAGGCTGTAATCGCAGCATATGAGCGGCTCGGTGTGAAACTTGAATGCACCTGCACTCCGTATTACCTGCACAAAACTTCCTTTGGCGATCATCTTGCATGGTCGGAATCATCAGCTGTGAGCTATGCAAACTCGGTCATCGGGGCACGGACAAACCGTGAAGGGGGACCAGGTGCGCTTGCCGCCGCACTGATTGGAAAAACTCCTTGTTATGGGCTGCATCTTGAAAAAAACCGTAAACCTCATATGATAATTGACGTAATGCCGGATGAAAATGACTGGAATATTGCCCGTTATGGTGCGCTCGGGTATCATGCCGGGAAACTGGCAGGAAACAAGATACCATACTTCCGGGGCATCAGCCCCGATACCGACCAGCTGAAAGCACTTGGTGCTGCGATGGCTGCTACCGGGGCGGTGGCGATTTACCATGTCGATAACATCACCCCGGAGGCGAAGAAGACTGGTTACAATCTGTCCGGTCTGGAGGTTATTTCAATAGAACCCGCTGAGATTGACCGGCTCTTTACCGGTATCCCGGTCGATGCAGTTGCGATAGGTTGTCCGCACTGCTCATCTGACGAACTCATCGGGATCGCAAAGCTCCTGAAAGGAAAAACTGTGACAAAACCCTTCTATGTCTTTGCCGCGCAGGGGGTAATCAATAAAAACGAAAAGACGATCAGTGCCATTGAGAAGAGTGGTGCCCGGGTATTTGCAGATACCTGTATGGTTGTGTCGCCGGTAATGGAACGGTACACGGCAATCATGGTGAACAGCGGTAAGGCGCTTGCGTATGTGCCGGATATGTGTGGTGCGGTTGCCCGGATCGGTTCAATTCAGGAATGCGTGGCTGTTGCAACATCATAAACCTGCGTTCACACTCCTGATTTCAACCAGCTTACCCCCGGACAAGGCATGATCTGTTTTAAAAAAGAATTCGTTATTTAAGGGAGAGCAATATTTTTTTTATCTCTGCCACTGCGGTCTGGTCCGGGTTCATTTTCGGACCAACCCCCTCACCAAATGAAAGGATTTTCATGACATCATTTTTTGTCATACTGCTGAAAGGTAAATTTTCCCAGGTCTTTTGATCAATTACGTTCCAGGTACATTGCAGCAGATGCCCCAGCAGATCAATATTATCACGGGTAAATGAGATCCATTCAGTACCAACACCGTGTTTAATTTTTTTTATTGCCTCTTCCACTCTCTTCTCACGGTGTACATGGTACATCCGCCGTCCCACTTCTTTCTGCGATACATCCGGCATTTTTTTAAACCCCTGTCTCCCGCACACAAATGCGCGATCAGTTCTCTCATTACCTTCACACCTGATAACCTTTATGGCTATCCCTTTGGACATGACAAGCGATTGCCGGAGAGATGCTCATTTTCGGTAACATTCCCAATATCATTGCTGCAGGAAAACTGAAGATCACGGGTAAGGAGTGGGCAAGAAGAGGAGTCCTCATCAGTCTTGTTCTGATGGGGTGCTTCTTGGGGATTCTCTTTATCCCCCAGTATCCTGATATGGCATAAACGGCAGATATTTTTGTTCCGTCATGCAGGCGAATCAAACCCACAGGGGGTAAAGCCGGGAGGACGGGAAGGCATCAGGAGCCGGGTGCATGACAGCTTTGAAGGCATATCTACAGTTTTTTGGGAGTATCATCGCACTCCTCCAAAACAAGAATCGCCTCTCTTTAAAATTGTTTAAAAAACGTAGAAAAAAGGCAAAGATACTATTCTGTAAAAGCCAGGAATCCTGTTTTTTGCCCTCATCAGATGGATCCCTTGAGGATCCTGCAGATTTTATTGATCCCCGTCTCCTCCCGCAATTTCTTGCTTTTAACATCGTTTCCGATACTGATAATCTCCTCCAGATCCTTTCTTGTCAGGCGTGAAAAGGAACTCTGTTGCCAGATTTGTCTTCCCACGGAGACCCACGTCTCGCCAAGGATTTGGTTCAGAGTGTTCAGGTCCTGTGGTGATAATGCAGATAATCCGGATCCTGCATTATGGCGGATCTTCTCTATTGCCGCCTCGACCGCTCTCTCCTTGTGTAGCTGAAAAATTCTTCTCCCCCGTTCGTCATTTGTCACCTCAGGCATGCATTCATCCTCAACTTAATCTTTTAATTCTGATTAAATACTTTTTCTTGGATAAAATGCCATAATAGACTCCCGTTTCGGCTGTATTTCGGGGCCTGCACTGGCAAGCAAGGACAATACTGGAAAGTGAGCACATCGCCGCAATCAGGGAAGCAATTGAGACCTGCTGTCATTCCCAAGGAAATTAAAAAAAAGGAAGGTTATGGTATACGGAACTGTTATTTTCGAAAAAAGACTGCGCGCGGCCTAAATTCCACTATTTGGCCGGAGTCCGAATGACCATCGGAGGTTGGGGACTTAATGATTTAATAGCAGGGCACCTGGCGAGTATTCGGATCTTTCAATGGAAATATGCAAAAATGATATTGAACTGATTAAAAATGTTTTATGCCATCCTGATACACCATACTGATTAAGGGGTTTTTGTATGGCAGAAGAGATTAGAGACCTGATCGAAAAAATAAACCAGGAAGGAATCAGGGCCGCTGAGGAAAAAGCTCAAAATATAGAGGCTGAAGCAAAGCAAAGAGCAGATGACATCCTTGCTCAGGCAAGGCTTGAGGCAGAGGAAATGATTGCTGCCGCAAAAGACAGAATTTACCGTGAAGACGAAAAAGGAAAAATCCTGCTCGCTCAGGCAGCAAGGGATCTGCTCCTGTCATTAAGAAAAGAAATTAATGCCATGCTTGGGCGGATTGTGGTTTCAGAAATCCAGCCGGTCCTGACCCCCGAGGCCCTATTCAAACTCTTATCGGAAGTGGTCAGGAACTTTGGAGCGGGGGAAAATAATGACATTACGGTTTTACTTAACAAAGAGGATATGGAAACCCTGGAAAAAAATTTTTTGTATAAACTCAGGGAAGAAACGAAGAAAAGGATCATTTTGAGGCCTGCGGAAGAAATTTCAGGAGGATTTACCATAAGTTTTGATTACGGAAAATCCTCATATGATTTTACCGACAAAGCCCTGGCCGAATATATCGGTACATATCTTAAGCCGAAATTAAACCAGATCCTCATGGAAGCAATCAAGGAATGAAAAAAGATGGCAGATTTTTATCCCTATTTAATTGCAAGCCTGCCTATGCTGCATTTCGGAATGAAGATGCCATTTTCTTTTGAGCGGTTTCTTGAACTATGTTGCCCGCACATTCCCAAAAAAGACTATCAACTGTTACGTACGTTACCGCAACCTGAACAATATTTTGAAAAAAGTAAAAGACACCCGATTATTCAGAAATGGATTGAATTCGATGTTGCCTTAAGAAATGAACTGGTCAGGAGACGTGCCCCCAAAAAACACATTGAACCTTCGACGTATCTGAGACCTGATGGTTACAGCGTTTCCTCCCTTTCCCCTGCAGTTATAGCTGCGACCATAAATACATCTGTTCTTGATGCTGAGAAGACACTGGATGAAATGCGATGGAAAGCATTGGATGAGCTGGCAACAGGTCATTATCTGGATCTGGATTTTCTGATAACCTATTCCATTAAATTATTAATACTCCAGCGATGGGAGAATATACGCAGTGCAGATGGAACGATCCTGCTTGAACAAGTGTTACAACATTAACGGAGTATAAATGACAGCACCAAGAAAAGGCACTATTACCAAAATCAGCGGTAACATGGTAACTGTCAGTTTCGATTCTCCGGTCATGCAGAATGAGGTTGCCTATATCCTGCACGCAGATGAACGTCTTAAGTCAGAAATCATCCGTGTGCGCGGCAACCTTGCGGAGATGCAGGTCTATGAGGCAACCGGCGGTTTAAAAATCGGCGAAGAGGTTGAGTTCACCGGCGAGCTTCTTTCGGTTGAGTTGGGGCCGGGGATGCTGGGTCAGATATTCGACGGCCTGCAAAATCCTTTGCCAGAGATTGCCAGACAATGCGGCTTCTTCTTGAAACGCGGTGTTTATACCAAGGCGCTTTCTGATACCGAGGCCTGGGATTTCACTCCTCTGGTGAAACCCGGTGACAGAGTACATGCCGGAGATAAAATCGGATTTGTGGTGGAAAAAATATTTAAACACTACTGTATGGTCCCCTTCTCTTTGAGGGGAAATTTTGAAGTTGTGTCGGTTGAAAATGCCGGCAAGTTCACGATACGCGAAGCGGTTGCTGAGATAAAAGACCCGAACCAGAAGATCCATCCTGTGTACTTAAGCCAGAATTGGCCGGTGAAAATCCCTATCAAGGAATATGCCGAGAAACTTAAACCTGACGAACCGCTGGTTACCAAGATGCGCCTTATTGATTCGCTCTTTCCAGTGGCCCGGGGGGGGACTTATTGTATCCCCGGTCCTTTTGGAGCAGGGAAAACAGTTTTACAGCAATTGACCAGCCGGCATGCCGATGTGGATGTTGTCGTTATTGCTGCCTGCGGCGAACGTGCCGGAGAAGTAGTCGAAACATTAAAAACATTCCCTGCAATACTTGACCCCAGAACCAACCGGCCTTTGAGTGACCGCACCGTCATTATCTGTAATACCAGCTCCATGCCTGTAGCAGCGAGAGAATCGAGTGTCTATACGGCAGTAACAATAGCCGAATATTACCGCCAGATGGGTCTTCACGTGCTTCTGCTTGCGGATTCCACTTCCCGCTGGGCACAGGCCATGCGTGAGATGTCCGGCAGGCTTGAAGAGATTCCCGGAGAAGAGGCGTTCCCCGCCTATTTAGAGTCGCGTATCGCATCTTTCTATGAAAGGGCAGGTGTTGTGCGTTTAAATGACGGCTCAACCGGTTCGGTTACCATCGGCGGAACAGTCAGCCCTGCAGGAGGAAACTTTGAAGAGCCGGTAACCCAGGCAACGTTAAAAGTAGTGAGTGCATTCCACGGGCTTTCCGGTAGCCGTTCCGATGCCCGCAGATACCCGGCAATAGACCCGTTAATCAGCTGGAGCAAATATAAAAGTTTTATTGACGGGAAACAGAAAGAGCGGGGGCACGGGATTCTGCGCAAGGGTTACGATGTGTCACAAATGATGAAAGTTGTCGGAGAAGAAGGCACTTCGCTTTCCGATTACGTTGAGTACCTTAAAGCAGAATTTTTTGATTTTGTCTATCTGCAGCAGAATGCGTTTGACGCAGTTGATGAAGCGACCTCCAAAGAACGGCAGATTTACGTTTTTGATTTTATTTACCACATTTTGGAATCGGATTTTACCTTTAAAGATAAAGATACGGCTCTACTCTTTTTTCAGCAGATAAGACAGATTTTTAAAGGATGGAACTCCGCTCCCTGGAAAAGCGAAGAGTTTGAAAAAACCGAAAAAGAAATCAGGGTGTTTTTACTCGAGAGATCAAAGAAAGGTTAGTATGCAGAAGTTTTATACAAACATAAATCAGATTGTCGGGGACGTTATTACTGTTGACGCAAAAAACGCAGGCAATGGGGAGCTTGCCCAGGTATTCACCGGACGTGGTACATCCCTTGCCCAGGTTATCCGCCTTGACGGAAAAAAAGTATTTTTACAGGTTTTTGCCGGAAGCCGTGGCATTTCTACGGGTGACAAGGTAAGGTTTTTAGGACACCCGATGCGTATCGCCAGCGGCAATATGCTTTTAGGTCGCATTTTTAACGGCAGCGGTATCCCCCTCGATAACGGGCCGCACCTTTCCGAAAATCTCATCGATATCGGCGGGCCTCCCGTGAATCCGGTGAAGAGAATTATCCCGAACAAGATGATTCGGACAGGTATACCCATGATCGACGTATTTAATTCTTTGGTTGTATCCCAGAAGCTCCCTATTTTTTCCATTGCCGGCGAACCTTATAATGAACTGTTGGCCAGAATTGGAACCCAGGCGGAAGTCGATATCATTATTTTAGGCGGCATGGGTTTAAAATATGATGATTACCTTTTCTTCAGAGACACGCTGGAAGAACACGGTGCACTTTCCCATTCGATTGTATTTATGCATACCGCAGCCGATCCGGTTGTGGAGTGCCTGCTTGTTCCGGATATCAGTCTGGCGGTGGCAGAGAATTTCGCCCTGGAAGGAAAACGGGTTCTGGTATTATTAACGGATATGAGCAATTTCTGCGATGCCTTAAAAGAGATTGCCATTACCATGCAACAGATTCCTTCTAACCGGGGATATCCGGGCGACCTTTACAGCCGGCTGGCAGCCCGCTATGAAAAGGCAGTCGATTTTGACACCGCAGGTTCAATTACTATTCTCGCAGTAACAACGATGCCCGGGGATGACGTGACCCATCCGATTCCGGACAATACCGGCTATATTACCGAGGGGCAATTTTACCTTAAGAACGGTGTGATCGAACCATTCGGTTCCTTAAGCCGTTTGAAGCAGCTGGTCAACGGCAAAACCCGCGATGATCACCGGACGATTATGGATACGATGATTCAGCTTTTTGCCAGTTATCGCGAAACACAGGAAAAGCAGGCCATGGGATTTCAGATGAGTACCTGGGATATGAAACTTCTTAAATATGGAAAACTCTTTGAAGATAGAATGATGTCGTTAAAGGTAAATATCCCCCTGGAGAAAGCGCTGGATCTGGGCTGGGAGATTTTACACGATTGTTTCTCTCCAGAAGAAACCGGAATCAAGAAATCCATGGTAGACAAGTATTGGCCAAAAAAGAATGAAACTAAAATTTTCTCAAGGTGAACTTAAAAAACAAAGAGATGCCCTGTGGCAGTATGAGAGGTATCTCCCCACACTGCAGCTTAAAAAACAGCAGCTGCAGCTTGAAATTTTACACCAGCAGAGCGCTCTTTTAGAGAAAAAGAATTCATTATCCGAAAACCAGAAATCGGCGGAAAACTGGTCAGGCCTTCTCGCTGAGGCACCGGAAATGAAGCAATGGCTTATCCCTGAAAAAACTATCACTGCGAAGAAAAACATTGCCGGTGTTGATTTACCGGTATTTGAACGTGTAGATTTTGAGCCGGCAGAATATGATTTATTTCTGACACCTCTCTGGGTGGATGCAGGCTTGGAAACATTGAGGGAATTGGTCTCTTTACAAGAAGAGATAAGGGTCATTGAAAAAGGAATATCTGTTCTGAAACATGAATTGCGTATTACAGCGCAGCGCGTTAATCTGTTCGAAAAGATAAAAATCCCCGAAGCAAAAGAGGCAATCCGCCGGATTAAAATCTATATCGGCGACCAGATGACCAATGCCGTTGGTCGCAGCAAAATTGCCAAAAATAAAATCGAAGAAGCTGATTTTGAAGAGGTCGCGGTATGATTGTTCCGATGAAAAAAGCCACCCTCCTTTTCGAAACAGGAGACGCAGAATCAACGGTAAAATATTTGCGTAAATTAGGGGTTATGCACGTCGAGCACCAGAATCTGCCTGAAAGCAGAGATATAACCGCGCTCCAGGAAAAAGTGGCCTTAATTAATTCCTCTTTAGATGTCCTGAACCAGGCGATAGCCTCAGAGAAACTCATTCAGCCGCAGAATAAAATTACTGGTGACTGGATAGAAGATGTAAATCGTATCATCGAACTCGGCAAGCGACAGGAACAACTGGAGTCCTCATCAAGAAACATAATCGGTCAAATCAATGACTGGGAGCACTGGGGTGAGGTTGATCTCAACCAGATTCAGTACCTGAGCCAAAACGGCATTTACCTGAAGCTTTACCAGGTACCGGTAAAAGAAATAAGAAATTTTCCTGATGACGTGGTAGTGAAAACAATATTTACCACAGGGGATATCGCCAATTGCGTGGCAATATCCCACAGGCAGTTCGAATGCGCTTTTTTAGAAATTCTTCCGCCAAAAGAAAGCTTGTCTTTGCTTAAATCACGGCTCGCCGAGGATACTAAGGGTATGGAGATGATTAAAGGCGAGTTAATAAAATCCGCTTGTTTTTATAAAGCCCTTCTTGAAATAAAGAAAAAACAGGAAAAAGAGATCGAATTCCAGCAGGTAGTATGCGGCATGGGGAAGGAAGGGGCAATCAGTTATGTAACGGGATACGTCCCTTTCGACATGGAAGGGCATCTGATTGCCAAAGCCAGGAGCAGAAAATGGGGGATTGTTATCACTGAGCCTTCGGATGACGATAGTGTGCCGACGCTCCTGTGCAATCCGAAATGGGTCGATAGGATCAAGCCCGTGTTTGAGCTCCTTGGGCTCACGCCCGGATATCGTGAACTTGACGTAAGCACAATGTTTCTGATCTTTTTTAGCATCTTTTTTGGCATACTGATAGGTGATGCCGGTTATGGGTTGGTGTATATCTTGATCACACTAGGATTGCAGAAAAAGATGAAACTGAATACAGAGTTAAAAACGACTTTTTCGCTCTTTTACCTCTTAGGTTCCAGTGCAATATTGTGGGGTTTTCTGACCGGAACATTTTTTGGCCAGTCATGGCTGCTTGCCTTAGGATACAAACCGCTCGTCCCGCAGTTGAACGATGCAAACGTTATGCAAACGTTCTGCTTCTTTTTGGGGGCGTTGCATTTATCCATTGCCCATTCCTGGCGTGTGTTCCTCAAATTTCCGTCGCCAACTGCGCTTTCTGATGTCGGATGGATATGTGTACTCTGGACTGCATTTTTTGTGGCAAGGACGATAATTCTTGGAGAAGCATTTCCCACTTGGGTCTTATGGCTGTTTATTGCGGGGATTGTACTCGTGGTTCTATTCACCAACCCCCAGAGAAATATGCTCAGAGCCATTGGAGAAGGGCTGGGAACGGTAGCATTGAGCCTCATGAATAATTTTACCGATGTGATATCGTATATACGTCTTTTTGCTGTTGGCTTGGCAACTCTTGCCATAGCGGAAACTACGAATACACTGGCATCCGGAATGGGCGATGGCGTCATAGCTCTGGTTGCAGGCGCAGCAATTATTTTAATCGGACACTGCTTAAATATCATCTTAGGACCGATGTCAGTGCTCGTGCACGGTGTCAGGCTTAATGTGCTGGAATTTTCAGGGCATGCCAACGTAACATGGAGTGGATTTACATTCGAACCGTTCAAAGAATGAACAGGAGAATATCATGACTGGGGATCTTGGATTAGGTCTGGTGCTTGGCTTGTCGGCCTTAGGGTCTGCCGCAGGCGCAGGTGTTGCCGGGATGGCAGCGATAGGAGCATGGAAGAAGAATTACAGCCAGAACAAGCCGGCGGCATTTTTGCTCGTTGCGTTTGCCGCTGCACCGCTTACCCAGACAATCTATGGCATGATCGTTATGAACAGGATGTATGAACTTGCCGCACAAGGCAATGACCTTTGGGGTTTCGGCGCATTTTGCGGCGCGGCTATTGGCCTTTCTGCATACTTTCAGGGGTTATGTGCTGCCTGTGCCTGCGATGCCATGGGAGAGACGGGTAAAGGGTTCGGCAATTACATGATCATACTGGGTTTGACCGAAACCGTAGCCCTGCTTGTGATGGCGTTTACCCTGGGTGTCCTGGGCAGGTTTGCCGTAGTTTAAACATCAGGGCAGAAACGGGAATATTCCCGTTCCGGTTTTTTGATTTTTTATTAAAAAGGTTATTATGGAGGGGAGAACTATGGATTCGGTCCAGTGGCTTCCGGCTTACGGATGATGATCACCGGCCGTTTGGCGTTCATGGCCACAGTATGCGCTGTGCTGCCGAGCAAAAGTTCACGGAACCAGCTTTTTCCGTGGGAGCTCATCCAGATGACAGATACATCCTCTTCATCGGCAATTCTCGTGATCTCGGCGGCAGGATCTCCTCTCCTTACTATTGTTTTGACTTCGATGCCCTGTGCGGCAAGACTGTTGCGGATTGCTTCTATCTGACCCTTCACCGTCCTGACAGTTTCATCGATCTCACCTTCGGTTTCGCCCTGAGATACGACATGGAGAAGGATGACCTCCCCCACCCCATTTGTCTTGCTGAGAAGGGCTGTCGCATTGTCAGAGTACCGGGAGAAATCTATCGGGCAGAGTACCCGGGAAAGTATCATGGGGCAGAACATTTCAAAGGTCTTCCCTTTCAGATCCTCGATGATTTTATGGCGCATGATCAGGACACTGGTCCTGCTGCGGCGGAGGACCGATCTCGATACACTGCCAAGGAGGATCCCTTCCACGAGGCTGTTCCCCCGTGCACCGACCACAATCAGGGAAACGCCCCTCTCCTCGGCTGTTTCTATGATTGCTCCGGCAGGGTCGGATGATGTCTTTACAGCCGTCGTCACCCTGAGGGTCCGGCTGAGGTTTTCAAGGTAGCGTTTCTCTTCTTTGAGGAAATTTTCGCCGGTCCGGTAGAATATATCACCTATCTCTCCACCACCTCTCGGAGATCTTGCATTTTCGACAACGTGGAACAGGATGATATCGCGGGCTCCGGGAAAACCGGCTATACAGTCAAGCGTTTTCTTTGCATAAGCCGAGAAATCAGTCGCGAACAGTATTTTTTCAAACATGGGTCATCACACCGCAATCCATTCCTGCTCTGGCAGCAGACAAGGGAAATGGCCGGGACTCTTTTGAACAATAACTTCAGTTTACGATATTTAATAGTTCCGGGATGTCTCATCACCTGAATGCATGATGCCCATGATCCGTTGAATGGATGCAGGTATCCTGCAATCAGAGAGGATGTCCTGACCTGCCGGGATGCACATTGTCAGGAATGTGGAAGAGGGCCCTGCCTTGACTTCCGCTGAAGAAAAAAGGTAATGTACTATTTTAGCCCCTGGATCCAGGAAATATTTACGGAGTTAAAAAGGGTAAAAATGCATATCCAAAATGCAATTCAAAAAAGTTTTGCAATATGAGTAGTGGAAGATTGCTCTAATTGCAGTATGATTTCACCCCTCACAAGTTACCACTGAGATTAACAAGAGATGAATAAAATAGGATCATTCGTTTTTTCCTCATGTCACAGGGTTCTAATTCTATCGTTGAACAACCCGGTTTGAGCCGTATCTCGCTGAATATATCCGGAGGTACGATTATCGCAACGATTCTGATATGATTTAGATACGGAGAATCCTACTCCTGTTAGAAAATAGTTAGAGGCTGGATTGGTACTTTACACTATTAACATTACCCGAAGTATAGGAGGTATAGATACTATTCTATATGAGCTAAACACCTGTTACATGAGCATAATTATCGCCGCAACAACGAATCCCAGGATGGTCATCGTCTCCGGAATAGCCTCCATTATGATAAGAACGCCTGCCGTGTCCGGTTTCTCTGCAATAGTCCCGGCTCCTGCTGTACCAATTCTGGATTGTGCCCAGCCAGTGGCAATTGCACCTGCCAAAAATGCGAGAGCGGCCCCGATCGGCTTTGCCCATTCATCGACCATACATACCACTTCCAAATCATTCTCTTGATATCTTCAGCCTCCTTTGAGGCTCCCGAATAGTGTCCCATCATCATGGAATCGTATTGCCTGTTTGAGTATCATTCTTCAGTTGCTTGGGTATCGTTCTTCAGTTGCTTAGGTTTCTTCAGTTATCAGATGGGTGTATATCACAATAGCGTGAACTACTATATAAAGATTTGATGATGTATCAATCGCTTAATCAATGAACAGAAAAGAAGAATGAACGGCCGGTCCTCGCCTCGCTTTCTAGCGCATTTTGGGGGAATCCATTCACATCTGTGAGTGCCCATCGGATTGGCTGAATAGTTGAAAAAATTTTATATCTCTGCGATATTCAGTCCATAAATTGGACCATACCTCTCTTTTTATTTATATAAATTATATAAAATATTCATAAAATACGTCCTTTATCAAGCAGAATGGGAAAATAGAAACATTTATCGTTTTGGAATAGGAGTATTGACATTGACCATACTTGATTTCTTCCTATTATGAACAATATGACCGAACTTATTGACAAACTGAAAAAAGGGGCAGTTAACCGTTGCCGGGAGCGGGTTATCGAAGCACGGCAGAACCCAAAGGAAAAAAGTGTTACAACCAATAATTGCCGCCAGAATCATGGTCTGACATTACAATCAAAAAAAATGCGGGGATTATAACAGGTGTTGCAGATGACAGAAGAAAAATCGTTATTGCAGCAAATCCGGGAAAAAGAGCTGATGATCAGCATCAAAATTGATGAGACAAGAAGGGAAGCCGATGAGATCATTATCAGTGCGAGAAAAGAAGCCTCGGAAATGATTGAGACCTCAGAGAGAGAGGGGAAAAAGGCTGCCCAGGAATATTTTGAAAAAGAAATGGAGAGATTGAAAAAAGAAAGTGAGCAACTCAGAAATCAGAGCACCCAACAGGCGCTATCGGTCCAGACAGAGGGCGAACGCAATTTACCCTCAGCAATAGATAAAATCGCAAAAGTTGTTTCCTTGGAGTAGGGCGATATGCTTCAGAAGATGAAAAAGGTTCAGGTACTGGGGCCAAAAAAAGATCTTCAGAGCGTAGTCGACGTCCTGTACCACACGGGAACTGTCCAGCTTGAGGATATATCCAAGACAATTCGTGTCGGAGAAACACTTATCAGGAAGATGGAAATCGAAAAAGGGGGGGAAATTGCAAATATTCTCGTGAAGACAGGTGGCATTTTACTTGCTCTCCCCAAAATAAAGGATGATATCCAGAAGCAGTCCCTGATTTATGATGAGGTACAGAAAAAAAGCTTCCCGGACCTTGTTGTTTGGACAAATCACGTGATTGAGGAACTCGAATCGACCACAAAGGAACTCGCCACCAACAAGAGTGATCTGGAGTTTACCCTCAACGCGCTGGACAGGTACGAAAAAATAATTAAAAAAATTCTGCCACTGGAAAGCCAATTGCCGATTTTAGAAGGTTTTGAGGTCACCGTGATTCTCATTCAGCGGGAGTTCAGGGAAGTTCTGGACCTTGTCAAAAATGCGCTGGCAGATATAACAAAAAACCAGTTTGAATTAATTTCTGCGGATATAGATGAGCTGACTATTGCTGCGGTCATCGTGTTCAATAAAAGATATTCCGAGCCCGTGCACTCACTCATCTTCTCCCAGAATGTCAATGAGGTCCGGTTGCCACCTGAGTATCTTGGTAAGCCCTTCAGTGAAATTCTTCAGCTCATATCCGCAAAGAAGGCGAAATCAATCGGTGAGATGGCAGTTATCGACGAGAAGCGGGGGAAACTATCCGAAGAATGGTACCAGGAACTTGTAGTGCTCAAAAAAGTGCTTCAGGACAGGAACGACGAAGCAAGTGTATTCGGCAAATTCGGTCAGACGCAGTACACCTTTGTAATCCAGGGCTGGATCCCCAAAAAATACCTGCAACGCACCAAGGAAGCACTGAACAATATCTTCGGAACCCGGGTCATTGTCAATGAACTCGATGTGAATCCGGAGAAAATGGACGAAGCACCTACCTTCTACGACAACCCTGCGATCGTAAAACCCTTTGAATTTCTCATGGCGCTCGTCAGTCCGCCCAAATACCGGGAGGTGGATCCGAGTCCGATTCTTGCGATCTTCTTCCCGATCTTTTTCGGTCTCATGGTCGGGGATATCGCGTACGGTGCAATCATCCTTGTGTTTGCCGCGTTCATGAAAAAAAAGTATAAAACGGAGATCTGGCTTCAGCACCTGATGAACATCCTGATCCTTTCATCTATCCCGAGCATATTCTTTGGCGTGCTCTACGGCGAATTTTTCGGCGATTTCGGAGAAATGATGGGCTGGATCCATCCCTTAACAATCGCTGGTATCACCTGGAACAGGGTTGATGCACTGGTGCCCGTCCTCATCCTTGCGATTGCCATAGGAGTATTCCACGTATTCCTCGGTCTCAGTCTGGGAATCATCAATTCCTTGGCAAAGAAGAGCAAAAAACATGCAATTGAAAAAGCCGGGATGATGGTTGCGATCACCGGGCTGCTCGTTGTCATCACCGCAACGGCGAAGATGATACCGGAGATCCTTGTTCAACCAGGACTCGTGATGATCATCATTGCAATTCCACTGATCATCTATGGCGGCGGATTCTTCGGGGTATTCGAGATTATGAGCACCGTGGGGAACATCCTCTCCTACGCCCGTATCATGGCAATCGGTATGGCATCAGTCGTTCTGGCGCTGGTGGCGAACAGACTTGGCGGCTCGATGGAGGTGGCACTGGTGGGATTTGTTATCGCTGCAATGCTGCATATACTCAATATCGTTCTTGCAATGTTCAGCCCGTTCCTCCATTCCTTCCGTTTGCACATGGTGGAGTTCAATTCCAAATTCTTTGAGGGTGGGGGGACGATGTACAAACCGTTCAGAAAGGAAAAGGAGGATGAAACCGTGAAATGAACACGGGATCATCCTACGGGTTTGATAAATATTCCGTACAGCAGATTGAGAACTTTTAATCAGGATTATATCATAAAACACACAAAAAAAGAGGATGTGGTAAACATGGTGGATTGGGGTATTCCTATCGGAGCTGGAATTGCATTTGGACTTGGAGCGTTGGGAACAGGAATTGCACAATCAAAAATTGGATCCGCCGGTGCCGGAACCATTGCGGAAAAACCTGAGGCATTCGGTCTCATGGTGGTGCTGGTGGCAATTCCTGAGACCATGGTCATATTAGGTTTCGTGGTTGCTGCAATGATGATGATCATGCTCGTGTGAATGTCATGGTTGGGATAGAACCGTCAAATCTGCCATGACGTACAAATACATGTCATATCGGTCGTTTGGCGGAACTGCGAACTTATTGAGGAATTCGAATATAACAGTACTGGTCCGGAAAGAATAGTGAATGGGTTGGTGATGCGATGGCGATTGAACAATTGATTGAGGCAGTTGAGGTGAATGCCGAAGAAACCATTACGGAATTGAAAAAAAAGGCATACAGGCAATCGGAGGAGATACGAAGAGAGGCGGAAGGGAAGGACGAGGCAATCAAAAAGAAGCATCTGGATGCAGTCAAAAAAACTGTAGAAGCCGAACGTAACAAATTAATTGCAAAGATCAACAAAGAAACCCGGATGCAGTTTACCCAAACCAAAGATGAAGTGTATAAGAAAGCCTTTTTTGAAGCCCAAAAAATTCTCTCATCAGCACGATCGCGTGCAGATTACGAGAACAATTTCAGAAAAATGGTAAAAGAGGTGGTTTTGGAGCTGGAAGGGGAAGAAATCCAGCTGCATATCGATAAAAGGGATGAGAACCTCTGTAAAAAATTGCTGTCCGAACTTAAAATGAACTGCGACATAATTACCGATATTACCTGTGCAGGAGGTCTGAACGCGAGCACAAAGGATGGAAGGTTCATCGTATTCAACACGATAGAATCGAGATTTGAGAAGGCAAAGGCATTTTTAAAACCAGAAATATTTACTACGCTCTATGGTGGTCAGAGTGGAGTTTGATTATGCCAATGCCCGGATAAAAGGCATGAAAAGTCGCCTGCTCACTCCTCCCGTATTTGAAACCCTGATCCTCAAACCCGACGTTGAATCCATCATTGCTGAGCTGGAAAATACTCCTTATAAAGAGGAGATAGAAAAGGCAACCGTCCAGTTTTCCGGGATTAAGTGTATCGAGGTTGCCTTACGGAAGGATTTCACCAATGCATTCAGGAAAATATTAAGGTTCATGGAGGGAGATCCTGCTGAAAAGCACATAAAAATTCTGCTGAGCCGGTGGGATATCCAGAACATCAAAACCATTCTCCGGGGAAAGAATATCCATTTGACATCAGCGGAGATCGTCGAATGCCTTGTCCCGGCAGGGCAACT
The DNA here is from genome assembly GCA_028679185.1 of Methanoregula sp. Taxonomy (GTDB): domain Archaea; phylum Halobacteriota; class Methanomicrobia; order Methanomicrobiales; family Methanospirillaceae; genus Methanoregula. The sequence continues at coordinate 4,178 of JAJRBZ010000046.1, read as the reverse complement.
GGATGATACCACACTTATTGAGCTGATCAAACAGCCGGATGTCAAGGCGGTCATCGATCTCCTTGCAACATGGGGGATCGAATATGCAAAACCATTAACCCGGAATTTTAAGGAATACTCTGAAAAGAGGGATCTGTCTGTTCTTGAGTATGCCATTGACAAATTTTACTTTGAAAATGCATTAGACAAATTAAGCGAAAAATCCTATGATGATCGCATCCTTCTGGATATGATAACCATGGAGATTGATGTGACCAATATCAAAAATGTCCTGACTATGATAAGGGACAGAATCGATATTGAAGAGGCAGAAATTTTCCTGATCACTGGCGGTCAAAGACTGAATATCGAAAGACTGATTACTATGATCCGGACCGGGACACTTGAGGGAGCGATCAAGTTTCTTGACACCACGCCCTACAATTTCCTCTCGGAACTTCCTGCACATGTGTTCAGGACAGAAAAGATATCAGTAATTGAAAAAGAACTCGAAAAATATCTGATTAAACGAGGGATCAGCAGGTTTCTCGGTGATCCGCTGAGTATTGCCGTTGCAGTCGGGTATGTCTGGGCGAAATATAACGAGATCACCAATATCAGAATCATTGCGAGGTGCAAGACTGCCGACATAACAGAAAAAGAAATCCGGGAGGAATTGATTTATGTATAGGTTTGTCGTGGTCACCGATCCCGATTCGGCACCGGGATTCAGGCTTGCCGGTGTGGATGTACTCGAGGTATCAAATCTGGATGAGGCAAGGAAGATCATACCCCCCCTGATATATAAGGACGATACGGGAATCGTTGCGATAAGCGAAGATTTCATGGCAGCACTGGACGCAAAACTGCTGGAAAAAATCGAAAAGACATACCGGCCGATCATTATTCCGATTCCCGCCAGAATAAAAGGGCTCGAGAGAATAAGTTACATCGAACGGCTGCTGCAGAGGGCAATCGGGTATAATATCGTGATAAGGAGGTAGGGGTCATGATTGCGGGAGTTATATCGAGAATTTCGGGGCCTGTGGTTCTTTCGGACCAGATGAGGGGCTCGAAAATGTATGACGTAGTGAAAGTAGGTACCGAGGAGCTGAACGGGGAGATCATACGCCTTGACGGGAATCTGGCGGTTGTCCAGGTGTATGAGGACACATCAGGCCTGAAAATTGGCGAGAAAGTTGTGAACACCGGAACGCCCCTCTCCGTTGAGCTTGGCCCAGGGCTCCTCTCCTCGATTTATGACGGCATACAGAGGCCACTGCCATTGCTGGTCAAGAGAAGTGGCAGTTTCATATCCCGGGGAATTTCTGTTTCCGGTATTGATATGGAAAAGAAGTGGGATTTTATCGCATCCGCAAAAAAGGGAGATAGGGTTTCAGGCGGAGACATAATTGGGACGGTAATGGAGTACAATATAGAGCACAGGATCATGGTTCCTCCCACTGTCTCCGGAACCATCAGGGAGATCCGCAGCGGTGCGTTTACCGTCGAAGAGCCAGTCTGCATTCTCGATGACGATACTCCCATAATAATGCTGCAGAAATGGCCGGTGAGACGGGGGAGACCCTACAGGAAAAAGCAGGACCCTCGTTCGCTCCTTGTCACCGGGCAGAGAATTTTTGATACCATGTTCCCGGTCGCCAAGGGGGGGACCGCCATGATTCCCGGTGGTTTTGGTACGGGAAAGACGGTGGCGGAGCAGACACTTGCAAAATGGTCGGATACCCAGATCGTTGTGTATATCGGTTGCGGGGAGCGGGGAAATGAAATGACGGATGTCCTGACAGAATTCCCCGAACTTGTGGATCCGCGGACGAAGATGCCCCTTATCCAGAGAACGATCCTGATTGCAAACACGTCGAACATGCCGGTGGCAGCCCGGGAGGCTTCGATTTATACGGGAATCACCATGGCAGAGTACTACCGGGACATGGGATATGACGTCGCGCTGATGGCTGACTCCACATCACGATGGGGCGAGGCATTACGGGAAGTCTCGGGCAGGCTGGAGGAGATGCCGGGCGAAGAAGGCTATCCCGCCTACCTTGCTACGCGACTTGCGGCGTTCTACGAGCGTGCCGGCAGGGTTGTCTGCCTTGGGTCAGATGAACGGTTGGGATCCATTACCATTGTCGGTGCGGTATCCCCACCGGGAGGCGATTTCTCAGAGCCCATCACCCAGAATACGCTGAGAATTGCCGGGACGTTCTGGGCACTGGATACAAGTCTTGCGTACAGGAGACATTTCCCTTCGGTGAACTGGATAAAAAGTTATTCTCTCTATCTCGACAGTATTCAGGACTGGTTTTTGCAAAGCGGATTTGATGAATGGAAAGAGATGCGGGACGTGACCATGTACCTGCTCCAGAAAGAAGTCGAGTTACAGGAAATCGTGCAGCTGGTCGGTCCTGATGCCCTGCCCGAGAGTGAGAAGGCAATACTGGAGGTTACACGAATGATCAGGGAAGATTTCCTCCAGCAGAGTGCCTATCATGAAATCGACTCTTTCTGCCCGCTGGAGAAGCAGTACTGGATGCTCAGGGTGATCCTCAACTTCTATAATCGGACGAGTGAAGCGATGAACCGGGGAGTTGCCCTGAACAAAATCCTGAAACTGCCGTTTAAGCAGGAGATTGGCAGAATGAAGGAACTGGCCGATGTCAGCAAAATCAAGGATCTCATCGGGGAGATCGATAAGAATATCGCTGGAGTGGAGGTGGAAAGATGAAACCGTTCAGCCTGCTGACAAAAGAGTGCAAGACGGTCAACTATGTTTCCGGGCCTTTGATTTTCGTCCAGTCTGTTAAAGGGGTCTCCTATGGTGAAATCGCAGAGATCACTCTTCCTGACGGCCAAGTGAGAACAGGGCAGGTACTGGATATCTCGCGGGACCTTGCGGTGATCCAGGTATTTGAGGGTACCAGCGGAATCGATAATAAAGAGACCCGGGTTCGGTTTACCGGCAAACCGCCGACAATAGATGTGTCTATTGACCTGCTTGGGAGGATCCTGAACGGGGTGGGAAAGCCCCGTGATGGAGGCCCCGACATCATCCCGGAAACAAGTCTGGATATCAACGGGATGCCTATCAACCCGTATGCGAGGGACAAACCAGCAGACTTCATCCAGACAGGGATGTCCACTATTGACGCATTAACTACTCTTGTCAGGGGTCAGAAACTCCCGATATTCTCCGGTGCCGGTCTGCCTGCAAACAAGCTTGCAGCCCAGATCGCGCGACAGGCAAAAGTCCGCGGGGAAGGGGAGAACTTTGCGGTGGTCTTTGTCGCCATGGGGATCACTTATAAAGAAGCATCGTTCTTTATGGATGATTTTGAAAGGACGGGTGCCCTTGAACGCGTTGTCTTTTTCATGAACCTTGCTGATGACCCGACCATCGAGAGGATCGCCACTCCCCGGTGCGCCCTGACCGTTGCAGAATACCTCGCGTTTACCCACAACCTCCACGTCCTTGTAATCCTGACGGACATGATCAACTATTGTGAAGCGTTAAGGGAGATTTCCACGGCAAGGGAGGAGGTCCCGGGAAGAAGAGGGTATCCCGGTTACATGTATACAGACCTTGCATCCATATACGAACGTGCCGGAAGGATCAAGGGGGCAAAAGGGTCCATCACCCAGATCCCCATCCTGACCATGCCCGACGATGATATCACCCATCCGGTGCCGGATCTCACCGGCTATATTACCGAAGGACAGATCGTGCTCTCGCGGGATCTGTACAGGAGGGGCGCAAACCCGCCCATCGACGTCCTTCCCTGTCTCTCCCGGCTCATGAACCTCGGCATCGGTGTGGGAAAGACGCGGGAGGATCACAGGAACGTGGCGGACCAGCTCTATGCCTCATATGCCTACGGGAGAGACCTGCGGAGGCTGGTCGCGATCGTCGGTGAAGAAGCATTAACAGAACTGGACAAGAAATACCTGAAATTTGCAGACGAGTTCGAAAAGAAATTCATCACGCAGGCTGACGAAAACCGGAGCCTTGAAAGGACGCTGGAGATCGGCTGGGATCTCATGTCCATGCTGCCGGAAGAAGAATTGAAACGGATAAAACGGGAATACATCCAGAAGTATCACCCGGCGTTCAGAAAGGGATGAGCGATGGAACAGGTTAACCCCACGAGGATGGAACTCATCAAGAAAAATGCACAGAT
>JAJRBZ010000045.1 GCA_028679185.1 Methanoregula sp. | reverse complement strand
CCTGCGGGAACTGGGGTGTCATCGGCGACAAGGCCGGGAAGGCAACCTTTGTTGAGGTCTGCAGCGAGAAAGGTGCAAACCTTCTGAATGCCGCAGTAAAATCCGGTATCCTTGCAACTGAAGCAGCAAATCCCAAGGGTCTTGAGATCCGGGGTAAAGTCGAGGGGGCAATGCTCAAGCTTGGCGACAAGTGGCGCAGGCATGATTTCACAGCACTCGGGGCAAACCTCTGGGATACCATCAACAAAGAAACTTCACGGTGCATCAAGTGCTATTCCTGTATTGAGAACTGCCCGGTCTGTTTCACTGCTGGAGACGAGCTGAAAAAGGACACCCTCATGATCAAACGGGGGGAGCTTCCGCCGAATTCGATGTTCCACCTCAGGCGTTTCGCCCACATTTCAGATACGTGCATCAACTGTGGCCAATGCGAAGAGCTCTGTCCGATGGATATTCCCATGGCACTCTTCTCGCATGCAATTCGTACGGAGGGAGACGCTGCCTTTGAGCCCAAACTGGGTAAAGCGACTTATACCAATTAATTTTTTGCGCTATGATAACTCAGGAAGAGTACTTTATATGTGCAAACAGACGGATGAACGAGGTTGTTAATTAACCGGTTTGAATTAATTGAATTCTGATAAGGAGATGAATGAAAAAATGAAAGCAGATGATGCAAAGAAGATCATTTCAACTGCTATCGACAGGGAAGTCGAGGCTTATACATTTTACCGTACCGTATCCGAAAAGGCAAAAGATCCGGCATTGAAGAAACTTTTTACTGAACTTGCTGGAGAGGAGAAACAGCACCGGGAATTCCTGCAAGGTATGCTCTCAAAGGATGTCTCCAAGATGCACTTTGAGGCAAAAAAGGACTACAAGGTTGTAAACACGCTCCCGAGCCCACCACTGTCCGCCGATTTGAAACCCCTTGACGGTATTGTTGTTTCGATAAAAAAGGAACTTGAAGCCATGCAGATGTACACCCAGCTTGCGAACCTCTCAACTGACACCGAGCAGAAGTTTCTCTTTAGCCAGCTCGCAAACATGGAAAGTGGCCACAAGGCCCGGCTGGAGGATATCTATACCAATATGGCTTTCCCTGAAGTCTGGTAGGAAGGGAGCCTGTCAATTCATTGGGTGGAGGGTAGGGAAAAGAAGGAGGGAGGGCATCATCTCTCGGGAAAATATACCAGACCGGTCATGGCAGGTTTAAGGATATGCATAGTTCCTTGTCCTGGATATAAGACCCCCTCCTCTTGTTTTTATTTGTATTGAACTATCCCTTTCCAGAATACAGAAAATACAGTCCGACAAAATTTTTTGTATTGGAAAAAAATATAAAAATGGTTTATCTCAGGCAGAACCGGATAAAAAAATTCGTGCTCTCTAAAAAAGATGCACCTTATTGGGATTCTTATCAATGAATCAAACTAAATAATATGCAAGTATTAACTATTTTTGTTTAAATTTACCTTTTTAAGATATATTATTTTATATTAACGCAAATCGAAATATATTTGTAAATATATTTCAATTCTATAATATGCCAGTTTTCGATCAGGAAAAAGTAGATCGACTCAAACAGACCCTAAAATGGCATCCCAGAGGTATTACGATCTCAGACCTTGCCACCAAAATGGAAATGAACCGGAATCTGGTTGCAAAATATCTTGATATCCTTCTCATTTCCGGGCAGGTTGAGATGCAGGTTATGGGCGCCGCAAAGGTATACTTCCTCACTCAACGGATCCCCATCTCCTCAATGCTGGAATTCTCTTCTGATATGGTCATTATTCTTGATAGTGCAATGACAATTTTGCAGGTCAATGAACCATTGCTGGTTCAGCTTAATGAAAAGAAGGAAGCATTCGTAGGCTGGAAAATCAAAGACGTAGATCATCCCTTCTTCAACGCTATTCCGGTAATTGACCCCTCAAAAGGCACAGACCCTGTCCATGATCAGGTACGCGAGTTTGAATGCACCTTCGATGGAAAGGAACACAATTATAAAATAAAACAGTTACGCACAGCCTTTGAAGACGGCAGTAATGGTATTATCCTCATTATCGAAGATATCACAACTCAGACAGCGTACCAGAAGATGCTGGAGCTCAGCGAAGCTCAATATCGCGGCATCGTCGAGGACCAGACCGAGTTTATCACGAGATTCCTGCCTGATGGGACACTCGTTTTTGTTAACGATGCTTACGCCCGCTACCTTGGGAAGAAAAAAGAGGAGCTTCTTGGGAAGCAGCATATACCCGATTTAGGGAGCGATGATATGACAATCGTGCACCAGTCCATCCACTCACTGAACACCGAAAATCCTGTTATAACTTTTGAATGCAGGATCCATCATTCAAGCGGGCAGATTCGGTGGAACCTGTGGACAGTACGTGTGTTATTTGATGATAACCGAAACCCCTTAGAATATCAGGGAGTCGGCAAAGACAATACAGAAAAGCGTGAGGCCGAAACGAGGATTAACGAGTATATCAGGGATATGGAATTCCTCTCCAGGAAAGCGCAGGAGTTTGTTGGGCTTTCTCCTGATACTGATATTTTTAAGACAATAGGGCAGAGTCTTTCTGAATTACTTCCAAGTGCAGTAATCAGTGTAAATTCATACGATCCGTTATCCAATATAATTACCGTCAGAGCCGTATTTTCAGACCGGGATCACGAACTCCTAAATAACTGTCTCACCAAGGAATACATAGGTTTCCAGTTCCCATTAGGAACAATACCTGCACCACTCAAGACACTTGCAATAAGCTCAATACTGGAAGGAAAATTATTTTATACCGATGAAAGCCTTTACAACTTCTTTTTTCAGCAGATTCCTATCGATATCTGCGAGCGGATAAAAGAAACTCTCAACCTGGGGGACAGGTATTATGGCATAGGACTTGTCCGGCACGGGAGACTCTTTGGTATAGTGACGTTTTCACTGCGGAAGGGCGAAACCGTACCTAACTCCTCGCTTATCGAAACATTTGTCCGTCAGGTATCTATCTCATTACACCGGAGGATTATTGAGGACTCGCTAAGGAATAGTGAAGCCCAATATCGCGGCATCGTCGAAGACCAGACCGAGTTTATCACGAGATTCCTGCCTGATGGGACACTCGTTTTTGTTAACGATGCATACGCCCGCTACCTTGGGAAGAAAAAAGAGGAGCTTCTTGGGAGGCAGCATATACCCGATATAGTGAGCGATGATATGACAACAGTGCACCAGTCCATCAACGAACTGAACACCGAAAATCCTGTTATAGCTTTTGAATGCAGGATCCATCATTCAAGCGGGCAGATTCGGTGGAACGTCTGGACAGTGCGTGCGTTGTTTGATGATAACCAAAAACCCATGGAATATCAGGGAGTCGGCAGAGACAACACAGAAAAGCGTGAGGCCGCAACGAGGATTAACCAGTATATCAGGGATATGGAATTCCTCTCCCGGAAAGCGCAGGAATTTGTTGGGCTATCTTTAGACGCTGACATTTTTTTGACTATCGCGCAGGGTCTTTCCGAAATTATTCCTGACGCATTAATTACTGTTAATTCAATTGATGTAACCGCTGATACACTCACTGTCAGAGCTGTCTTACCCGACAGGGATCGAGAACTTCTTACAAAATACCTCGGGAAGGACCCGCTGGGGTTCCAGTTTAAAATCAGTACACTGCCAGAAGAAAAAAAAATCAAATTTTTCAGCGCATTACAGGCAGGAAGATTAGTGCATGTTGAAGAAAACCTGCACAGCCTTCTTTTCCAGCAAATTCCCGAGGATACCTGCGACATGATCACGAAGAGGCTCGACCTGGGAGACAGTCTTAACACTATCGGACTGACAAGGCATGGGATAACCTTTGGGAGCGTCTCAATTTTATCCCGGAAAGGAAAAGACACAACAAACTCTTCGATTATCGAAATGTTTATCCAGCAGGCGTCCATCGTATTACACCGAAGACGCACCGATGATGCGCTGAAGGAAAGTGAAAAATTATACCGGAGCGTCATTGAAAATATCCAGGATGTTTTTTACCGTTCCGATAAGGAAGGAAATCTTATTATGGCAAGCCCCAGCTGGGCAAGGATGCTCGGATATGATTCTCTTGAAGACTGCATCGGTTTCAATATCGCTGAAAAATTCTATTTTGAGCCACAATGCAGAAAAGAATTTCTCGATGCTGTATACAATAATGGCTCGGTAAGTGATTATGAAGTTGTTTTAAAACGCAGGGATGGCAGTCCCCTCTACGTCTCAACCAACAGTCACCTGTTTTATGATGATACAGGTCCTTTAATCGGTGTGGAGGGGATCGTCCGCGATATCAGCGAACGCCATATTGCCGCTGAAAGAATCCGGAATGATATCTCCCGGTTGGAGTTTTTCTCCCAAAAAATGCAGGAATTTATCGAGCTCCCGCCGGATTCAGATATTTATTTTGCCATCGGTAAAGGTCTCAAAGATCTCCTGCCTGATAGCATGATTATTGTCAATAACTATGATCGCAATACAGGAATGTTGACAATCAAAGCACTCGTTGGTGATAAAGCACAAGCAACCGCACTCAAATACTTACAGAGTGATCTTACGGATATTTCGCTCTATGTTGATGAGCCGGTTCCGGAAATCATTCTGGCAGGAAAAATATATCCTGTCCAAAAAAATTTCCTTTCTATATTATCCCAGAATTTCTCTCAAGATGTCAGCACAGCGATTGTGCAGGAACTGAACCTTGGGAATTTTTACTACATCAGCCTGGTCTGGGAAGGGTCGTTTCTTGGTAATATCACCTTTGGTCTGCCAAAGGGAGAGAAACTGGAGAAGATACCATTTATCGAAATATATGGAAAGGCAGCTTCGATCGTTCTCCAGCGCAAGATTGCTGAAGAATCACTCAAAGAGAGCCAGGAGATATTCTCCAATGTTGCAACCTACGCTCCTGTCCCTATTGCTATTATAGAAGCCGATGGCAGGTATCAGTTTGTAAATCAGAAATTTATCGAGATTTTCGGGTATGACCTAGATGACTTTAAAACAGGAAGAGAATGGTTTTCACTGGCATATCCGGATCCGGTATACCGTAAAAATGTCATTGACACATGGAAATCCGACCTTGATGCTTCACGATCCGGCCAACAACGACCGCGGACGTATACAGTACGGTGTAAAAATGGCGTTAACCGGCAGATCGTTTTTCGGCCGGTCACGCTCTCTGATAACAAACAGTGTGTTGTCTATGAAGATGTTACTGAACAACACATGGTCGATCAAGTACAGAACCTTCTCTCCACTATTGTTGAGAATTCGCCCGATGCTATCATCAGCAAAAACATCGACGGAACCATCACCAGCTGGAACCAGGCCGCAGAGCGTTTTTATGGATATAAGAAAGATGAGATTCTTGGTCGTAATATTACTACTATTATCCCAAAGGAACGGTATGGGGAAATTGAAGAGGTATTCACCCGCATTAAAAATGGAGAGTTCCCGGTAAATCTTGAAACACTGAGAGTCCGTAAAGATGGCACAATCATTGATATTACGCTGACTATCTCCCCCATCATCGATAAAACGGGCACAATTATTGGTACGTCTACGATTGCCCGAAATACCCCGTTCATTAGATCTGAAGAGAGGTTACAAGGAAGGGGGGAACAGTACTGCGTACCGGTAGAAAATATGCATCTTGAGGATCCTGAAGGAAGAAGAATTGGAACCGTTGAGATGACCAGAGATATTTCCAAGACGGGGGAACGTCATGCTGTTCAGATACCAAAAGCCGGTGATCCGGATAGCGACGATTATGAAACAATTGAGATACCCGATATGGTAAAGCAACTCTACCTTTCAAATGCCCTGAAAATGGCACGGGATTATATTGCAATTCTCGATCGATCGGGTAAATGCCTATGGGTAAATGACGCGCTTGTCAGCGCAGTAAATGCCGCAAGCTGCAATGATCTGGCAGGCAAGAGCATCGCGCTTTATATTGCGCCGGAATTCCGAAAATTGGCTCTGGACGCTCTCATGGATGTCAAAAAGAGCGGGAATAAAACTGTACCATTTATGATGCTTTCATCATCCGGGAGAGTGCCTGTTGAGGCAAATATTTCTGCGATTAATACAGAAGAAGGGGATCTTTTCGGTTATATGGCAATCGCAAGACACGTCGACAGGGAAAAAATCGAAAAGCCAAGATGATGAAAAACGATGATGGTCGTGATCGTTAAACAGTTTTTAAGGTGGATATTCATATGCATTCTTTTTACTTGCAATTATTTTTTCGTTCAGTTGATCAATAATTTTCCGGGTAATAACCCATAAATTTGTAGTTTTTATATTTCAATGTTCGAAAAATAATTTTTTTAAAAAGACAAATTTTATATATAATGAATATAATTTATATTTTAAGAATGATACGATATCCAGTTCCTGCCAATGTCAAATCTGTTTCCAGGTTTGATCAATTTCTCCGAAAGGCATTATCTGATATTACCGGTGAAGAAATTTTAATACGTTCAATTATCGGGAACAAGGATCTCTTCCCCAGCATTTGCCAAAAACTTGCCAGGGATACAGGCCTTGATTCATGTGATATTGCACAATGGATATCGAGCTCATTGAAACAATACTGGGCAGATGTTGAGTTAGCAGGATGATACCTTTAATCCTGTAAAAAATTTCAAATATTTGTTTAATAAATCTAATAAAATTGTTATAATATTTTGTTACCATAATTTTATGTAAACACTTTCCTGATTATTTACCCAGCACAAATCCATTATCCCTGCGTTCGATAAATCCATCTGATTCAAGAGCCCCGAGTATTCTTAGTACCCGATGAGGATCCTCCGCAACACAACCGAGTATCTCTTCCTCTTTGAGGAACTGATTTTGCAGTAGTATTTTCAGGACTGCGCCACGAATTTTCCGGTCAGAACCTTCGAAGGGAGATTGTCTGGTATAATGAAGGCTCCGCCGGTTCGGGTTTGGAACCGCCTTTTTCAGTGCTGATCCAAGGTCCATCAATGCCCAGTACCATATGCGGGGATTTTCACGGTATAATGCTTTTTCAACGAGGGATATAATGTCAGCATCGCTTACGTTTTCAGTGGCAGCAAAGAAAAAGTGAATAAAAACTCTGCGGATATTGGTTTCAATAAATACAACAGGCATATTAAAAGCGAATGCTGCGATTGATGAAGCAGTTGCCCTGCCAATGCCGGGAAACGTTGCGAGGATATCGACATCAGCCGGAAGTATACCGTTATATTCATTCATTACCCGGATGGCACATTTCTGTAATGCAATCGCCCGACGATTATAGCCCAGCCCCTGCCAGACAGTGAGTACATTTGCTAATGTGGCGGTTGCGAGTGATGAAAAGTCCGGGAAGGCACAAATAAACTCCGGAAATTTTTTACTGACGCGTTCTACCTGAGTCTGCTGGAGCATAATCTCTGATACAAGAATATGATAAGGATCCGTGGTATTTCGCCATACCAGGTTCCGACCATACAAATCATAATGTGACAGCACCATCTCCTGGAATTCAACTATACCCGGGCTCGAACTGCCATGAACTGAATAATGCAACCCGACATGGGCTAACGTGACCTGATCGGAATTTTTCATAGGTGGGTGCCTGGTAAAAAAAAAATTCTGGATTGCGATATACCGTTTGATCGCAACGGTACATAATCATTTAGATAGGGTATAGTCACATTCCAACCACTAAACTTCTTGTTCCAGCAACTTGATAATTCGTTTAATCTTGTCCTTATCACTTTCGTTTCTATGGTTGTATCTCCACACGTACTCCCCTAGATATAACGGCAATCTTTCTTTTCGAATACCTCCTTTCGAGACGAGTTTTCTTTTCAGAAATCCCCAGAATCCCTCCAGACCATTGATATGATTTCCTTTTCCATCGCTGTACTGTTTTTCGCCGTGATTGACCAACCGGTGAACATATCCTCTTGCAGCGATACCGGTGTACGCTTTCCAGGTATCTGAACAGATGATAGATCCAATTGATACTTTTTTGGAGATGAGTGGTTGGAGAGTTCCAGCTTCGACATCATCAACGACCTCGGCCCAGACAGTACCATTGCGACAGAGGATCCCGAATACCGGTTGTTTCTTGGTCCCCCTCCCACGTTTAGTACCCATATCCCGGATTGTTTTTCGTTTGTTCTTCCATTGACCTCCGAGATAGGTTTCATCCACTTCAACAGTCCCGGAGAAGATCTCTGGAACATCCTTGGTGAGAGCTCGTCTTACTGCCGTGAGAGCTCTCATGACCCTCCGTCGTTCAAGAGATGTACGGATCGAGATGTTCTGACTGCTTTGTTCAAGGAGGAACCATTGGAGAATGTCTTTCCATTGATCTCGTGTCAAACGAAGAGGAAGACGATGAGGTGTAAATTCGTACTGGCACTTTGAACAGCGTCTTTTCTTGTTGCCTAGCAGGTATACCTTTTTTGACTTGCATTTTGGGCATTGGATTTTGACCATTTTTCCTCTCGTAATCTGGTTACGAGTTCGGTGGTTATAATGGTACTATACCCTTAGATATTGGTAAAAGCGAAATTGGGGGTGGCAGTTGAAGATTTGAGAATGTAGCCGCGTTTAGCTACGTTTAAACATGGTGTCAAGATCAGCACGGCTGAACCTGAGCATCGTTGGTCTTCCGTGCGGGCAGGTGAAAGGATTTTTTGTATACCGGATCTGATTGATCAGGCGCTGGCACTGTTCCCGTGTACAGACTGTCCCGGCTTTGATTGCACCACGGCATGCGATAATGCGGGTAATTCGTTCACGGGTATTTACTGAACGGACAGGCTCTTCACTGATAAGATCATGTATCATTTCATCAATTATTGACGTATCCTCAAGCTTCCCCAGAACAACCGGGATTGCCCGGACAAGAAAGGTATCTTTGCCGAATTCCTCAAGAATAAACCCTTCGCGTGCAAGTGCGGGCAATAGATCGCGGAGAATTGCCGCTTCCTGCAGGGTCCGGTGAAGGATAAACGGAACTATCATCTCCTGTGAACGATGATCCCCTGCAGTCCGTGCAATGACCTGTTCGTAAAGGATACGTTCGTGAACCGCATGCTGGTCAATAAGCACAAGCTCACCGGTATCTGTTGTCGCAAGAATATAGATCCCTCCAAATTGACCAATAACCTCCATGGAAGGGAGCTTCGAATCGAGTGGTACCGTGCCGGTCGAAAGCTCTGTCTGCCGCAGTTGACGGTCAGTCGTAGCAGTATCAGAATGTATCGCTTCACTGATCCCAGAAGGTGCCGGGGTGGTAAAATCATATTGCAGGTCGGATACCGTTACTGTGTCCTCACTTGATTCCCCTAAATGTAATTGCGACGGGGTCACGATATCGGGTATCAGGTCGTGGCCAAGTAATGCCGAATTTACTGTTTCGCTTATTGCCTTGGCAATCTCTTTTTCACGGGAGAGACGTACCTGCTTTTTTGCGGGGTGCACATTTACATCGACAAGCCTGGTATCAATCACAAGGGAAAGGAACGCAAAGGGAAACAGGTCTTTTGACAGCAGTGTACCATAACCCTCTTTGATGGCCGCGGTGATTACCTTCGAAGACACATAGCGGTGATTGATCGCTATCATCATCCGTGATGTGTCCTTTCGCGCAAGCGATGGACGCGACAAGTATCCGGAAATCTTCATGAAGGGAAGAACCAGGTTTATTGGGATAAGTTCCTTTACAATATCGCTGCCATAGATGCGGGCAATGGTATCAAGTAAGTGGGTTGTTCGATCTGTAACCAGTTGCTCGCTCCGATTAGAATACAGACGAAAAGAAATCTCAGGATGGGCAAGGCAGATGCCTTCCAGGATCGCGTGAATATGAGCAATTTCCGTATTTTTACTTTTCTGAAACTTTTTTCGGGCCGGTGTATTAAAGAAAAGATCTTCTACAAGAACACTGGTACCTTCTGGTGCCCCGATTTCTCCAGTCTGAAGTAATTTACCACCTTCAACGACGACCTTCATCCCGGATACTCCTGTTCCGCGAAGTCTTGTTATCAGCGTGACCCGTGACACCGCTGCGATACTGGCGAGAGCTTCTCCGCGGAATCCGAGAGTGCGGATTTGATTAAGATCATCGATTCGGGTCATCTTGCTCGTTGCATGACGAGTGAAGGCAATCAATGCATCGGCCGGAGACATACCACATCCATCGTCACTGATACGGACACTCACAATTCCTTCTGCTGACGATGCGATATCAATCCGTATTGAATGGGCACCGGCATCGATGGCATTTTCCACAAGCTCTTTTATGACCGATGCAGGGCGTTCTACTACCTCACCGGCAGCGATTTGGTTAACAGTCGCCTCATCAAGGACGTGGATAGTGGAAACATTATTCATGGTCTTCATGACTTCCCTTCATTATTTTCCAGCATATGTCGTAATTCGGCGATCTTTGCGAGTGCCTGCAGCGGCGTCATCTCATCAGGGTTGATGCTGTCAAGTTCAACAAGGACCGGATGTTGAAATGACGTTTTTTGTGAGCTGTCGTTATCGAAAAGAAGAATCTGTGTATAACGCTGGGGACGGGTGCCTGCCGGGACATCCCGGTTCATGGTCTCGGTAAGGATACTGTCGGCACGTTCGGTCACTTTTTTTGGGATCCCGGCAAGCCGGGCAACGTGAATACCATAACTTTTGTCAGTTGCCCCGGGAATAAGCTTGCGCAGGAAGACCACGTCATTTTTTGTCTCTTTTACAGCAAAATGGAAGTTTTTTGCACGTTTTAATATCCCTTCCACCTTAACGAGCTCGTGGAAATGAGTGGCAAAGAGGGTCTTTGGCCCTGCACCCGACCTGCCGTGAAGATATTCGAGAACAGCTTTTGCAATTGAGCATCCGTCTACCGTGCTTGTCCCTCTGCCGATCTCATCAAGGATAACAAGGCTCTTTGAGGTAACATTGTTGAGAATGTTTGCAAGTTCGAGCATCTCAACAAAAAACGTACTCTGCCCGCTGGCGAGATCGTCAAAAGCACCAACACGGGTGAATATCCTGTCGAGAATTCCAATGCTTGCATATCTCGCAGGGACAAAACTGCCTGCCTGTGCCATGATGCAAATCAGCGCTACTGCTCTCATGTACGTGGACTTTCCTGCCATGTTGGCACCCGTGATAATCATAACCTGTGTGCCGGAACTGGCAAGATCAGTATCGTTCGGAACAAATATTCCCAGAGCCCCCCGTTCCACGACCGGGTGACGCCCGTCACGAATGATAATTGAATCACCGGAAGTAAGTTGAGGGCGTACATAATCACGTATCTGTGCAGTCTCGGCAAGTGAAGCGGAAAGGTCGAGAACTGATATTCCGGCTGATATTGCCTGAAGAGCGGGAATAACAGTTCGCAGCGCTTCAATAATTCCCGCATAGAGTTCGCGTTCAAGTGCAAGAACCCGCTCATCTGCATTCGTAATCAGGTTCTCCTTCTCCTGTAGTTCAGGGAGTGTATAGCGCTCCCCTGTAACAGTTGTCTGACGACGCTGGTAATGTGATGGCACGAGATGAAGGTTCGGTTTGGTGATATCGATATAGTAACCAAAGACCCGGTTGTACCCGATCTTCAAGGATCTGATACCGGTCTTTTCCCTTTCTTCTGTCTGGAGTTTAACAATCCAGTCCTTTCCAGAATGCAACACTCCTTTGAGGGCATCCAGTTCTTTTGAATAGCCGGGCCGGATCACACCGCCACTACGTGCGATCGCCGGGGGATCATCCAGAATCGCTTTCCTGACAAGCGCTATAATTTCCGGTAAATCATGGAGATTATCCCTGGCGTTGATGATAAGATACGGGATCTTACCAGTTTCACAATCCTCCAGCAGATTCCTGATTTTCGGCAGCACGGCAAGCGAATCAGCGAGCGCGTTCAGGTCACGGGGTCCTGCATTCCCGTACGCGATACGGCCTGCAATTCTGTCGATATCAGAGCATTGGGTGAGGAGAGTTCTGAGTTCAAGCCTTTGCGGTGTATGTGAGATAAAAAAATCAATAACATCCAGCCTTTTATTGATTTCATCGATGTCAGTGAGTGGACGGGAGAGTTGACGCATAAGCATACGGCTTCCCATTGGCGTTTTGGTCAGGTTCAGACAGGAAAAAAGAGTCGCACCTTTTGGATCAAGGCGGATATTTTCTTTTATTTCAAGATTACGCAGGGTTGTTGCATCGAGCATAAGGCTCTGCGCAGAGGAGCGCGTGGAAAGACTGCTGATATGTGAGAGCGGAGAATTCTGCATCTCCTTTGCATATGTCAGCGCTGCACCAGCTGCACCGATTGCCGCTGGAGACTCGTTGCACCCATATCCGGCAAGTGAGGTTACATGGAAATGTTCCAAAAGACTGTGACGTGCCCGCTGTTCGGAAAATTCTTCGTCCTTGAAAGTTGTAACTACAATGCCCCGTTCCCTGACAAGTTTGGCAAGATCCGCCGGGACAGATGACGGCATGATGCATTCTGCCGGGCGGTAGCGGGCTATCTCAGAGAGAATGTTCTCAAAACAAGTGTCCTGATCTGTGATCACAACAAAAAATTCCCCGGTTGAGATATCGAGAAACGCCATTCCCCATGCTTTGCTTCTTAAATCGGGGCAGAGTGCAAGCAGACAGGATGAATCTGAAGATGTGAGCATCGTGGAATCGATCACAGTACCTGGAGTAATCACCCGTACCAGCTCTCGTTTCACGATTCCTTTGGTGTTTTTTGTTTCCCCGACCTGATCGACAACTGCAACTTTATACCCCTTGCCGATAAGTTTGGCTATATACCCGTCTGCCGCATGATAGGGCACACCCGCAAGAGGGATCCGGTTGTCACCGCTTTTTGAGCGTGAAGTAAGGACAATTTCAAGTTCCCTGGAAATAATTTCCGCATCGCGTTCAAACGTTTCGTAAAAGTCACCAATACGGAAAAACAGGATGGTGTCCGGATGCTTTTTTTTGATCTCCCAATACTGGCGCATAACTGGAGTGATATGTGCGCCTTCAGCATCACTGGAATGGTCTGGGGGAGACGCGTGTGTCATGTATGCAGAAAAATTGCCCTCCGGATCAATTAATACCGATCTTCTCACCATACCCGGACGGTCATGAAAATTTTTTGTGCAGATACAAGATTGCAAGAGGAGAGGAGATAACAAGCGCAATAATCCCAAACACAAGACCGAGGATAAAACCCATTTCGATAAGGCTGACGATCTTCATCAGGACATTCACCACCACGGGCAGAGAACTCCAGAGGATCAAAACACCGGTAAGAGCAATAATACCAATCCCAATTGCCGCATTTTTCATGTCCTGAATGCTCGGTGCAATCGAAAGCACGAGTGTAAGCGTCAGGTAAAGGTAGAGAAGGAACCAGGCATTGAACCTCAGAATGAGATTCAGGGTGAATATTCTGATGACACCCGTACACAGAAAAAAAAGAGCATTCATCGAATCAATGGCAAGGGGAATGGGCGGAATCTCGCAACCGAGATACTGCGAAAAAATCCATGTACATCCGGCAAGTACCAGTGGAATGAAAAAGAGCGGCGCAGTACAGATCACCACATCTCCAAGATAGGGAATTTTTGGCGGGGAATATGTTACAGACCCGCCTTCTTCTGAAAAAAACACAACTTTTTTTACTTTTGCACCCATGACGAGGCATCCGAGAATATGGCTTATTTCGTGCATAATCACACCTGGAGCACGAATTATATAATAAAAAATTCTTACAGGGATTACCTGAGCCCAGAGAATATCCAATGCGCGGGAAATCAGTATCACAACGATGCCAGCAAAAACTACCATAAGAAATGGCGTTGTGTTCAGATCCATTGTTACATATACCAATTATGTCCGGAAGCGGATAATTACACCGTTTGAGGAGTCTGATCCTGAAAGTCTCATAATCTTGCGCAGCCTATACGCAGGTATGAAGCCGGAAAAAGGGAGGCTGGATCAAACTCCCGGTGCTGTTGAAACACATCATAACCGGCTCATTCACGAAAAAAGTCCTTATCTTCTACAGCATGCTGATAACCCGGTTGACTGGTATCCCTGGGGTGATGAGCCATTTGCACGCGCGTCCAGGGAAGGTAAACCCGTTTTTCTATCCATTGGCTACACGACCTGTCACTGGTGCCATGTCATGGCACATGAATCTTTTGAAGACGCACATGTGGCCAAATTATTGAATGAAAATTTTATCAGCATCAAGGTGGATCGTGAAGAACGTCCGGATATTGACAGCATCTATATGTCAGTCTGCCAGATGATGGCCGGGCAGGGGGGTTGGCCGCTCACCCTGATACTGACACCGGAAAAAAAGCCATTCTTTGCGGGTACGTACATTCCAAAGGAAAGCCGGTTTGGAATGCCCGGACTTATTGACCTGCTTTCCCGAATCACGAAGTCATGGAAGGAACGGAGAAGGGAACTAATTACATCAGCAGAAGAAATCGCAGCAGCTCTTGTTCAGGGGCAGGAGACGGACCATGCCATTAATCCGGATATTTCGATGCTCAATCAGGGATATCAGGAGCTGGCTCTGCGATTCGATGCAGCGCATGGAGGGTTTGGCAATGCTCCAAAATTTCCAGCCCCCCATAACATTCTCTTCCTGTTACGCTTCTGGAAGCGTACCTCTGACAAACATGCGCTCACAATGGTGGAAAAGACCCTTGGTGCAATGCGTCTTGGTGGTATTTATGATCACGTAGGTGGAGGATTTCACCGGTATTCAACGGATGCGCGATGGAAGGTCCCGCATTTTGAAAAGATGCTGTATGATCAGGCCCTCCTTGTCATGGCATATACCGAGGCGTTTCAGGTAACAAAAAACCCCAAATTCCGAAAAACTGCAGAAGAGATTATTTCTTATGTTTTCAGGGATCTGACATCGGCTGAGGGCGCCTTCTTCTCGGCTGAAGATGCAGATAGTGAGGGGAGAGAAGGCGCTTTTTATCTCTGGACTGCCAGTGAGATAGAGGATGTATTAGGAAAGGAAGATGCGATAGTTGCTGCTCACGCATTCAATGTGACCCATACCGGCAATTATCATGATAAAAAAAATGGAAGGGGGCTGAATATTCTCTACCGGACACAATCAATTGCCAGACTTGCATCGCCCTTTAATATCGCCGATATCGATCTTGCATCCCGGCTTGAATCTATCATGGCCAGACTCTGTTCTGCCCGAAAACAGCGACCCCGTCCTTCTCTTGATGATAAAATTCTGGCCGACTGGAATGGTCTTTTTATTGCTGCCCTTGCACAGGCAGCACGAACCTTTGGCAATGAGAACTACCTTGAAGCTGCGAGACGGGCTATGCAATTCGTATTATCACGTATGCGTGATACCAAAGGAGGACTCATGCACCGGTATCGTGATGGTGAATCCGCAATACCGGCATTTGGTGATGACTATGCGTTTATCATAAAAGCATTGATCGAACTGTATGAATCCACATTTGAGCCATCTTACCTTGCATCAGCTCGTGAACTTAATACCATGTTTCTTGCACATTTTTGGGATGAGGCACAAGGAGGATTTTTCACCATATCTGATTCTGCTGAAATTCTTCTTGTTCGAAAAAAGGAGATTTACGATGGTGCAATACCCTCATGCAACTCAGTTGCGTTCGAAAATCTGGTGCGACTCGCACATCTCACTGGTGATGCAGCCATCGAACAGAAGGCTTCAGTTCTTTCAGGAGGGTTTTCAGCAATAGTCCGGCGATCGCCCTCTGCACATACCTGGTTCCTTTGCTCTCTCGACTGTGCCATAGGGCCCCTTCACGACATTGTCATTGTTGGTAAGCGGGATAGCAGTGATACGCAGGCAATGATCGATGCATTAGAACATCACTATCTTCCTCATGTATTGGTTCTCTATCGGCCTATTGGTGAATCTGATTATCTGCTCACCAGCCTGGCGCCCTTTACACGGACATTATGCCCTATCAGTGAAAAGGCTACTGCATATTTCTGCACCGGTCATACCTGTGCCATACCCACGACAGAAGTTAAAAAGATGCTGGAACTTCTGGGCTGCCTGGATTAAAAAAAAATAACTATAAAAAAAATCAAAGATTTTTGAGGGCAACGAGATCTTTGACACCTGCCAGTTTCCAGACAAGCGACCGCTCCTCTTCAGCAATTGCAGCCGGGGGGTCCAGTGGGGAATGGCCCAGTGCAGCAAGGATGTTACAGGAAAGATTTCTCCCGACAATTAAATCAACAAATTTTTCCCGGATTATCTTTTTTTCAATAGAATCCTCTACTTCCTTAAGGTAGCCCTGCAATGTTACGAACATATACGACGAAAGGTCTTTTGTGTATTTCTCAATCTCAACGGAAACATAGGGACTTTTTCGGAAATATTCGATCTTTTTACCGTATTTTGTAGAGAGGAAATAGAGAAATGATCCATCGAAGACATAGAGGAACGGGGCGATATATGGAAATTTTTCGCCCTGGAACGCGATCCGGCAGATATACCCCTTTTCAATGAGCCGATCATATTCCTGTTTTTCCATTCGCGGGATTTTCAAGATGTCCATAGAATCACACCATTGGAATTCCCAACATTACCTGATAAACTTTATTAATTTTTTTTTAAAAAAAAAGAAAATAAATTATTTCTCAAGTGGGAATCCCGCCTTTATCCATGCTGCCATTCCCCCCAGGACATTAGTTACCATATGATACTGGTGGATCGCCAGGAAGCTTGCCGCAAGACTCCCTTTATACCCTGCATCGCAATAGACAACAATCGGTTCATTTATTGGGATTTTATCAAGATACTGGAGTAGTTCCCCGATATATATATGATGAGCCCCGGGAACATGACCAACAGCGCGCCAGTTTTTTATGTCCCTGACATCAAGGATAAAGGGTTTTTCTTTTTCAAGACGTTCCTTCAACTGCTGTACGGAACATGTTGGCACAGTTCCTATTTCCTGCGCCGCTTTAATCCATGTAATAAATCCACCGGATAGAACACCTGTGATCGAATCGTACCCGAGTCTTATAAAATGGCAAAGAACCCTGTCAAGGTCAAGATTGAAGTCATCGACGATGATAATCGGTCGCTGGTAATCGAGGAACCAGCCCATGAATACAGGAAGCCCCTCACGCCAGATTGAAATGCTGCCGGGGATATGTCCTGCACCAAAACTGGTGGGAGAACGAATATCTACAATCTGGCATCCGTGTTTCCGGTAATTATTTACTTCATTTATTGTGAGCAGGTTTAGCTGCGGCGCCCTGTGCAGGAGGGGCGCCCCGTCTTTGTTGTACTTTTCCATTTGCCTGAAATAAGGGGGTACATACGGTTCTTCATGTAAGCGACGTGAAACAAAGGTTTTCTTATCATTGGCAAGTTGAGGATTTGTGCGTTTTTCATAACCGATGGTAGTGAAGGGGTGATCAGCAATCTCTCCGCCGCAGACTGATCCTGCACCGTGAGCCGGGCAGACAATAACTCCGTCCCCAAGCGGGAGGACTTTCTTTGCAATACTATCATAGATTTTTGCAGCCATCTCCGCATTACGTGATTTCCCGAAGAAATCTGTCCGCGCGATATCTCCTGCAAAAAGCGTGTCACCGCAAAAAACCATATACGGCTGGTCGGATACTTCCCGGTCCCTGACCACAATCGATATACTCTCTTCGGTATGTCCGGGGGTTTCCAGAATGGAAAGTTCGAGCGATCCAAGAACAAAGGTCTCGCCCTCCCGGACAGGTTTGCCATAGGAAAATGCCATTTTTTCACCATGATAAATGGCAGCCCCGCAACGGTCAGCAAGTTCCAGCGAACCGATGGTATAATCTTCATTCCTGTGTGTTTCGAAAATATGTGTAATGACAAGTTCGTTTTGGATGGCCTTTTCCAGGTATATGTCACAGTCCCGGCGCGGATCGATCACTGCTGCTCTGCCCGCTGATCCTATGAGATATGAATTATGGGCAATACCCTCAGAAACAATCCTTTCGAATAACATCCGGCTTTCCCTCTTCTCGTGGAGATATACACTTCACTTGTATATAGGTTATGAAATGACAAAAAAAGGGTTGAAATCCCCGTTTTCATTCCGCTCCACAGGAATAGTTCAGAAGAACAGGCTGTGGATCTCCACACGATATTTTATTGAGGATGAGGGTGCAGATATCGTTCAGATTAACCGGTATATAGCCGAGTACCTCTGCACTCACGTTAATCCTCCGGTGCTTAAAATCGATGAACGGGTAACTGAGGAGGTGATTGTTATGGTGGTGACCGTGAATCACCCAGCCGTCAAATGGGTCCGGGGCATCTGCCGGGTCATGAACCAGTAAAAAACAAAAACCGCGATAATTAAGCGTGGCAGAATGAACTGCGCCCAGTTCCCAGTCATCATGATTTCCTTCAATAAAGGTTATCCTGCCCCTGAGTTTTTTCCTGTACTCCAGAGCGGGCAGTGCATCTGATCCATACCGTAAATCTCCCAGATAATACACACGGTTTGAATCCGAGATGGTATAGTTCCAGTTTTTTATCAGCACATGATCCATCTCCCCTGCATCGGAAACGACGAACGGGCGTGAACAGTACCTGATGATATTTTTATGGCCGAGATGCAGATCAGAGATCAGGTAAATATCATCAGGATGTGAAGGTTGGGGATCCAATCGTTCAAATCCCGATTGCTGCCGGAAGAGGGCAAGTGTTGTCTGCCAGGATTTGCTGTCATGACTGTAGTCACTGTTGATCCACCGTTTCTCGAGGAGATCGTATTCGGCAAGAATCTTATCTCCCTGTAATATTGTAATCCTGATCCCGGTTTCATCAATAGTGACGGGACGGACCTGATCCGCTTTTTTCCACCTGATCATGTATCCCAGCAGGTGCCTCAACCATCGAAAAATTCCGGGCGAGGTTTCTGCCTGCTGCTTACCAGTGAGGGCATCAAAAACTTTCGTTACCTTCCCGGAATCCAATCGGTTTGCTATCGTTACATGAAACCATTTACTGTCGGGGTTGGCATCCCAGATATTCTCGCTGTGAACAATGGGAGACAACGTTTCTGCAAGTAAAGCCGTGAGTGTTTTCAGGGGCCCTGACGGCATAACAGAAAATGCGATTACACTTCCATTGCTTCCCTTACGCTTTTCCCAACCGTTAATAATGAAAGGGACAGGATCAAACCGGGCCGCTACCATGCCTACACTATCCATCAACTGCCGGGGGCTGATGCCTTCATTAAGGCTCATCGGTCCAAAAAGCGTGACATGCGGGTGGCACTCCAGGTAGCCATCAAGAGAAAACATACGGCCGATAGTTGAAATAGTCTTCCTGATCCGCCATTTTGTTCTCGACAGACGGATCTCAATAAGATAGATATCGCCCATTACATGCAGCCTTCAATTAATTCCTATGTTCGGCATTAGTGGTTAAATCTTTGATATGTGTTTTTATGATCAGCAGAAAGATTCTGAATTGAATAAAGAAGAATCCAGATTTTATTCCACAAAATCCTTAAAAAAACGGGAACTGCAGGGATAATCCCTTTCCATTATACTCTAAATCGTACAAGCAGGAAAGTATAGTGTGGATCAAAAGTTTACCAGCCCAAAAAATCTCCCGTTCCCGATTACCACCCTTCTCTTCGACATGGACATGATATCAATTATGGAGTGTTTTTGAATAACATTTATTTTCGCAGCTCATAATTCAAGTCCAATTCTTTGTCCGATTAAATTTATCCTTTTGAAAGTTGTATACATCTATTATGCCAGATATCAAGCATCCAAAATGTGATCACCCAAAATGCGGTGCCAAAATGCAAAGAGTATACAAACGTAATGATTCTACTTTCGTACCATGCGGTTGGTTGTGCATTGATTGTGGGCTGTTCAAAAAAGACAATTAGCCACGTTCAAACATACGCGGTACCCTGCTTAATGCCAACAGAACGCGAATATGAACGCCTGTGGAACGTCAAAAAAGAACATCAGAGGGTTTATTCTTGGAGGCACTTGATAAAGGAAGACCCTGATGACTCCTCGCGGTGATGAAGTCTATCCAAGACCTTCCTGCGTTTTACCTATCCCGATAAAGATAAAATGGTTTTCCCAAAAAGCAAATTTTGAAACAATATTTCCGCTTATCTTTTTCCCACTTTCTGGATCTGGATGCACTCTCCATCCTTCCACATATTGCATTCATTCTTGAGGCATAGTCTGTTAAAAAAATTAAAAATTAAAATCCTCCTTCTTTGGTTTAGTAACCACTTCACAAGAATCGGGTCCTTCGCTGTGTTTGTGAGTACCTCCCGAAATATGAGCGTCACATTTGGTCATATGCGGACATTGCGAGCAATCCGATAATGTTTTGATGACCATGAGCTCACTTGCTTGTCAACTACACGGGCACTGTCCATATAACCATTGTGATAACTCTCAATAATCAAAAAAAAGAGGCATGGTGTTAGTGCAGGATTATAGTTCTGTGGATCTTTCATCATTTCAAATATGGTATTTTTCTTGCAGCACCAGTACGATTCCATAAATCTGGTTATAGACGTGTCCTAAAAAAGTGTGTAAGTGAGAAGGAGGTGAAACTGAATTCAACCACCTCGCCACGCGTTTCTGT
>JAJRBZ010000003.1 GCA_028679185.1 Methanoregula sp. | reverse complement strand
TGAGGGCGTACCCTACTGTTGAAGGTGCCGGCGTCCGTCTCCACCGGGCATTTGGCAGCTACGAAGTGCCGCAGTTTGACCCTTTTTTAATGCTTGACGATTTCCGGGCGCTGCGACCGGAAGATTACCTTGCCGGTTTCCCAACGCATCCGCACAGGGGCATTGAGACAGTCACCTATATGCTCAAAGGAACCGTGGAGCACAAAGACAGTATGGGAAATGCCGGGAATGTCAATGCCGGTGCTGTGCAGTGGATGACAGCAGGATCCGGTATTGTCCATTCGGAAATGCCAAAACCGGTGAACGGGCAGATGGGGGGATTCCAGCTCTGGGTCAACCTGCCAAGGGCCTCCAAGATGATGGATCCGCGGTATCAGGAGATTAATCCTGGACAGGTACCGACAGTCTCCCCCGGTGAAGGTGTCTCCATCCGCGTGATCTGCGGTTCGGTTAGTGGCGTTGAGGGTCCGGTGCGGGATATTATTGCTGATCCTGAGTACTTCGATGTATCCATGGGACCGGATGCTGTTTTTTCGTTTCCGGTAAAGGAAGAATACACTGCTTTGGCCTATGTTATTGGCGGGGGAGGGACATTTGATCCAAAGGACCGTTACCCGATGAATAACCGGGACCTTGTCCTGTTTGGCAATGGTTCCACTGTATGGGCACGGTCGTTTGATGAGGGTGTCCGGTTCCTCTTCTTTTCGGGCAAAAAGATCCATGAACCGGTGGCATGGCGGGGTCCCATTGTCATGAACACCATGGATGAACTGCGTCAGGCATTCAGGGAATATAAAGAAGGAACCTTTATCAAAAAGAAAGCCTGACGGACCGGAATCAGATCTCAGGAGCTTGTAGAACTATGCATCCCTCTCTTTTTACCTCGCCGGAAAAAGTGACCTTTCTTGCCAGGGATACACCATTCCGGCAGATCTTTGAGGTGCCGGAATACCGGTTTGATGACATGTGTCCGGACGATCATGTCATCGACATTGGTGCAAATGTGGGGGCATTCTGTATCCGGGCATTCCGCCATTCCCGGCACATCGTTGCAGTTGAACCGGTGACTGCATCCCTTCTCCGGGAGAATATCCGCAGGAATAATGTGTTTGTGCGGGTTATCGAAGGGGCGCTTGGTGACGGAAAACCGGCAACGGTCATCTGGGATGATTACCCTGTCCTGACACCCACGTTCCCGCTCAGTAAAATCATCGAAATGGCAGGGGGCTGTGATTTCCTGAAATGTGATTGCGAAGGGGCGGAATGGCATATAGTACCGGAAGATCTCAACGGCATACGCCGTATAGAGATGGAACTTCACATCCCCCCCATCAGCGGGCCCCCCAGTATATGCCTCCTTGATTACATCAGCAGGTATTATCATTTTGAGATTGAACGGAAGCCCGTGCATGCAGCTCTCGGGGTTATGGGTGTGCTGCATGCCAGACAAAAGGAATGAAGTTGTCGTTAAGGACGTGGCATTTTGTCCCCCATCACCATTGAAAAACCTCAATGGCAGCATCTCTTTAGTATGCACAGAGCCGGTAGCATAACCGGTATCCAGGTTCTTTGTGTGGGAAGCTTCAAGAACCGGTTCATGTATAAAACACTTGAAGGGAAGACTGTATGTGTACTGGAAGTATTGAGCAGAAAAATGCCTGTCTTGATCAGGTCCTTGCCGAACGCCGCTCGTACCGGATGTTCAGGCCGGAATTCCCACCGGAGGACGATATCCGGCGCATTATTCATGCCGGGCTCCTTGCCCCGTTTGCAGCGGGTGCAGTGGGAAATGCGTCAGACTATTTCCGCCGGTTTTTTGTAATGAAAAATGGATCACAGAGCATAGCTGCTGCAGCTCCGCTCGTTATGGCAGAGATCCACCATATGGCAGAAATCCTTCATGAAGAGATGAAAACCAATCTCGGGCTGAGAGAACAGGCGATCGGGTTTGCCCAGCGACTTGCCATGATAAAAAACCGGGGGATTGTGCCTGGAATTGGTACAGCACCGTACTATATTGTGGTTGCGGAACGCAGAGGATATCCTCACGTCCAGCTTCAGTCACTGGCACACTGTATGGAGAACATGTGGCTGAAGGCAACGGCACTCGGGTTCGGGTTCCAGCTGGTATCGGTCACCTCGGCGATGTCACAGAATCCTGAATTCTGTAAACTCCTCCAGATTAATCCGAACGAATGGGAACTGATGGGCTGTGCAACCGGCTATCCCTCAGAAGAACTCCCGCCATCAATCCGCCCTCCCGTTGATAATGTCACGCGGTGGCTGGAATAATTTTTTGGATATAGTATTAATTAAGCCCCCAAAAAAATTTTTAATTTTTACGATGAGATTTTTTAAAAAATTTTCGTACAAATACTAAAAATGAAAAAAGTGACAATGGTTCACCGCGCAGAAGATTATTATCTGGGAAAAAGAAAAATGGGGAATACCCGGAAATTACCCTGTCAGGTCTACGGGATTTTTGTGAGGGGAGGTAAACATGAGCCGTTTTGTCTGTATACATGGCCACTTTTATCAGCCGCCACGCGAGAATCCCTGGCTTGAAGAAGTTGAGATAGAGGATTCTGCATATCCGTATCATGACTGGAATGAACGTATCACCGCTGAATGCTATGCACCGAATGCGGCATCCCGAATTCTCGACCCGGATAAACGGATCATTGATATTGTCAATAACTATGCCAGGATAAGTTTTAATTTCGGTCCCACCCTGCTTACCTGGCTGGAGCACAACCAGCCGGAAGTGTATTTGGCCATTCTCGAAGCAGATAAGGACAGCATAAAACGGTTTTCCGGGCACGGTTCAGCAATTGCACAGGTATACAACCATATTATCATGCCACTTGCCAGCCGCAGGGACAAGCGTACGCAGGTACTCTGGGGAATAAAGGATTTTATCTTCCGGTTTAAACGACGACCTGAAGGTATGTGGCTTCCGGAAACGGCAGTTGACATTGAAACCCTGGACATTCTGGCAGAACAGGGAATTTTGTTTACGATTCTCTCTCCAAAACAGGCCAGCCGTATCAAACCGATCAATGACTCCCGATGGACAGATGTAAGCACGGGGAACATTGACTGTTCCCTGCCGTACCTGTGTCGTTTGCCATCCGGCAGGTCTATTGTCATCTTTTTTTATGACGAAATCATTGCACAGGAGGTAGCGTTTTCCAGTCTTTTGGAAAATGGCGAAGGATTTGCCAACCGGATGATGCACTATTTTTCCAGGGACCAGAAACAATCCGGCCTTTTAAACATTGCATCCGATGGGGAAACCTACGGGCATCACCACCGGTTTGGTGACATGGCACTTGCGTACGCCCTTCATCACCTTGAATCCAGAAATCTTGCCCGGATCACCATCTATGGCGAATACCTGAGCACATATCCGCCCACCCATCAGGTAGAGATCATCGAAAATACGTCATGGAGCTGCCTCCACGGTGTCGAGCGCTGGAGAAGTGACTGCGGATGCTGTACCAGGGGTTCCAGTATCCGGGTGACTCCTCCTCACCCCCCTGGCCCTTCCCCAATTCCGGATACACATCCGGGTGACAGGAGTTGTGAGATCATCTCACGGCAGAAGTGGAGAGCGCCACTCCGTGAGGCAATGGACTGGCTCTGTCAGAAACTTGCAGTACTCTATGTTGACAGAATGAATTCGTATGTTTCAGATCCCTGGCAGGCGCGGGATGATTATATTGACATCATTCTGAACCGATCTTTAGGAAATATCGAAGCTTTCTTCTCAAACCATGCGGTACGGACACTTTCAAAGGAAGATAAGGTCCAGATACTTAAGCTGCTCGAAATGCAGAGAAATGGTATGCTTATGTATACCAGCTGCGGGTGGTTTTTTGAGGATATTTCCGGCATCGAATCCGTCCAGGTAATGAGGTATGCCTGTCGTGCAATGCAGCTTGCGCGGGAAGTAGCGGGAGTTGATCCGGAACCTGAATTTATCCATATCCTGAAAAAAGCTCCAGGCAACGTGCCGGAACATGGGAATGGCGAACAGGTATACAAAACTTTTGTCCAGACAGCAGTTGTTGATCTTTCAAGGGTTGGATTTCACTATGCATTGTCCTCATTGATTGTGGGCACTCCTGAAAAGATACGGATAAGAAATTATACCATCCGGAACGAAGCGTACGAGAGGACTGAATCCGGCGGTCTCAAGCTTGCTCTTGGGAAGGTCTTTCTTCATTCCGATACTTCGTGGGAAGAAAATACCCTGATGTTTGCCGTTCTTCATCTGGGAAACCTCAATTTCATGGGGGGGGCACGCGAATACGTTGATGAAAAGACCTATGGTACAATGCGGGATGAATTAATGGATGTTTTTTCCAAAAGCGACATCCCCCGGATGGTTCTTGGTCTTGAAGAGCACTACGGCAGTCATTCCTATACACTCTGGCACCTTTTCAAAGACGGACAACGGAAGGTAATATATGCTGTTCTTGATTCCACGCTCGATGATATGGAATCTGCATTCCGGCACATTTACAAACAGTTTTTCCCGCTTCTCTCTGCGATGAAAGAGATGCAGATACCCCCGCCAAAAGTACTTGAAGATCCGGTCTGGTATATCATCAATCTTGATCTCAAAAAAATTCTTTCAGCAAAAGATCCCGATACAAAACGACTTGCGGTTCTGGTTGGTGAAATGACCAAAGGAAAATTCGAACCGGATACAGCGACGCTCAACTTCACTGCAGGTGCAACCATCACAGCACTCATGCAGCGACTGCTTGAAAGCCCGGATGATGCATCCCTGATGGAAAAGATCAATGAGGTCTTTAAAATTTTATACCCGCTCGCCCTGAAATACAACCTCTGGGAATGCCAGAATTATTATTTCCGTATAGGCCGGGGAAAAGCGGCGGGAATGCAGGATCGTGCAGGATCAGGGGATGCACATGCCCGCCAATGGATCCGGCTCTTTGAGGAACTGGGATATTACCTTGGGGTGAAATTTTTATGATGTGGTATGGAGTGGTCGATTGGTGGAGAGGACCCGGACACGTATCATTAAAAAATGCGGGGGTTTCCGTATGAGACGAAGAGGAAGCGGAATTCTTTTGCATATCACCTCCCTTTTTTCAGAATATGGCATCGGGGATCTCGGGCCATCTGCCTGTCAGTTTGTGGATTTCCTGTCGGACGCAAAACAGAGTTACTGGCAGATCCTCCCCGTGAATCCCACCAGTCCGGAATATGATAATTCCCCCTATCACAGCCTATCCACCTTTGCATTCAATACAAATCTGATTAGCCCGGAATGTATGGTAAAAGACGGTTTTTTACACGAACCCGATGTGAGCGTGGTTCCGGAATTTCCTCATGGTACCGTAGATTTTGATGCGGTGATCCGGTTCAAGGAAAAATTGTTTTCCCTGGCATATGAGCGGTTCAAGAGGGATCAGATCGACCGTGCCGGGTATGATGAGTTCTGCCGGAATAATTCCTGGTGGCTTGAGGATTTTGCGTTTTTCACATCATTCCACCGGCACTCTAAGGGAAGTCTCTGGAGCACCTGGCCGGATGCGATAAAATATCGTGATCCGGCAGCACTGGATGCGATGAGACAGACCCTTAAAAAGAATATCGAAACGGAAAAATTTCTCCAGTATATTTTCTCCAGACAGTGGCAGGCTTTGAGGATTTACTGCATAAAAAAAGGTATCCGTCTGATAGGGGATATCCCGATTTACGTTAATTATGACAGTGCTGAGGTATGGACGCACCCGGAATTGTTCCGGCTCGATGACAACCTGCATCCACTTGTTATGGCTGGCGTGCCCCCCGATTATTTCAGCAGAACAGGGCAGCTCTGGAAAAACCCGCTCTACTGCTGGGAAGAGCACGAACGATCCGGCTTTTCCTGGTGGATACACCGGATCGAGCATACTCTCTCCCTGGTCGATTATACGAGAATTGATCACTTCCGTGGCCTTGTCGCGTACTGGGAAGTTCCGGCAGGTGCAAAAAATGCAATAAACGGGAAGTGGGTTCCTGCTCCCGGTGAAAAATTATTATCCCTCCTGAAAAACCGGTTTGTCGATCTTCCCCTTATTGCAGAAGATCTCGGCATTATTACCCCGGATGTCTCGAACCTTATCGACCGGTTCGATCTGCCGGGCATGAGAGTCCTCCTCTTTGCTTTTACTGATGAATCCTCCGGCAGTCCGCATGCCCCGCATAACCTGAAAAAGAACTGCATTCTGTATACCGGCACCCATGACAATGCCACTATCCGCGGGTGGCTGGAATCGGAGGCTACAACGGTAGAGAAACACAGGCTCTTCCGGTATATTGGACAGGAAATTTCAGCAGACCAGTTACCCGCCGTTTTAATCCGGCTTGCCATGATGTCGGTTGCAGATACGGTAATTTTTCCCATGCAGGATATCCTCGGTCTTGGTGCCGAATCACGGATGAACCGGCCCGGAACCGATGCGGGCAACTGGAGATGGCGGCTGGAAAAAGATCAGATTAGCCCTCGCGTGACCGAAAACATCGGTAATATGACTGAAGTATACGGGAGAACATGATTTACTAAAAAAAGTGTTTACGGTCAGATTTCCCGGAATAAAGATCCGTATACCAGTTCAAGTCCCTCAAAAAAACGGAAGGAACACTTCAACGACATACGCATTTTCATGCAACTGTACGGGCATAGGTATCTGTCAGTCCTCTGACAATCGGATCCCAGAGGAAGAGGCGATCCACTTTGATTCTGCCTCGTTTTCCCAGGGCTCCTGCGTTCTCTGGTTCGTCTATCATCATGTTGATGCCCCATGCAAGCGATTCAGGGTCGACATCCACTTTTACACCATTTTCAAATGCATCAATGTTCTCAGAGAGTCCGCCTACATCGGATGCAACAACACATCTTTCGGCACTCCATGCCTCCAGAAGCACAAGCCCGAAGGGTTCATTCCGGCTGGGAATGACGACTATATCAGCGGCGTTTAATAACCGGACATACTCAGAATCCGGGATGTACCCGACAAAGTTGACCGGCAGATCTTTTGCCCGCTCCTCGAGGAACTGCCGCATGCCCCCTTCCCCGGCAACAACGACCTGTGCGTCCCAGTGGTTCAGGCAGACTTTCCGTATCGCCTCGATGAGCAGGTCCGGGCCTTTCTGGTAGACAAGCCTGCCGATAAACAGGATGAGCGGTGCGTAGGGGTGTATTCCATACGATTTCTTCACTTCCCCCGGATCGACCGCTGCCCGGAACTCGCGGGGGACTACTCCATTCGGTACGACGTCACACTTCCAGTCGGGCACATTATAGAGATACATGACCTCATTTTTGAGCGTAGCTGAAACGGCCGTTACCCGCTTTGCAATCAGTCCCCCATACCACTCCTTGCCGGAGATCTCCTTAAACTCCCACCAGTCGCCGAACTGGTTGCCATATCTTCCGTATTCCGTTGAATGAAAGGTAAGGATAGTATTTCTGTCCTGCAGGTGATGGAGAGCCTGGACCGGATGCCAGTCATGGAAATGGAGAAAGTCAAACCGGTGGGGTGTATCATAGAGGTTAAACTGGTCCACCATCGAATCGCTCATGCTGTTGCAATATTCGACAATGTTTTTTCCGAAGGGCTGGCAATAGTGATAACTGACACCTTTGATAGTCTGATCGGGAATATTCCCCCGCGTGAAGAAATGCACTTCATGGTCCTGGTTTACCAGTGTTTCTGCGAGATGCGTCGCAGCCCTGGCAAGCCCGCCGACGCGTTCAGCGTACATCGATTCCCAGCAGAAAAAGGCTATTTTAAGTGACTCCAAAGCAGTTCCCTCCGTTCTTTTATGACACTGAGAAGGTCGTGACGTTCAGTGAGTCCGTTGATACTCTCTGCGAGCTGTGGATCTTCAAGCACATGGGTAATCCATCTGGCAAAATCACCCCTTTCCTGGTGGTAGTTGAGAGAATCTTTCGGCACGAAATAGAGGAGCTCTTCAAACTGGTCAAGGTTGTAGGCAGTATGGCCGATGAATCCGGTCGGACACGCAAAATGAAATGCCTGTTCAGGAGACAGGGTTCGTAATATCTTTGCCGATTTCCGGTTTTTCATCATCCGTATATTTCGTGACTCGTAGTCCGCGATGACCCTCATATACGTCTGGAATGCATCCTCCGATTCATGGTGGCTGAAATAGGTATGGACTTCCCCGCACGTGCCGTATTTGGATGCCATGTAATAGAAATGGTCACTGGTCTGGAGATACCGCCATATTGGTTTGTTAACTGCGTATGCCCGTGCCGACTGCACAGCATGAAACGCTGTCTGCTGGCGATCATTTCCCATCCATGCGGATGTATCCTTCTCGAGATCCGCCCATGAAATGGTCTCCTGAACATCAATGTCTCCAACAGGAGAAAACTGTGAAATAACCTGCGATGGCAGGATCGGTACAACGTCCCGTTTGCTGAGTTCATCAGGCAGGGCACGTAAAAAGTCGAATATGCCGGTCTCCTGCCAGAAATGTTCACCAAATGTCTCGTAGTCAAGGAATACATTGATGATATCTCCATACGATGAGGCAATCCAGTGGGCATAGGTGTCAGCAGTCAGCGGATACATGTCCCAGGTACGGTTGGCAAACCGGAAGGCGATATCATCGGACAACATCGTATTCCGGAGAAGTACAGGCATGTCCCTGCATGTATACAGGTAATTAGGGCTCCTCCAGCCCAGGATGCGATCCACCCCTTCAGTAAAAATCCCGGCAAATCCCATATCCCTGATTGTGGCAGCGACTTCGTTATTAAACGTAAATTCGGTATTTTCAAAGATGGTCGGATGAACCTGGAACAGGTCATGCATCAGATCTGAATGCAACTTTACCTGGTCCCTGAATTCTGATTTATCTGAAAAGCAACTGGCAATGCTGTGGTAGTAGGTCTGCCCGATCAGTTCTGTGTTTTTGTGCCGTGCAACCTCCTCAAAAAGCGATAAAGTATCCTTGCTCCATCTCTCCAGTTGCTCAATGAGAATACCCGACATCGAAAAAGAACATGCAAATCCTTCATCGAGTTTTTCAAGGATGGCTATTGTGGCAGGATAATAACACTTATCTGCGATACGTAACAGGATTTCCTTGTTCAGACTGTCGAAATAATGATCAAACAGATCCTTTTTTTTAATCTTCGGATCGGGCGAGAACGTCCGGTTCAGCCTGTATGGCTGGTGAACTTCAAACCCTATGCAAAATTGTGGCATACCTTCATTCAATCCCCCATGAAAGACCAAGAGCCCTGCAAAGAACCCCCAAACCGTTTGATTCCCTCTGCACCTGTTTGTAACGGGACTCAGGTTAAAATCAGAGAGAATGAATCAGCACACGGGTTCTGTGCGCTATGAATGCTGTTCCTCAGCCATAGTGAAAATACCAGAGAGATCATATATATTTTCTCTTTGTTTACAATTTTTGAGAGAGAGAATTATTTCATTTTGAATACTATCAAAAAACCGGGCGGATTTTTCGATCAGAACCGGTCCGCAACGAATGCGGTGGATGAGAGAATGTCACCAAGCCCGGTTGTCTTTTGAATATTCTGTGTAATGTATGTGGGGACAAGCATCACCACCCGATCATCAACCCAAAAGATCCCCGGCTTCTCATCAGGACCAAACAGTTCCCGGCCAGCAGCGTACGCTAAAAGACCTTCCCTTGACAGGATCTGTTGCCCCGGTCCTGCTGTGTCGGCAGTCACCCGTGCAGCCAGAAAGAGGGCATTCCGGGATAATTCCGGTTTTGAGGTTTCGGATTTCAGGATAAGAATATAATACCCGAAGGTGTGGAGATGAATCCGGGGCACACCCGTTGCATCTGCAAGCGCAATAGCATTACGTACACAGGTAACAGGAGACGGTGGCAGCATAGCCGCTGATGTATGATCATGTGCCCGCAACACATGCATAAACAACCCCAGTTCCCGTTCATTGAGCCCGATGCTGTCAGTATTCGGAATGATATGACGAAGCATCATTGCCATCACATTCCGGTCTGCACCAGAGACGCATTCTACATGTGTCCGCATAAGGGGATGACCACTGCGGATCATCCGGATCTGCCCTGCTGCGGTCACAAATTCCTGTTTTGTCCGCAGGTACTGGTAGCCTGATAGAAATGCACGCCGGCAGACAGCAATCTGTTCCAGAAATGAATTCAATGAAGCATCAGGGATTATTACCGTGGATGAATCATGGACTGGGGACACGATGAACCGGTTGCTCCGCGGGACAACCTGGTCAGCCAGCGGCACCAGGTCAGGTGAATGTTCGAAAATCAGATGAATTATGTCAAAATGATCGCCCGCTCCTGATTCAAACGTCAGGGGAATGGCACCGGCATTCTTCAGGAAAGCGCAGGTCTTTGGGCCGGCACCGGGTACAGCACAGGTAACTGACGGGATGCCAAGTCTGCGCAGATGAACTGCAGCAATGCCTGCCTGGCCTCCTAAAGAGAGCGTACCGGAATGGGAAAAATATTCTGAGAGTTTACGGTATACTGATGGTTCGCTGATAAATACCTCATCGGCAGAACAGTATTTCATTGATTGTTTCAGCCGCCCGGATATCGCATCGACTCCCTGCACGGCATGCTGTTCGAAGGATCTCAGCAGATCGGGTGTCACCGTAATAACCCGATCGATATTGGCATTGAACCCGGTAATTACCGGATCCATCTGTGGTTTTTGCACGGACTGGTACAGGTTCTCCCAAATGCCGGCATTCATTAAAAACATCACCTTCCCTCAAGGCCGGATATGGCGTAAGAAGATTATAATAGTATTATATGATACCCGCTTTTTTTACTCCTTTGTTCTCCCAATAGTATTAATCGTGAAATTACCCACATTACATCAGGAAGGTAACCACACATGGCCGAGCATTATGACCGACCGGCTGAAAAATTCCCCCATGTCCCGGAACGGTTATCCGGTCTCATCGATCTGGCATACAACCTCTGGTGGAGCTGGCACCCGGAAGCACGGGTACTCTATAAGCAGATCAACCAGCAGGCATGGAAAAAAAGTGTCCATAATCCAGTTAAAATGCTTCAGGATATTCCCGCCGAATTTTTTGATGGTCTTCTTTCAAATACGGAATACCTCCGTCGTTATGACATCATTATGAACCGTTTTAACCAGTACATGACGAACCGGAACGGCTGGTTTTCGGAGCATTACCCAAAACGCAGATCTCTTACTATTGCATATTTTTCTGCGGAATACGGCCTCCACCACTCACTTCCCTTTTATGCAGGTGGCCTCGGGTTTCTGGCCGGGGATCACCTGAAGGAATGCAGTGATCTGGGTGTGCCACTGGTAGCAGTGGGATTCATGTACTCAGAAGGATACCTCCACCAGCATATTCGTCCTGATGGCTGGCAGGATAATATCACGGAAGTGCTGGATCGCGATGCCGCACCTATTGTAAGGGTTCTGAATGCTTCCGGCGACCAGATGGTGATACGGGTCCCCTTCATTGAACCCCCGATTTATGTCACCGTCTGGAGGGTTAATGTGGGCAAGATACCACTCTACCTGCTCGATACTGATATTCCTGCAAACATTCCTGAAAACCGCACCATATCCCATCGCCTTTACACAGAACAGACTGAACAACGTCTGCGACAGGAAATAGTACTCGGGATCGGGGGAAGGAAAGTACTCAGTGATCTGGGAATAGAGTTTTCAGCCCTGCATCTCAATGAAGGGCATCCGGCGTTTGCCCAGTTGGAGCGGATCAGGGAACGGGTGGAAAAAGGGATGACATTCAAGGATGCCCTGGTGCAGGTAAAAGGGACTTCGGTCTTTACATCCCATACTCCGGTTCCTGCCGGGAATGATATTTTCCCCTTTGATCTCATGGAAAAATATTTCTCCAGTTATTATCATCAGCTGGGCATCGACCGGGACACCTTTTTCCAGCTCGGACACCATCCCTGTGACGCAAGAACCGGGTTCAACATGACCGCGTTTGCACTCCGGACAACTGAATACCACAACGGTGTGTCAAAGAAACATGGCATGATTGCACGCGGGATGTGGCGCTGTATGTGGCCGGACCTGCCGGAACAGGAGATCCCCTTTGACCATATTACCAACGGGGTTCACATTCCGACATGGCTGAACCCACGGATGGAAGTTCTCTATTCAAAATATTTTGACTCCACCGATCCCCACTGGCAGAACAATCACGACAATCCGGATATCTGGAAGATGATTGATGAGATACCGGATAAAGAAATCTGGGAAGTACATACATGGCTGAAGCAAAAGCTCCTCAACAGAATCCGGGAAAGAAAGCGGATCAACTGGGAAACCCATTTAAAAGAACCCAGTAACCTTGTCGCAGACGGCCTGATGCTCAACCCCTCTGTTCTCACTATCGGGTTTGCCCGCCGTTTTTCTGCCTACAAACGGGCAGATCTCATTTTTCATGATCCGGCCCGTCTCCGGCAGATCCTGAATAATCCCTGGCGTCCGGTGCAGATGATCTTTGCCGGAAAAGCGCATCCTGCCGATTATGAAGGAAAATTAATTCTTCAGCGGATTTATGAATTTGCCCAGCAACCGGATTTTGGTGGCAGGATCGGGTTCGTCGAAGATTATGGGGAACAGATGGCCCAGTATCTGGTTCATGGCGTGGACGTCTGGATGAACAATCCTATCCCCCCTATGGAGGCCTGCGGGACAAGTGGCATGAAGGCTTCATTAAACGGGGTACTCAATTTGAGTATTCTTGACGGGTGGTGGATTGAAGGATATAATGGCAGTAATGGCTGGGCTTTTGGCGGTGAGACGTCTCCCGGATCTCGGGATGCATCTGACGCCGCTGCTCTCTACTCCCTGCTGGAAAATGAAGTAGTACCGCTATACTATTCTGCATCCATTGACGGAATACCCCATGGCTGGGTAAAAAAGATGAAGGAAACCATAAAAAGTACAAGTGCATCATTTTCAGCCCGCCGGATGGTCAAAGAGTATGTCAATAAATACTACCCTTCTCTTCTCACCTGTGCGGAAAACGAGTGCCGCTTCTGTTCTCTCGAATAGTATCCTTTCAACCGGTTACGTTCTGATTTTTTAAAAAAGGTTAGTGTTCCCTGGTTCTCTGGATGAGCAGCACGGCTCCAAGGACACCGATGATCATGTTAGTGAATTTCATAACCACGCTCCTATAATTTAGGATTGAAAAAACTTGGGTACATGTATTATCAATGAATGCCATGCACCGGTGCCTTGCCAACTTTAATCGTCTCATGCCGTTTTATGAAAGAAATGCAGGTAAATGGCGTGCATGAACATGCCAGCTTCAGGAAATAAACATGAAACCGGCACAGACATCTTCAAAGAGGGGGCAACGGGAACCGGCTATCCCTCCCGTCGATGCTGAAGAACTCTATCGGCGATACCTCCGGCTTCGTGCTGAAGAAGATTTATCCAGGAACACGACGGCCGGGGTTGATCTTGCCGTCACAAAATTAAGAGAAGCTAATAGTGAGGATGGCCTCTCGTAGATCTATTTCCGGAATGAATATCTTTTTTTATACTTTTTTAAAAAAGGGTTCCTTTCCCACGGGTATACAAAATGTACCACTATCCATGCCAAACTCCAGCAGAACGCGAATAAGCTATTTTCCTGCTGTGTGGATATAGAAACACTCACCGTCATTCCAAAAGACACATTCAGTCCTGATGCATGGTGTAAGTGCCGGGTTATAGTTCTGGGGATCTGCCATCATTTCAGGAATTGTATTTTCTTTGAACACCAGAATGATTCCATGAATCAGGGTTCTGGACTTGTTTTATAAAAGAACAACAGGCCAGGGACAGGGTGAAATTGTTTTTACCAATATAATTGCACCCCTGCCATATTCCAACAGAAACGCACCAGTGGAGGGGTAGTTTTCCAAACAGGTATTTTATTGTAATACTCTCTTATGCCAAAGCGGATGAGTCAGCTTTTCATCGTATGGAATGGAAATACACGGTTATTGACATGAATGAACCAAAGCGATCGTTATTAAAAGGGAGTGCAAGGATTATTAAAAATTCCGGACTCTGCAAAGGGCAATCTCTACCGGCAATCCCCGGATTGTGAATTCTTCTTTTTTCAGAATAATAAAACCAGTATCAGAGAGCACATCTGATCTTTTCCTATGAGCCACTGGGCAGGGACAACATTTATCCTGCCTGCTCCTGATTTCTGAGGTATGGGATGATTGCAAAAATGATTGAAAAATTGCAGGGCAGTTCAGAAAATATCCTCGGATTCCGGATCTGGGGGAAGCTGACTGAAGCCAGCTACCGTGACCTTCTTGATCCGGAGATGGAGAAGGTCATGAAGGAATACCCGAAGATCAGGATCGTTTGGGTAATGGAGGACTTCGAGGGCTGGACGGTCGGAGGGGCATGGGAGGATTTTCTTCTCGGGCTGAAGTTCTCGGCAGTCGAGAAGATGGCGACGGTCATCGATGAGAGCTGGGATGACTGGCTGACCCTGCTGTTCAGGGCTTTCACCACCCTGACCCACACCGAACTCAGGTTTTTTAAAAAGGAGCGCCTGGCCGAAGCCTGGGAATGGATACGGACCTGAAACCAGACCCGGTCTCCCGCATTGTTAAGAAAAGATAAAAAAAACCTTCATGAATTCAAGGACCACCATAATTACTCATTATTTCCGTTTTTTTAGTTTTTCAATACGACCTGACACCCGTTCTTTTACCGTTTCTGTGGCTGCTGGATCCTGATCAATTTCTATTTTCAGGATATCCCCTTCCCTGCAACCCGGGGGAAGAAGTGAAAGCGGGACATTCACCTGCACCGGTTCGTCCTTGTGGAAGATCAGTACAGCAATGGTTCCTTCAATCCGGTCGATGGATGCCTGCATTCGTTTCCTCCATATTATGATTTCCGGTCGATGATATTCCCGCTGATGTCTTTGAGGGTCGCCACATCACCATCATTGTCCCACAATGGTTCGTTCCGGTCCATGAAAAGAGCAGTGTCATTCATCCTCCCGCTCCCGGTACAGACAGAAACGGATGATTCCGGCATAAGAATGAATGCAGGAAAAATATAGGGATGTACACCGGTGGCATCCGAGAGTGTCCAGCCGGCAAGGAGAACCAGACCGTCACCACGGTTCGTCAGTTGCACCCATTCACCGTTCAGGTTCTGCCGGTCATCACCCGGGGCATTGAACTGTACTGCACTGATATATACCGATGAGGAGTTTCCGAGCGAGGGAATAGTAAGCACAGGATCAGGGATAGTGAGGTCTGACGGTATCCGGGGCAGGGTGAATGATGGCAGAGGAACCTGCACCTGCTCCGGAAGGATCGGGAGTGTAAAAACCGGAACAGGTATGATTCCTTTTGCCGTTGTGACTGCCCGGCTGCCGGAGGTATTGGCTTTTGTCGTTACCGAGTATGACATCCCGTCGGTCCGTACCATAATATTCCCGTCGCGGTCGGTGCGGTACACAGCAACACCGTAATCTTTCAGCAAATCAAGTGTCTGCTGATGAGGGTGACCATAGGGATTATCCGCCCCCACCGGAATAACAGCCATTTCCGGGCGGACACGTGCAAGGAACGGGGGGGATGTTGAAGAAAAACTGCCGTGATGCCCGACTTTCAGGATCTCAGCATCGAGCGGGTAACCGGACCTGAGCAGGGCTTCCTCACCCTGACTATCCAGGTCTCCGGTCATCAGAAAGTCTATCGCCCCATAGGAAATGCGGAGTACTACAGAGTCAGTGTTCAGCTCGCCGCCGAACCGCTGCTCTGCCGGCCAGAGCACGAGGACATGCACTGCAGGGTCTGCTTCAATCTCCTGCCCCTGCACGGCAAGGCGGTAGGGAATATTTTTCTCTTCAATAGTTTCGAGCAGGTGCTCATAGACCGGTGACGTTGACGGCAGGCCTGCATCGAGTACCTGGCCTGTGGGAAAGGTGGCAAGGACCTCCTGCATCCCGCCGATATGATCGGAATGGGGGTGTGTGGCGACCAGAAGATCAATCCTGGTGACACCCAGTGCCTGTAAATCGCGGATAATCTGATCACCCCGGTCAATCTCCCCGGCATCAACGAGGATTGTTTTACCGTCTATGACAAAGAGGGTGGAGTCCCCCTGCCCTGCATCAAGGAACCAGACAGACAGGTTTCCTCCATTGTCTGCAAGGTGGGTGTGACCGGATGGGTTAACGACGGGAAGCAGTACATGTTCAAGGCAACCTGCAGTAATACCACAGGATACCAGAATACATACAATAACAGCAGATACCGATGCCCGGTACATTCCGGACACAGCAGCATCCATATCAGCCTTCCCGGGCACGGGAGACAAGATCACGGGCAGCCCGGGCTGCTTCCTTCAGTATCGTTGCCTCTCCGGGGATTTCATGCTCGAGCATCAGGACCCTGCCATCGCAGATCGTTGTTTCGACCGCCGCGCCACTGCACGAGTATACAAGATTGGAGCTGGCAGTATGGAGCGGCGTGTTACACGCAGCACGGGTGGCAACCAGCACGATATCTGCCGGCGCACCGGCAGCAAGTTTTCCGGTACCGAACCCCAGAGCTTTTGCGCCATGGTCCGTTGCCATGGCAAGGGCTTCATGTGCCGGAAGGATTGTCGGGTTATTCCAGTAAAACTTCTGGAGGAGAGCCGCCGTCTTGGCCTCCCTGAACATGTCGAGATTGTTGTTCGAGGCACTTCCATCAGTACCAAGACAGACATTTGCGCCTGCATCAGCCAGCCAGTGGCAGGGCATCGCACGATTCGTGGCAAGTTTCATGTTGCTCACCGGGTTGTGCGAGACATGCACACCACGTTTCCCGAGCAGCGCACACTCCGCCTCATCCACCCAGCAGCAATGCGCAGCGATTGTGCGGGGGGTGAGGATTCGGCACTGATCGAGAAGGGCAGCAGGCCGCTTGCCGTACCGCTCAATACAGTCCCTGACTTCCTGTTCGGTCTCCGAAAGGTGGATGTGGATGGGGATTTTTTTGTGCTGTGCGAATTCTGCGCACCATTCCAGCCCTTCTTCAGACACCGTATAGATTGCGTGCGGCCCCACAGCGGCTTTGATCCGGGGATTGTCCAGGGACCGGACGTGTGCGGCAAGGTCCTCGGTTGCTTTGCACTCTTTTTCGCGTTTTTCTGCATTGAAGAGATCGATGAACCCGTATGAAAGCACGGCCCGGATACCGGATTCATCAACTGCCCGGGCTGCATCACCCATGAAAAAGTACATATCATTGAACGCGGTGGTGCCGCTTCGGATCATCTCGAGGCAGGCAAGACGGGTGCCCTGGTATACATCATCTGCGGTAAGATGCGCTTCGAGCGGCCAGATCTTCTGCGTAAGCCAGTCCTGAAGGATCATATCATCGGCATATCCCCTCAGCAGCGTCATCGCCGCATGGGTGTGGGTATTCACAAGACCCGGCAGGGCGATTGCCCCGTCACCGTCGATAATAAACTCAGCATCATTTCTGTACCTCCTCCGTTCACCTTCACCGAGCGCTGCGATGGTTCCTGTTTCATCAACAAAAATATCGACCGTTTTTCCATCAGCCATCACATTGGTAATCAGAAGCGGATGCTTCTTTGAAAAAATATCTGTCATGGTATCTTCTGCCATCTGCACGCTATCCCATTTTCCTGATGATAGTAGTTACAATCTCTTCTGTACGGGTCCGGTTCTCCCGGGCAGACGAGAGGATGTGTTCGTAGGTGAGTACCTCCCCTCCCAGCCCGTTTGCATAGTTGTCAACGGTGCACAGAGATGCAAATTCTATACCGAGTTCGCAGGCGAGTGTCGCTTCGGATGCAACCGTCATCCCTACGATATCGGCTATCGATGCAAGTGCCCTCACTTCAGCCACTGTCTCGATACGCGGGCCCCGCGTCTGCACATATACCCCGCCATACCGTGCACGAGGAACATGCCGAAAAAGGTCTTTTCCAAGATCTTCTGAGAATTCCGGGCGGACATGCTCAATGGCATGATCGTGGATGGACGGGATTTCGGTCAGGCTGATATAATCTGTGGGTATAACAAGTGATCCGGGTTTTATTTCCGGCCTGAGGGATCCTGAGGAGCCGAATGCAATAATGCGGTCGACCCCGGCAATTGCCATCGCTGCAATATGTGCCCGGTAATTTATCCGGTGGGGAGGAAGAGAGTTCTGGTGGCGCATCAGTATCACCACGTCTCCACGAAGAATCTCCGCGGTGCCAAAAGGTGTGCTTACGCTCTGTTTCTCAAGGTCGGGGAGTTTTGAAAATAAAAGACTCGTTCCGCCAATTATCCCCAGCATCAGCACCACCCGTCAACTGCTGCTGGTCCTGCCAGACAGCATGTACCGAATATTTCCTCCATAAAATCCCTGCATTCCACCAGAATGGTTGTTTCCGTCACCACTAATATTTAGCGCAGACTGGCAGGAATTTTATTAGTAAGCGTAAATTAGTGAGCCGACCAAGATCCCGTATGGAACGATTCGAGACCGTGAGCGATGAAACCATCAGACAGGGCGGTTGTACTGATATCTATTTTGTCCGTACCGAAGAGACGCTGCGCAGGGAGCATATGAATCCGCTGGTCTCCATGGAAGTGACCGCATCTGCACTTCCGGACAGCTGGGCGATTTTCTGCGGGCTTTCGGATGTAATCGCTCTTCTTGAAGGGCTTCCGGTCAACGTTGATGCGATGCCGGAGGGCACCATTTTTTTTAAAGAAGAACCCGTCCTGCGGATTTCCGGAAAGTACCTGGATTTTTGCCGGTACGAGACGACAATCCTCGGGTTCCTCTGCCACGCTTCTGGAATTGCCTCTGGTGCCGCTCACATCACGCGGGCAGCGCAGGGTCGTCCGGTCTATTCCTTTGGATCACGCCGTCAGCACCCGGCTTTAGCACGGATGATCGAGCGCGCTGCGTGGATTGGCGGTGCTGATGGCGTCTCGAATACCTGTGCTCCGGAAGGGTTGCCGGTTGTCGGGACGATGCCGCATGCCTTTGTCATGTGCTATGAAAAACCTGAAGATGCCTGGCGTTCATTTGACAGGCATGCACCAAAAGAGGTGCCCCGGATCATGCTCTGTGACACATACTGTGATGAAAAAGCCGAATCGCTCCGGGCGGCAGAATGCGGTGCAGCCGCAGTCCGGCTTGACACACCCCGCTCACGGCGCGGCAATATGCGCTCGATCATCGAGGAGGTGCGCTGGGAGCTGGATGCCCATGGGTTCACGGGGGTGAAAATCTTCTTGTCCGGCGGTGTCACACGGGAGGATGTAATCTTATACCGTGATATCGTGGACGCTTTTGGTGTCGGCGGGGCTATTGCCAATGCACCGGTGATCGATTTTGGCATGGATATTGTCGAGCT
Source organism: Methanoregula sp. (assembly GCA_028679185.1). GTDB lineage: Archaea > Halobacteriota > Methanomicrobia > Methanomicrobiales > Methanospirillaceae > Methanoregula. Next base: position 5,423 of record JAJRBZ010000003.1, on the reverse strand, counting down.
TGAAGGTACACCAAAAGCCAAGCGGGGCAAGCGGAGCGGTGTAAAGCAGGTATACGAGCTGCCTGGCGGCGACCACCGTATACTGCCGGTAATGCAGGCAGCACCAGAGGGCGGAAAACCTCTGATTATCCCGTGTATCAGAAACGGTACCCGAATGAAGGAATGTGATCTGCAGGCTGCCCGCGAAAGGGTACTCCGGAGGTTGCCTGGCCTGTCTTTTCCCTGAACCGTATCGATGGACGGTACCGGTGCTTCGGGATTTTTTATTGTACATCTGACATTTCCTTAAGGATGAGGCAGTACCTTTCCCGCCGGACCGTCCCGTGCTCTTATCAGGGATAACGTGGTAGTACCTGTCAGGGATAATCACAAATCCTCCATTGCTGATTTTCATAATCCCTGTGGCGTAATCCCTGGCTTAAAGAACACCGCCCATAAACAATTCTTTTAACCAATGCCGTTCAACAATGTTAGAGCGGGCCGGTAGATCAGTGGTAGATCGCTTCCTTGGCATGGAAGAGGCCGCGGGTTCAATTCCCGCCCGGTCCATATTTTTTTCATTGTATTTTTGTTCTGACCGTATGTTTTTATACTCACACAAAGAGGCTCTATTCAGAACAACCATGCGTGTCCGTGACCTGATCCTTCCTGAAGACAAGGTGTTCTTTTCGCTTTTTTCTGAGATGTCGGCAACCATTGGTGAAGCAGCGACTACACTCAACGAGATCACCCACCAACTCCCCCTGGGAACAGAAAAAGCCCAGAAAGTGCACCAGCTTGAGCACAAAGGCGACGACATCACCAGGCATATTTACGAGAAACTCAATGAATCCCTGATTACTCCGCTGGAACCCGAAGAGATCTCCCGGATGGCACCGGTTATGGACGATGTCCTTGATCGCATTGACCGGGTCACCCAGCAGATCTGCACTTATGGTCTGACCGAGCAGAATGACAAGCTCCGCGAATTCTCTTATATGATTCTCATGGCGACCGTTGAGATCACAAAAGCGTTTGAAAAACTGCCGAAAATGGATAAAATTGAGGAGATCAGGGACCATGCAAATGAGATCAACCGGTTGTACAACCGGGGGATCGAACTCCAGTCCCAGGCAGTCCTCGAACTGTTCAGGACAAAGGACCTGCTCCTGATCATCAAACTGAAGGATATCTACGAAGGTCTTGGTCTGGTGATGGAGAAATGCAATGATGTCGGCCATGCGTTCAACGACATCATCCTGAACCATAGCTGATACCATGGAACCTCTCATCATCTTTGGTGTCGTGCTTGCTCTCGCCCTGAATTTTGTCAACGGGCTCAATGATGCAGCCCATTCGATTGCCACTGTCGTGGCAACAAAATCCCTGTCCCCGTGGCGTGCAGTGCTCCTGACATCGCTGTGCAACATGCTGGGACCGTTTATTTTTACCACGGCAGTTGCAACCACGATCGGGACTGCAATCGTCCATCCTGGTTCCCTGACCCCGATATCAATCATTGTCGCAATGGGGGCCGCTATTTCTCTTGTCTTTGTCGCCACCCGTTCCGGCATCCCCATTTCAAGCAGTCATGCCATGGTGGGCGGGCTGCTTGGAGCCGGTATCGCTGTCTTTGGTCCAGCCGCCGTCATCGTTCCCGGTACAGCCACGTTTGTCGATCTTGGCATCGCTGCACTGGGCGGTGCTGTGACCGGTGCGGCCGTTCTGGGGATCCTGACTGCAGCACTGAAAGGAGATGTCCGTACTGGTATCCTGATCGGTACTGCCTGCGGAGGAACACTGGTTATTCCCATCCTGATGCTTGCCGGAATGCTGAAAATTACCGGCCTGCTTGCCATTGTCCTGTTCATCTTTATCTCCCCGGTTATGGGTGTGAGCTCGGCATTTTTATTCAATATCATAATCTCGCACCTTTTCCAGCACCGTAAGCAGAACCGTGTCCGCCGCATCTTCCAGCCGCTCCACGTTATTGCATGCCTCTTCCAGGCGGCAGGCCACGGGGCAAATGACGGTCAGCATGCAGTGGGTGTGATTGCCGCCCTGCTTGTTTCGGCCGGGGTTCTTTCAACATTTTCGATACCACCGTGGGTACTGCTGAGTTCTGCAGTTGCCATTGGTCTTGGCACCGTTTTCGGGGGCTGGGATGTCGTGGACAAGATGGCAAAAAAAATTACCAGAATCCGGCCCTACCAGGGATTTACCGCAGCGACGGCCGGCAGTGCAACGCTTGCAATGGTGACTTCCTATGGCGTCCCGGTCTCTTCAACTCATGTCATCAGCGGGGCTATCGTGGGTGTCGGTGTGACAAGGGGAAAAACTGCGGTCCAGTGGGAAGTCGTCCGGGAGATGATGACGGCATGGGTCATCACCATCCCCCTTGCACTCGTTGTGTCGTATGCCGGGTACCTCATTGTCAGCACCTTCATGAACTTACTGTTTTTATAATATGGTAAAATCGCCATATTTTTTACCAAGATTGACCGAATATCCGTAGGTTTGTTATGGGTCTTAGAGAATTACTGATACCGCAGGATAAGGTTTTTTTCGACCTGTTCGAAAAACAGGCAGGAATTTTAAAGGAGGCAGCATGGCTGCTTGTCTCGCTGACCGAAGATTTTACGATGGTCAAAGAGAAACGCCACGCAATCGAGAAACTTGAGCACAAGGGGGACCAGATTACCCACGATATCTATGAACAGCTGAACCGCACGTTCATCACCCCTCTCGATCCCGAGGAGATCTCCCGCCTTGCTTCCTCGCTTGACGAGGTGCTGGACTATATCGACGGTTCGGCGGAAAAGATGTTTTATTATAATATTGGAACCACCGATACGCACATGATCGAACTTGCAAAACTCATCCATATGTCCACGGCAGAGATCGAAAGTGCTGTAAAGGGTATCCGTTCGATCAAGGACCCGCGTTACATCGAGGAACGTTGTATTGAGGTAAACCGGCTGGAAAATCTTGCAGATGATGTACTTGCCCATGCGGTCACCGACCTCTTCAAAACGAATGATGCAATATCGATCATCAAACTCAAGGACATCTACGAGCATCTGGAAACGGCGACTGATTTTTGTGAGGATGTCGCAAATGTACTCTCCGATATCGCGATCCGGCACTCATGAGCACAGTGTTCACTACCAATAAGAGTATTGCATGATCGAGGCACCTCTGATACTTATTGTTGCGATCATCATTATCGCGTTGATTTTTGATTTCACCAACGGGTTTCATGATTCGGCCAATTCGATATCGACCGTAGTCTCCACAAAGGTCCTGTCACCCCGTAAAGCCGTGGCATTCGCCGCTTTTTTTAATTTTATCGCTGCATTCGGATTCGGGGTGGCTGTGGCAAGCACCATCAGTAAAATCATTCAACTGGATATCGTGCAGACCGGCCTTATCCCCTATATTATCCTCAGTGCCCTGATCGGGGCAATCGCATGGAATCTTATCACCTGGTTTTTCGGTCTTCCGACCTCATCATCACACGCACTCATTGGCGGAATTACCGGTGCCGGTATTTCCGCAGCCGGGCTTGCTGCCATCAAATGGTCAACGGTCGAGCTGGTTGCAATGTTCATGGTCATATCCCCGATGATCGGGCTTGCCTGCGGGTTCGTGTTCATGGCAGTTGTCCTGAATCTTACAAAAAAAGCAAACAAGCAGACCACTGAAACGTACTTCAGGCGGCTTCAGCTCTTCTCAGCAGCTGCCTACAGTTTCAGTCATGGTACCAATGACGCACAAAAAACCATGGGAATTATTGTCCCGCTCCTGTTCTCTATCGGGTACTTCGGGGCAGGTGTAGATCCGAATAACCTGCCCGTTCCTCTGTGGGTAATCCTGATCGCCCATGGTGCGATCGCACTTGGCACTCTTTCGGGAGGATGGCGTATTGTCAAAACGATGGGATACAAGATCACCAAGCTCCGGCCGGTGCACGGGTTTGCTGCAGAAACCGCGGGTGCTGCCACGATTATCGGTGCATCCGTCATCGGAATTCCGGTCAGCACTACCCATGTTATCTGTTCATCGATCATGGGCGTGGGAACGACTATGGGTGCCAGCACGGTGAAATGGGGTGTTGCGCGGAGCATCATGTTCGCTTGGATCCTTACCATCCCCATCAGTGCACTGATCGGGTTTGTGGCATTTACAGGTATCCGGATCGTTATCGGGTACTAAAAACGTGAAAAATCAATTTTCTTTGTGCTCTGCGGTGAGTTTTTTTTGGAACCTGTTTTTTAAGAATGGTGCATGGAAAACATCTGCATCAGATTTTTTTTAAGTCGCCAGGTTTCCCGGAACAGAGTGCCTGATACGCTGCCGCAGTGCCCTTTGGAGCCGGCTGGATTATCATATCGATCCCGTGCGAGTGCAATATGAAACCGTCAGGAGGTTTTTTTTGTGAACAGTTGAATAAAAATCTCCATTCACCCCTGCAGGGACAGTGGCAGTCCCGGCAGACGACATCACCTGCACTTTGAGAAGGCAGTTGGTGCTTTCCAGGGAGTCAGAACAAGGGCAGTGAACCTGGCAGCGGCAGGATAATCATCAAAGCGTTAACCGTTACCGGCTGCTGGTTTAACTGTTTTACCCGAAGTCCTTAAATACCGGCAATACTGGCTGATGGGGCAGATATCGCACCTGGGTTTCTTTGCTGTGCAACACGTCCGCCCGTGGGCAATGAGCACGTCAGTAAGATCGCCCCAATGGTCCTGCGGGAAGGCTGCCATCAGGTCCTGCTCGATTACGCTGACATTGTCCGTGTCAGAAAACCCGATTCGCTGTGCAAGCCTCCTCACGTGGGTGTCAACGGCAATTCCTTCATTTCTGCCGAGTGCGTGATAGAGTACGATATTTGCGGTTTTCCGCCCTACACCGGGTATTTTCAGAAGTCCTTCCATCGTCTTTGGGACCTTCCCGCCAAACTCCGATAACAGGGTCTGTGAAGCGGTTATGATGTGCTTTGCCTTTGCATGGTAAAACCCGAGACTGTGGATAATCGTTTCCACGTCCTCTGGTTTTGCCTTTGCGAGTGCTGAGGGGGTCGGGTATGCTGAAAAGAGCGGTTTTCTTACCAGAAGCACCGCACGATCGGTAGTCTGTGCAGAAAGGATGGTAAGGATGAGCACTTCAAAGGCAGAGCCCTTTGAGAGCATGGCAGGTGAATCACGGGCATCGGGATACTGTTTTTTCAGAAGCGAATATATTGTTGCAGCATCCTGTTTTTTCATATTAGTTTCTTCAACCCCGGTGACTGGCAAAAAAAATAATGGAGTGGATTTTTCTGCCGATATATGGGGTAGGGCGGATTCGAACCGCCGTCAAAGCGTCCCAAACGCTCTAGGATGGACCAGGCTACCCTACTACCCCGTGCCATCATACCTGTGTCGGGAACGTAAAAATACGTA
>JAJRBZ010000044.1 GCA_028679185.1 Methanoregula sp. | reverse complement strand
AGGGCGCCAATCCGTGCAGTGGCATGTGTGGCCGACATCGTCTGAGTACAAAAATGGCGTCCGGGATTTTAACAATCAGCCGCGTGGCGTGAAAGTAATGCGGACCTTTCAGATACAGGAACATGGCTCCCGCAAGGAACTGCAGCTAAGTGCAACGTTAAAAAAATACATTCCTGAAAGTCTTTGGGAGAAAGCATTTTACCGGTACAGGCAAAGAATTTGGTACTTCTGGATCAACACTGCATCCAGCCGTGATGTAATAACGCTACAGGAAAGGAGAAAAATGAAAGATGTCAGGGGTTTTCTTATCGATCTTGACGGGGTCCTGTATGTGGGAGACAAGGCGATCAAAGGTGCCCGGGAATCCATTGATCTCCTCAGGGACCGGAATTATACGTTCAGGTTTGTTTCCAACACCACCCGCAAATGCAGGAATACCATCGCAGAGCAGTTGTCATCCATGGGATTTGATATTCCCGCAGAGTATATTTTCACGCCCCCTCTCGCTGCAGTTGCCTTTCTGAAAAATGCCGGTAAACACCGGTGTTACCTTCTTACAACAGGAGATGTATACCGGGACTTTGAGCAGGAATGCTGCTGCGATACGGGCCCTATGGTCGATTTCGTTATCATCGGTGACGCAGGTGACAGACTTACCTATAGCAGCCTGAATACTGCATTTTGTCATCTCATGAATGGTGCGGACCTGATTGCGCTGGAAAAGGACCGGTACTGGATGACACCGGGCGGTCTTTCCCTCTCTGCGGGTCCTTTTGTTCAGGCTCTCGAATTTGCAACCGGCAAAACAGCGACAATCGTGGGAAAACCATCAAAAATGTTCTTTGAACTTGCTCTTTGCGACATGGGACTTCATGCCGGCCAGGTGGCAATGATTGGCGATGACATTCTGACTGATATTGGCGGGGCCCGTACCATCGGTATGCAGGGCATTTTAGTCAGGACAGGAAAATACCGTAAAGACGCGGTGGATAACGCAGTGGTCAAACCCAGCTGTATTATTGACTCCATTGCACAATTGCAGGATATTTTGTAATACATCGGGCACGCATTACTAGATTACCGGGTGAATAATGGAGACGCGGTTTCTCAGACTCATTGGTGTATTTTTATTCATTATTATCCTGGCATTATCAGCAGTGCTGATAAGTGCAGTTGTTTTTCCCAAAGAAGCGGTAATTGTGCCCCATATAGCTCCTGATCTGACCCGCCTCCAGTCACCCCCGCTCATAATTTCCCATCAGTTCCCATTTGAAAAAATCACGGTCAGCCTGACAGTTCCTATCAATGTCTCGGTATATGAAGGTGCAAAACAGGCAGAAAAGGCTACAACGGTGTATGGTAACATTTCTGAAACGGTCTGGCTTGCACAAAGTTACCGTGCAATGATCCAGGATCCGGCACAGGAGAGCCTCTATGCAGCACTTCTTGCAGAAACTGACACAATCAGGCTCCGTCAGAAACTTTCAGATGACGAATATGTCGAACTCATAGCCGTTTATATCCAGTCATTACGGTATGAAACACGGGAGCAGAACCCGGCAAAATTCCCGGTAGAGACCGTTGTTGACCGTGCCGGAGACTGTGATGACAAGAGCCTGCTTTTAGCCGGGCTATTGTCACGGGAAGGGTATCCGGTTGCCCTGCTGCTGTTTGGTCCCGAATCACATATGGCAGTCGGAGTCGGATCCGACGATTATCATTACAAAAACAGCGGGTATGCGTTCATCGAAACGACCAATTACTCGTTTGTCGGAGTGCCGACCAGCAAACTGGGGGGAAACCTGACCCTTGGTTCAGATCCGGTCATTATCCCCGTCAGCAATGGCACAAAGTTCTACGGGAGCGGAAGTGAGACCCGGTATATTCACGATATGTATCTTCTGTCTGACCAGAAAGTAAAGGAACTCGAACCACGGGTGAAAAGCATAGGGGCAGACCTTACATCCCGGGAGGAAGAAATTGCCAGTCTCAAATCACACATGCAGGAGTTAAGAACTACCGGAAATACCGTCAGTTACAATGCACAGGTACCTGTGAATAATGCACTGGTCGCGGATTATAACGCCAGGCTTGGCACCTACCGGCAGCTCTTTGCCCTCTATGAAAAATATGCCCTTGTCCATAATTATATCCTTGAACACATGTACGACAGGAAAGGCGTATATGAATACCTGAAAAAGAACATGCCCGTGTAATCAGGGCACGGAATGGTATGTCAGTCAGGCTCCATAACCATGATTGACGGCATCGGGTAATCCGGTGCAGGGGGGACGCCATTTTCCGCCACTAAAGCAAGCCGCTGTAATGCCCTGTCGCAGTACTGCTCGGATATATCAATACCAATGAAACGGCGGTGAAGTTTCCACGCGACGAGTGTCGTTGTGCCGGCACCATTGAACGGGTCGAGCACGATATCATTTTTGTACGAGAACAGTTTCATCAGCCGGCGTGGCAGCTCTTCGGGGAACATAGCCGGGTGGCTGTACTCTTTCATCCGGATTTCCGGGGGAAACGACCACCGGCCAAGCACCCATTCCTTGAATTCTTCGGCGGTGATATCGATATCCTCGCGCCGCCCGCCCTTCTTGTGGGTCTCCTTGTCAAAGACTTCGATAAACTCCCAGGTATATTTTATATAGGGCATCGACGGGGATTTCCAGCTCCCCCATGCGGTATACTTTGCATTGTAATTATTTTTCTCCCAGAGAAATTCGGCTTTCCATAAAAGTCCCAGGCCTGTAAGCTGGCTGGAGATTAAGTGGTGGGTAGGGACATAATCTGAAAAAAGGGGCTGGATATTCACTGCTATCCTGCCACCGGGCCTGAGCACCCGTGCACACTCTTTCCATACACCGAGCAGTTTTTCAAAATACCTGTTCCATTCGTGGGTGTCGTCGTGGGGATCGTGTGCATACGCATGCCCGAAATTATAGGGGGGAGAAGTGATGATCAGGTCGATACTCCGGTCAGGTATGCATGCCAGTGCCCGGAGGGCATCTGCACATATGATGCGGTTGACAAAAGGTACAATCTCATGCGGTTCGCTGGATGAAACTGAATTTTTTGCACCTTTCGAACCCTTCCTGATAACGGCCTTTCCTGCTTTGTCCTGTACCTTTTCAGGTCTCATGAAATGTTATCCTGTACATGCAAATGCATCCTGTCAGATGCGTCCTATGTGTACATTACCGGATGATGTGTTAAAGTATCTGAAAACTCTGGTAATTTCTGGTCACTTCAAAAGCGTTTAATGCAGTAATTGACATATCTCTACGATTGTTCTATGCTGCAAATCAAAGACCTGCATGTAAATGTCGGCGATAAAGAGGTGTTGTACAACATCAATCTCCACATCGGGGAAGGGGAAACCCATGTCCTGCTCGGACCCAACGGGTCGGGAAAAACAACACTCCTCATGACCATAATGGGATTTGCCAACTATAGTATCACCAGGGGGAAAATCATCTTTAAAGGGGAGGATGTAACAACGATGAAAGCCAATGAACGGGCCAAACGGGGCATTGGCATGCTCTTCCAGCGTCCTCCAACCATCTCCGGGCTGAAGCTCGGCAAGATGCTCACTGCCATCTCACGGAACAAGGAAGATAACATTCCCGAGCTTGCCAGATCTGTTCATATGGATAAATTTCTGGAGCGTGACATCAACAAGGGATTCTCCGGCGGGGAGATTAAACGCAGTGAAGTATTGCAGCTGATGATCCAGAACCCCGACTTTGTCATGCTCGATGAACCGGAAAGTGGTGTTGATCTGGAAAATATCTCGCTCATCGGTACTGCCATCGGTTCACTGCTGGAAAAAGACAAGCATCTTGTCAGGCGTAAAAAGAGCGGTCTTGTTATCACGCACACCGGTTACATCCTTGATTATCTGGATGCAGACAGGGGGCACGTGATGTGTGACGGGGAGATCAAGTGTCATGGCAATCCCCGGGAAATCTTAAAAGATATCAAACAACTTGGGTACAAGGAGTGTCTCCAATGCCGTCACCAGTGAAAATTCCTGAGCTCTCAAAATCTGATCAGGATCGGGTCGCCCAGGTAGGTATCGACCTTGCCATGAAAAACCGCTGCGGCAGCTATCTCCAGATGGACCAGGAGATCGTCCAGGCTGAATGCTCGCAACAGGGCGTAGAAGTCCTTTCCTTTAAAAAGGCAATGGAAAAATATGACGGCATGAAAGAGTATACCTGGCAGGCAGTATCACCGGAAAAAGATGATATTACCCGGTACGTTGCAGCACAAAAAGAACCGAAAGGCTACGTCATTATTGCACACAAAGGCTCAAACAATATCCTCCCCATCCAGGCGTGCCTCTATCTCGGGCGGGAACAGATCCAGCACGTACACAATATTATCGTTGCCGAAGAAGGCGCTGAGCTCCACATCATATCAGGGTGCACAAGCGGGGCTCACGTCGGTAAAGGCGGCGCTCACTATGGCATCTCTGAATTCTTCGTAAAAAAAGATGCCAAAATCAGTTTCACGATGATCCACAACTGGAGTGAGAACATTGAAGTGTTCCCGAGAAGCGCCTCCATCGTTGAAGATAACGGGGTGTTCCTTTCCAACTATGTCTGCATGCAGCCGGTGAAAAAAATTCAGATGTACCCGACGGCTACCCTGAGGGGAACAGACTCGGTCGCACGGTTCAGCAGTATTGTCATCTCCACGCCAGGTTCATTCATGGATCTCGGTTCCCGTGCCATACTTGAAGGCAGGGGTGCAAGCGCAGAATTGATCACCCGTGCCATAACAAAAGGCGGCACAATCATTTCACGTGGTCACATCAATGGAAAAACTGCCGGTACCCGCGGGCATCTTGAATGCAAGGGACTTATCCTAAAAGATGGTGTCATCTATGCAATCCCGGAAATTGAGGGGTCGGTAGTAGGCACGGAGCTCTCTCACGAAGCTGCAGTCGGCAAGCTCGCCCGGGATGAGATCGAATATCTGATGTCCCGTGGACTTGACGAGGACGAAGCAACGGCAACGATTATAAGGGGATTTCTGGATGTAAAGATTGCCGGACTTCCCGAAGCACTGCAAAGGCAGATCGATGCCTCCATTGATGTTGCGGAAAAAGCAGGATTTTAAAAAACCAGGTACCTATGCAGCCCTATCCACGAGCCGATGAACGTTTGAGGATGGTGGAGTACCAGATTGCAGCCAGGGGTATATGTGACCAGCGTGTTCTCTCTGCAATGAAAGAAGTCCCCCGTCACCTTTTTGTTCCGCCTCCCTATGACAGATCGGCATACGAAGACTGCCCGCTGCCTATAGGTAACGGCCAGACTATCTCGCAGCCCTATATAGTTGCGCTGATGACAGAGCTCCTTGCCCTGCAACCAGCTGATAGTGTGCTTGAGATAGGGACCGGGTGTGGCTACCAGGCTGCAATACTCGGAGTACTTGTCCGACAGGTGACGACCATTGAGCGGATCCCGGAAGTTGCGGGGCTTGCAATGGCAAACCTCGCGGCTTTCGGCAGTAAGAATGTTGAAGTGATCGTGGCTGATGGAACACTCGGGAATCCACAAAAGGCCCCTTACGACGGAATCATCATCACCGCTGCGACACCATCGGTTCCCAGGCCACTTATCGAACAACTGGCTGAAGGGGGAAGGCTGGTAGCACCAGTGGGGGGACATGCCATCCAGGAGCTCATCCGGCTCAGAAAAAAAGATGGATCTGTACAAGAGGAACATCATGGGGGAGTCCGGTTCGTTCCCCTCATCGGCGAGTGCGGATGGAGCGGGTAGATCCGTGAAAATTATCGACATCACGCGCCCGCTTTCCGAAGAAATCCTCATATATCCTGGCGATACCCCCCCTGTGTTCAGGCAGGAGAACCGAGGGCACTACTTTATCACCGCCCTGCACATGAGCACACATACGGGCACTCATATCGATGCTCCCGCCCATTACCTTAAAACCGGCACTACGATTGATACCATCCCCCTCTCGCATGTCATGGGACCCTGCCGGGTACTCGATGTATCCCGTGCGGGCACGAGTATCGGACCATCTCACCTGCACGGCCGGCTGAAAGGTATTGACAGGCTCCTTTTGAAAACGTCGTTTTCCGGTGCCGGCCGTTTTGATGAGAATTACCCTTCCCTCACGGCAGATGCAGCACGTCTCATCACCGGCTGTGACATGAAATGTATTGGTATCGATTCCCCCTCAATAGAATCCTACGAGTGCGACGGAACCGTGCACCGTGAGCTGCTCAGCCGGGGATGCATTATCATAGAGCTCCTCGATCTCTCAGCCGTTGAGGAAGGGGACTATATCCTGGTGGCACTGCCCCTGCGCCTCACCGGGCTTGACGGTTCTCCTGCCCGGGTTGTACTCATTGATAACCATGGATGTGAATGATGGACCTTATCTTTGCAACTGTTAAAAAACTCGAAACGATAATGAAGGACAGCGGCTGCGAGGACACCGGGGTTGTTCTTGATGTATGTACAGATACCGTAAACTGTCAGTTTGAACGCGGTGCGTGCATGACTGCGTCATTTGGCGGGAGGAGTGCCGATTTTATGACGTATGACCCCATCAGGGCAAAGACAAAGATCTCGTTCATGTTCGGCACGCCTCTTTCTACACCTCCTGTCCGGAGTGCTGCCGCTGCAATAGTGAATGTTGTTGCGGGTTTTTTCTGTCTCTCAAGAATACTTCATCCGTGTCCCAAATCATCCCACACTGAATGTCGCAGGCAACTGCTCAATGAACTGGGGGAAAAAAGGATCTTCTGTCTGGGAAGCATGCCTGCTATCGATGCTGCATTCAGGGGCACCAGTGTAAAAAATCCTGATGAAGCTGACGTGATTCTCATAAATGGTGAAGGTATCATAGAACAGGGAACAGGCAGCACGCTCCTTACCTGGAAAGATACAAAGCAGGTCCTCTGTCTCGGGCCTTCAACGGCCGGTATCGCCCGGCTGAACCATCTTGGGCACTGGTGCCCGTTTGGTACGTGCTAGCCCTTAAGAAAACGCCGACGCGGGGAACACCTGGAAGAAATCCTGCCAGTCCCGCACCATGAAAGATAAACTCTTTTTGACAGCGATCCAATAAATCATCATGCTTTTCGGGTCTTCTGGAATTCGGAGAAAGTTCGATCAGACACTCATCGATACTGCCTTAAGAGTTGGATCGGCACTTGCTTCCCGGTCTGCCGATATTCTTGTAGGGATGGATACCCGTACGACGAGTCCTCTTCTCGCACAGCTGGTACTTTCCGGAATTCTTGGGAGTGGTGGAACGGCGCACAGTACGGGTATCGCTCCCACACCATCTGTAGCCTATAGCACCAGAACGGTAAACGCCGGGTGTATGATCACTGCTTCCCACAATCCTGAGGAATATAACGGATTGAAACTCTTCAACCCGGACGGATCGTCTTTTACCCGGACCCAGCAGGGAGAGATGGAGGAACTTTTAAAGACCCGGCACTGGACTGACTGGCAGCACCAGGGACGTGAGCAGGCAACAGACGCACTCACCCCGCATAAAAATACAATTCTGGATAATGTACATATCAGGGAGGGTATCACGGTGGTTGTTGATTGCGGTAATGGTGCAGGAAGTGTGCTCACTCCGGCTCTTCTTGGCGATGCCGGCGCAAAAACCCTCTGTATCAACTGCAACCCCTCGGGTTATTTTGCACGCCCCTCAGAGCCGCTAAAAGAGAATGTTGCTTATGTCGGGGAAATGGTGAAAAAAACAGGATCTGCATGTGCGGTTGTTCATGACGGGGATGCTGACCGGATGATGGCATTTGATAACAAAGGACGTTACATTGACGGCGACCATCTCCTGATGCTTTTTGCCCGGTATCTTGGCGCAAAACAGGTCGTTACAACAAGCGATGCTTCCATGATCATTGAAGATATCGCTGAAGTAAAAAGGACCCCGGTTGGAGATACCTATGTCTCTGAAGAACTCCTGAAGTGGGGGGATTTTGGAGGCGAACCCTCAGGTGCATGGATTTTCCCGCAGATCTCGTATTGTCCCGACGGCCCGTACGCTGCAGCTCTTTTTTGTGAGATGTCATCTGAATGGGACGTCGCACATGAGATTGATACCATGCCATCGTACCCGATTCTCAGGGAATCGTTTGCCTGCGACACGGCACATGAAACGGTTCTGGCTCTTGGGGCCCAGAATCCGACTGATGGGATCAGGATAGCTGAAGATGACGGCTGGTTCCTGATCCGGGCAAGCGGAACAGAACCCAAAATCCGCATTACCGCAGAGGCAAAAACCTTACTTAAAGCAAAAGAGATGCTACTGAAAGGACGCCATCTCGTTACGCAGGGGAAAACTGCTTAAATGTTGTAGTACGAGGATTAGTATGCAATGTGTCGTTCTTGCCGCAGGAGAGGGTACGCGGATGCGTCCCCTCACGGCGAAGCGCCCGAAAGTAATGCTCCCCCTTGCCAACCGCCCGATAATGGAGCACCTCGTTATAGCGGCACGCGAGGCGGGGATTACCGATTTTATTTTTGTTGTTGGCTATGGCGAGCGGGAAATACGCAGGTATTTTGGGGATGGCTCTGACCTGGGGATTCATATCAGGTATGCACCGCAGCGGCAGCAGCGTGGGACTGCTGATGCCCTGCGATCTGCACGCGATCTTGTCACAGGACCCTTTCTTCTCTTGAACGGGGATATGATTTTACATGCATCAGATATTGCAAATCTGTGCACATGCCGTGCACCATGCATGAGCACCAGCACAACTGATCATCCGCAGGATTACGGGGTGGTTGTGGTGGAAAACGGCCTCGTGACTATCCTTGAAGAGAAATCGAAACAACTCAGGTCAGACCAGATCAATGCCGGGGCATATTTTTTCTCCATGGATATTTTTGACTATGTAGACAGGGTTCAGACTTCCAGCCGGGGAGAACTTGAACTTACTGATGCTCTTTTTGAGTATATCAGGGAAAAGAAGCTGACCGCATACCAGTTGTCGTACTGGATGGATATCGGGAACCCGTGGGACATGCTCGATGCAAATCTCACGCTTATGGGCACTCTTTCATCT